>NZ_JAHCVJ010000005.1:0-300000 GCF_018476885.1 Geoanaerobacter pelophilus
GCTCTACTTTCTTCACAAAGTCCAGGTTCATCGTCGACTGTGATAATGTCATCTTCGAGTTCTTCATATGACCCCTCATCTACTTATCCGTTTGTCCAGCTGTTGACCCGAAGCATTGCCAGGAGCGGACTTACCATGCTTAGCAAAACCTTTGCCATGGCTACTGCCCTGTTCCGTCGATCCGAAATGCTTGCCGAAATTGGTAACTTGCTTAAACTTATAAGTAAATGCTCTTTTGTTGACTGCCATGGTCGATGGCTGCGGTCACTGATATTGGAGAACTAGGAGAAGAGTAACGGTCTGTTGTGTAGCTATTGTCTACAACCGCAGCAAATTTCCTCATTAAAAAAGGCCTTCGCAAGGCTGTCATGGTTGGATTGCGTTGCATAACGCTACACATCGAGAGGTGGAGGTGCCCTCACAGAGCAATTTCTGCCCGTGTAATAAAAAAGTCGGGGGCGTCCCCCCGACTTGTGAAAGGAGCACACATGGCAGTATGTGCTACCTGATGCAGGATTGTGTGGATTTTATCCGAACAATCCTGCACTTTTAAATGCAACAGCAGGACCAAATTTTATGGGATGTCACTATTTGATTATTTATTTTCTTAGTTCTCCATCAGCTATTCCTTGAATTGCAGCGCTTTTACCTCCAGAAACTCTTCCAGCCCGTATTTCCCGAGTTCTCGGCCGATTCCCGACTGCTTGTAGCCGCCAAAAGGGGCCAGCAGATTGAATGAGCCTCCGTTGATGTCCACCTGGCCGGCTCTGAGCCGTCGCGCTACCCGTTCGGCCCTTGTCTGGTCTCCTGACCAGACTGCGGCAGCCAGTCCATACTTGGTGGCGTTGGCAATGGCGATGGCCTCATTCTCATCCCGATATGTCATGATGGAGAGGACAGGGCCGAATATCTCCTCCTGGGCGATAGCCATCGCCGGAGTAACGCGGCCGAACACGGTTGGCTGGACATAAAACCCCCGCTTCATTCCTGGTGGAGGCGCTGCCCCGCCGGTCAGCAGCTCAGCCCCTTCACTAATGCCGGTCTCGATAAAGCTACGTACCCGCCTCAGCTGTGCTGCGGATGCCAGTGGCCCGAGCCGGGTCGATTCGTTCAGGGGATCGCCGGGCTGGTAAGTTTGCGCAATCTCGACTGCAAGGTTGGCAGCCTGCGCATAGCTCCCCTCAGGCACCAGCAAACGGGTATGGGCGGTGCAGGTCTGACCGGAATTGATGAAACAGGCTCCGACAGTTCCCTTGACCGCAGCAGGCAGATCAGCATCGTCGAGGATCACCGCTGCCGATTTCCCCCCCAGTTCCAGCGCTACCTTTTTGACCGTTGGCGCAGCCAATGTGGCTACCCGGCAACCGGCCCGAACCGAGCCGGTAAAGGAGACCAGATCAACGTCGGGATGGCTGGCCAGGAGCTCGCCCACCGATTCACCAGTGCCACTCACCAGGTTGAAAACCCCTGCCGGCAAGCCTGCTTCGTGGATTATTTCCGCAAGGATAAAGGCCGAAAGAGGCGCCACTTCGCTCGGCTTGAGAACTACGGTGCAACCGGCGGCCAACGCCGGTGCTACTTTGGCAATGACCTGATGGAGGGGATAGTTCCATGGGGTGATGCAGGCGGCGACCCCGGCCGGTTCTCTGACCACCAGGGAGTTACCGAGCCGCTCTTCAAACTGATACTCGCCAATCAGTTTGATATAACTTTCAAGTACCGCTGCAGGGAGCCCTGCCTGTATGCGTCGCGAAAGCTTGATCGGCATCCCGACCTCGGTGGTGATGGTCTGGGCCAGTTCTTCCATCCTGGCGGCCATTCCCTGGTGAATCCGTCCAAGAAGAGCGGCACGCTCGGCAACCGGTGTACCTGCCCAGGCATCAGCCGCTGCCCGTGCGGCAGCAACCGCCGTCTCCGCATCGGCAGCGTTGGCGGCAGGGATTCTGCCGATGACCTCTTCCGTGGCAGGGTTGGTGACCTCGATGACGCGGTTCCCTGCAGAGGGTAACCACTGGCCGTTCAGATACAGTTTAGAGTGCTCGCGCATATTACCTCCTTTTGAACCCTATATTTAGTCAACAAAATCATCCAGTACCGATGTCAATCATAAAGATTGCCGCAATTATCCATACATGCAAGACTGTAGCGACGATTTGGCAAAGAAAAAGCCGCCTCCTTCGGGAAGCGGCCTTGGCGTATAATGCTGCAAGAAACGGACGATGCTGAAGAATGGTTCGGCATCTTTCACGGGGCCAGCTGTCAGAGGTCGTTGAGGATCTGCGTTCTCTTGCTGCGATACTCGTCTTCGGTGATCAGCCTTTGTTCCCGCAAGCTGTTGAGCGTCCTTAGCCTATCTTCAGGGCTTTTTGCTCTTGGCTGGGAGACGCTACCGGCAGGTTCCTCGCCCCTCTTTACCGCAGGCGCTGTTCCGGAAGATTCCGGAGACCGATCACTGTTCCCTGGAGTCTCCTTGGTTAGTGGCGGTGCGGCTGTCAGTCCGGCAATCGGGATAAGGATCCAGTCTTGACGGGAGTTTTTCAACTCCACACCCTTGATACCCGACCTGATCCTGCCGAAGTTAGCGTCCGTGGCCCCGGATCTGGAGCCGGGGACAAAGGGGTTGAGCCGCCGGTCTTCTCTGTCCGAGACATCTTCATGGATTTTACCGAGAATCAGGTTGAGCTTACCCTCTGCCACAAACAAACGGCCGGTGGTGACCATCGGTCGTTTGGCCAGGCCTAAAAGTGAGCTGTGATTGCCGATGGTGGCAAAGATAGCCTCTTCGTTGGCGGTAGCGTGGGAGAGAGCAGTACTGAGATTCGTGCTCAACACCGAAAGTTCATATTCGGTGAAAAGAGGCACTGGCGTGTCGTTTTCTTTGGGATGAAACTTGAGAGATGCCAGCGCCCATTGCAGCTGATCAGCGGTAAGGTCGGCTGGATGGTCATTAGGGAGAGCATTCGGTGTCTGTTCTTTTGGTGCCACAGCCACATACTGGTCGCGGAGCTGCCAAAGAGCTTTAGATGGCAGCGTTGCTGGTGAGAACCCGGCGCAGCCGGTAAGGGTCAGAGTGGCACTCAGCAGAATCAGCATTGTTATGCCGGAGCCGTTGCATCGTTTCAGGAATGATTGCACCATGGCAGGCCTCCATTTGCTACCTATTTGGGGGGATAGAAATGTCATCCCCGAAATATGCGAAAGGGTCAGGCCGAACCTCAAGCGGTTGCAACCTGACCCTGGTAAATGATGCAAAGGTTGCACCATCATCCGCCGGATACACATCCGACGTAATAGTTCTTATCCAGTTGTCAAATGGTCATGACCTGCCGTCTTAGAACGGGAGCTTTCCATACCCCATAAGAGAAAACGCCGGGGTCAGGAGGCAGGTGAAGGTCAGGACAATGAACATCCAGGCGGCAATCTTGCCGCTGATCTTGCCATAGGTCACGCCGGTAACGGTAAAACAGATAACGACGAACGTGAGGTTCATGAATGCCAGATAGGGGGCGGCGCCGACAAAAGTCTTTCCGTCGGGCTTCAAGCCGCCGCCGGTGGCAAAGAAATAGGCATAAATGGCACAGACGACACCAACGAGCAAAGCGCCGTTACCGACTGTGCGCAGGTCTTCCACTCCGGTCAACAGGGCGTGACCGGTTTGCAGGTAGAGCACACCGAAGACGAACAGCAGTCCGGCGGTGAACGGGTCGGTGAAAACTGCAGCCTGAAGAGTTGCCCCGATTACTACGAGCACGCCGACAACGGCACTTACAAAACCGGTAGTTTTGGCTTCTCCGTATCCCAGGAAGAACATCCCTACCGGGATCCACATGATACTGATCAAAACAAGCAGTGCTAACGTCATAAATTTCTCCTCGTCATATCCTCTGGCGGTTCGGCTACGTCGGCGAATCCGGGAGAGGGTAAGACCACGGCTTATTCGGCCGTAGTCGGATCGATCATCCTTTTCACTTCAGCCACACTGTTGGCCGGAAATCCCCCTTGCCTGGCGTGCTCAAGAACCATCTCCTTGTTGGGAGCGATGTAGATACAGTAGATCTTGTCGTCGGTGACAAAGCTTTCAACCCACTGAATCTGTGGCCCGAGTCCTTTGAGGACGCTGCACGACTTTTGTGAGATCGCCTGCAGGTCCTGGGGAGGGATTGTGCCTGCTCCAGATATTTCGCGTTCTATGACATATTTGGGCATGAGAGGCTCCTTTCTTTGTGTGCCAGAATGCTACCAGTAGAACATAGTCCCGACAGCGAACTGGTTCGAGTGCTGGGTGGCACTGTCGTGCCAAGTGTTCTGGGCGTAAGTGTATTCGGCAACGAACTGGGTGAATTTGTTGAAATTGTAGGTGACAGTGGCTGTTGCCGCTTCCTGCTTGCTGATAGGTACTGAATAAGAAGTGCCATAGTTGCCGCGATTGCTGATGTCAAAATCGCTTTCATTCTGGCGGCTCTGTCCGTAATTTACGCCGAGCATGACATCAGGCGTAAGCTTGTAGGTGGCTTGGGCCAGGAAACCCCAGTGGAGACGCTCAACACCGGCGCCGTCCGTGGCGGTGGAACCAAACGCATCGCCATCCTGGGCGCTGACCATGCCGAGTCCTTTACCGAGGTAACCGGAGAGTAGCAGGTTGACTCCGCTGAACCCCGTGCTGACTCCGGCTGCGCCGCCGAGCGACTGGTTGTTGGCACCTGGCCTGGCTGCTGCCGCATCGCTGCGAGGGGCGTTTTGAAACAGGCCGGAAGCCCATGCCTGGAGGGTAGTGTTGCCGATTTTACCGGCGTAAGAGATCTCGGTTTCAACGCGCGGGGTGTTGGTCTTGCCGGTATCGCTGCTTACTTTGTACGGCTCGCCAACTGCGAGGGCAACCTTGACGCCGTTGATATCAGGTGTCGTGTAGCGAATCTGTGGGCCGAAGTTGGCGTAGAGGTAACCGTAGCCGATATGGCCCAGCGTGGTGTTGCCGCGCAGTCCCGGCGACGGCACAACGCCTGCAGTTAACAATGTCATGTCGGTGAGGATGTTTTTCCCTTGATACAGGTTGAGCGCACGACCGGCAAGCAGCTCACCATAAGCCCCTTTTGCTGTGTAGAAGAATTCCCGGAAGTCGATGTTGGGAGAAGTGTCGAAGCGGGTACCACTCTTGTTTTGTATTGCCGGGTAGATACCGACGCGGACAGATGAGTCAACGCCATTAGTGGTTGGTGCCTTGACATTGAAGGCAACTACAGACGGCAACAGTCCGATGCCTACGCCGAATCTCTGATCCGGAGAGGCGGTATTGGCACCTGCGGTGTCGCTGAGCAGGCTGGTAAAGCGAGTGCCGCCCGGTACCGGGCTGGTGGTGTTGTAAGTGGAAAATACATCTACGATACCGTCGGTGGATAACTGCCAACCGTTTTCACCGCCGATGACAAACCCGGCATGTGCCGAGGGGATTATGCTCAGTGCTAGGAGTAGCGCTGTAATTCCTGAAATAAGCTTCTTCATGTTCTACCTCCTTTTCATATTGGCGCATCATGTATGCAATCCCTGCAGTCCTCCGGCCCCTGTTGTTGAAAGTAACCCTGTTCCAGTCAACAGCAGGCGGCCAGTTGGTATTTACTCTCGTCGCCCGGCGCGCCGATCGTTAAGGTAACGGAGTTGTGCAACTGTGGTGCCATAAATAAAACAACATTCTCTTGAATAAAACTGCAGGCTGGCCAGGAAGTAAAATTGCGGCGAATGTCAGGTCTGTAAAGTATCTTCAGGGTTTTGGGGTGGTTTAACTCAGCACCTAGAAGGGCGTAAGAGAGTGTGGCGTATGGCAACAATGGGGATTTTTTTCTCACCACACTTTAAGATTAAGAGTAAAATTAAGAGGAATAACTGATGCGAGTTCCGGATGTGGTTTTTGTAGACTGAATTAATAGAACCGTGTTAGATGTCGGCATAACAATTGCTGGTATACTTTCAATCTAATGAGTCGAGCGCCAAAAGACATATTTTGGATAAAATTCAGCTAGTTAAAGCAACAAGGCCATAAAACATGGGTAATCTGCAAAGCAACATGCAGCACTGCAAATTCGAGGTTCCGGAAATTATTTTCGGTCGCGGGCTTTTGAATCAGATTGGGGCATGTGCCCGAAGGCTCGGTGGACACAAAGTCTTGCTGGTCAGCGATCAGGGCCTTTTTTCCGCAGGGTGGGTAGACAAGGCGCTCAAACATATTGTGGAAGCGGGTTTGAAAGTGGTGCTGTATGATAATGTCACCTCCAATCCCAAGGATGTGGAAGTTGAGTCCGGAGCGCTGGAATATGTCCGGCACGGTGCCGATGTCATCGTTGGTCTGGGTGGCGGGAGTGCCATGGATGCGGCCAAAGGGATTGCCATACTGGTTTCTAACGGAGGTCGCATCCGGGATTATGTCGGTCCGGACAAGATCATCCGGCCTTTGCCACCGTTGGTGCTCTGCCCGACTACTTGCGGCACCGGATCAGATGTTTCCCAGTTTGCCATAATCAACGATACCGAACAGCGCTGCAAGCTGACCATCATGAGCCGCTGCGTTGCCCCGGATATCAGCCTGACCGATCCGGATACCCTGGAAACCCTGCCTGACGAATTTGTCTGTACTACTGCAACCGATGCTTTGAGCCATGCGCTAGAGGCGTTCTTTTCCGTCGCCTCGACCTCGCTTACCGACGTGCATGCCATCAAGGCGCTACGCCTTGTTTCTCAGAGCATGGTAGAGGCGGTCAAGGAGAGGCGGCCTCAGGATCTTGAAAACCTGGCGCGTGCCAGTCTGCATGCCGGCATGGCTTTTTCCAACTCCCTGTTGGGCATCGTTCATGCCTTGGCGCATCCGATCGGGGGGCTGTACGATGCCAATCACGGCAGCATCAACGCTATTCTGCTGCCGGAAGTGGTCAAGTACGATATCCCGGTAGTGACTGAAAAACTGCCGGAACTCGCCTGGGGGCTTGGTCGTCGCACTGATGGCAATGTTGACGTTGCTTCCGACATTATACAGGAGATACTGGTTGAAATGCTGGAAGCTGCCGGCGCTCCCCGCAGCCTGCGCAGCATCGGTGTAAAGCGTGAAGATCTTCCCGAATTGGCCAAGCGGGCGCTCAAGGATGTCTGCATTGTTACCTCGCCGCGACAGGCAGATGCCCAGGACCTGCTGGCCATCCTGGAGAGGGCCTACTAGATGGCTGAAGCCAAACGGACAAAGGTAGATGAGCCGAATCTGGAGCGGCTTTTGGGGCTTGAAAGCTCCAAGATCGGTTTTTATTCCGAGGTCAAGCAGAAGATCAATGAACTGGAGGCTGCCAACCTTGAGTTGCGGATCAAGACCGGAGAGCTGCAGGCGGTGTTTGATGCCATTAGCGACAGCGTTGTCATCTACGACCATCGCGGCTGCGTGCAGCATCGCAACAGGGTTTCTCCCCATCTCTTCCCCACAGAAACAACAATCGGTAGCTGCTGCAAGTCGCTGTTTCATCCGGATCGCGACCAGGCGCCGGAATCATGCCCGGTGGAGCTGGCCCTGGCCGGTCAGGATTCCCAGATATCTTTTTCCCTCGCAGACCGGATCGGGAACAATCGTTATTTTGACGTGACCGCGACCCCGATCGAGGATGCCAACGAAGAGACCCGGGCACTGGTATTTATCCGCAATGTTACAGACAAGCGGCTCAACGAGCTGCAGTTACTGCAGGCCGAAAAACTGTCCAGCATAGGCCTGCTGGCTGCCGGTGTGGCTCACGAGATCAACAACCCGCTTACTTCGGTAGCAGGGTATTCCGAGGCACTTCTCCGCCGCTTTCGCGATAATGAGGCGTTGACATCGGATCCCAGGTTACAGGATTTCAAGAAATACCTGGAAGTGATAATCCGCGAGTCATACCGCTGCAAAGGGATCATCGACAGCCTGCTCAGTTTCAGCCGCAAATCGGAAGGAGCGGTGGGCCTGGTGGATATCAATGAAATATTGGGCGAAGTGCTCGAACTGGTGCGCCACCGGGCCCGTAACGAGCGGATCGAGATCAGGGAGCTTTTTAAGGCAGACCTGCCGATGGTCAAGGGGGATGCGTCGGGGTTGCGCCAGGTGTTTCTGAACCTGACCATGAATGCTCTTCAGTCCATTGAAGGTCCGGGGAATATCGAAATAGCCACTGTCGAGCACGATGACCGGACCGTGTCGGCAACTATCAGCGATAGCGGCTGTGGCATTGCGCCCGCCATGCTGGAACATATCTGGGACCCGTTTTTCACCACCAAGGAGGTGGGAAAAGGGATTGGGCTTGGCCTGTCAGTGACTTATAATATTATCAAGATGCATGGTGGTAAGGTGTTTGTGGAGAGCAGGCACGGAGAAGGATCGAAATTCACAGTGAGGCTTCCCATATGTCAACCCTAACCGGCCGTAAAGAGGCAAAAATACTTATCGTCGAAGATGAAAAGCCACTGCGGGAGCTTCTGGAGATTGAGCTGGTGCGGAGTGGCTACAAAGTCGAGTCTGCAGCGGATGGAGAAAGCGGCCTGGAGAAATACCGCCAGGAGGCATACAACCTGGTCCTGCTTGATATGAAAATGCCTGGCATGGATGGCGTGGAGGTCCTGAAACTGATGCGCGCCGAATCAACCCTCCCGGAGATTATCGTCTTTACGGGCCACGGAACTATTGAAACGGCTGTGGAATGCATAAAGCAGGGGGCCTATGATTACCTTACCAAGCCGGTCAAGCTGGATGAACTGGAGATGGTAATTGAAAAGGCGTACGAAAAGAACCGGTTACGCTACGAAAATATCAACTTGAAACTGGAAATCAGCAAGCTCGACCAGCATCGTATTGTCGGCAAGAGCCCGGTTATTCAGAAGGTCTTGGAGACAGTCAGACGTTATGGCCCAACCGACGAACATGTATTGATCTACGGTGAGAGCGGCGCTGGCAAGGAGCTGTTCGCCCGCGCCGTGCATGATGCCAGCCGCAGGGCCAGCAAGGCCTTTGTTACGGTCAATTGTGGTCGGTTGAACGTGAACACCGCTGAAAGCGAGCTGTTCGGCCATGTCCAGGGGGCTTTTACCGGCGCCAACAAAGGTCGGGCCGGGCTGTTCGAGCTGGCCGATAACGGCACCCTGTTCATGGATGAAGTCTCGGAGATGCCTCTGGATGTTCAGGTAAAGCTGCTGCGAATCCTTGAGACCGGCACCTTCCGCCGCCTGGGGGGCAACCACGACATCAGTGTCAACGTGCGTTTTGTCTTTGCCTCGAACAAGAAGCTTGAAGAATGTGTAGGACGGGGTGATTTTCGTGAGGACCTGTTCCACCGGATCAATCTGCTGTCGATATTTATTCCGCCCCTGCGGGAGCGGCCTGAGGATATTATCCCGCTGTCATACTATTTTTTGAAATCGACCAATGACAGCGGTCCGAATAACTGGGAGATCACCGAGGAGGCCATGGCCGCACTGAGTGCCTATTCCTGGCCTGGCAATGTCCGCGAGCTGCGCAATACTATTCGTCGCGCCAGCATCCTTGCGTCCGAACCGTTGATCTCCTCGGATCTGCTTCCTTTTGCCCCGCCCAAGCATATCCCGGCACCGGTGAGCACAGCAGCGACCGAGGTGCCGATTATGCCGCTCTGGGTTGTGGAGCGTGACCATATCCAGCGGGTGCTGGAAAAGGTGGAGCGCAACAAGAGCCGGGCGGCCAAGGCGTTGGAGATTGACCGCAAAACCCTTTATACCAAGCTGGAACGTTATGGCCTTGAGGTATGACCGCCGTGACTGGGAGCTGTTATGGAGTTGACTGACGGATACGGCAGGAACATCAACTATCTGCGGTTGTCGGTGACTGACCGGTGCAATATGCGCTGTATCTATTGTATGCCCAGTGAGGGGATCAGGCTGCTGGAGCATCATGAAGTGCTCAGCTACGAGGAACTGCTGCTGGTTGCCAGGGCTGCCATCGCCAACGGTATTGAGAAAATCAGGGTGACCGGCGGCGAGCCCCTGGTGCGCAAAGGGATTATCCGGTTTCTTGAGCAGTTGGCAGCTATTCCCGGCCTGCGACAGCTGGTCCTGACCACCAACGGCCTGGCTCTGGCCGAGATGGCTGAACCGTTGCGACAGGCCGGGGTGCAGCGGCTCAATATCAGTCTTGATTCTCTGCAGCCAGAGACCCTGGCGAGGATCACTCGCGGTGCCGACGTAAATAAGGTGCTGGCCGGTATTGCAGCAGCAGAGCGGGCTGGTTTTCCGCTCAAGATAAACATGGTGGTCATGCGCGGTATCAATGATGCAGAAATCCTCGATTTTGCAGCCTTGACTCTCAACAGGCCCATTACGGTTCGCTTCATCGAGTATATGCCGTCAATCCGTTCTGATGGCTGGCAAGAGCGGGTGGTCGCGGGAGAGTCGATTCTTGAACAGATCGGCCGGCGGTATCCCTTCGTTGCCCAAGAGCGCGACGGGCTTGCGGGGCCAGCCCGGATCTTCCGCATTGACGGCGCTGCAGGCGACTTCGGCATCATCACCCCAGTTACCGGCCACTTCTGCGAAGACTGCAACCGTATCCGGGTTACGGCCTCAGGCAGGGTACGCAGCTGTCTCTTTGCAGATAATGGTCTTGATCTCAAACCATTCCTGGCCAGAGGTGATCAGGAGGGGCTGGCAGCTGCGCTCCGTTCGGTGGTTGCCTGCAAGCCCAAGCAGCATGCGCTTGTCGAACAAGATAACAGCTATACTTCATTCGCCATGGCGGCGATTGGCGGATGAACAGGACGGGAGAACCCATGTCAGCCACAGTGGTTGCAGTGTGCATCAGTCATAATAAGGGTGAGAGAAAGACGCCGGTTGCTCAGGTTGAGTTACTGGAAAATCACGGCATTGTCGGTGATGCCCATGCCGGGGAGTGGCACCGGCAGGTGAGCCTGCTGGCCATGGAAAGCATTGCCAAAATGCAGGCGTTGGGGCTTGCGGTTACCGCCGGCGATTTTGCCGAGAACATCACCACGCAAGGACTCGATCTGCCGTCGCTACCTATCGGGACGCAGCTGACAGTGGGGGAAGCCCTACTGGAAGTAACCCAGATCGGTAAGGTGTGCCATACCCGTTGCGCTATTTTCTATCAGGCTGGCGACTGCGTCATGCCGAAGGAGGGAATTTTCGCCAAGGTGCTACGCAGCGGTGTAGTTACTCCAGGCTCTGCAATAGAAATTCTCACCTGATCCCTTTTCTGAACAAACATGTGAGTTGTGGATAAATTCTACAGTTCGCCTGCTCGATGCTCTGCGCTGGACTCTTTTATAACCTCTAATGACAAAGACCCTCCTCTAATTATCTTACTGTTTCAAGCTGTTGGCCGTGTTCAAGCGCAATTTCGCTGCTTTTGCTGCAAATGCCCTCAGTGTAGAAATTGTCTACATTATGGTTATGGAGGTGTAGCAAACCGCCACAATCTTCAGCCAACATGATCTTTTGGGCTCCCCCATTTCCTTTCTGCTTCAGAAAAAAATCAGAAATTTTTTGTCTGGTCATTTAACCCATGGCACGGTTTGCTCGGCTCGGGGTGAAATTCCTCAGTGTGGATAATCTCCATAGGTATAAACAGGGAGAAATAGTAGAAAGATGTTTCAAAATTCCCCTGGATGGTTTTGGGTAAAGCCAGACCATTTTGTGTAAATCAGCATAACATGTTGAATTAAAACAATTATTAGTGTTGGCATTCTGCTTGCTCTTAATGAGTTTGTCGGCGTTGTTAACTTACCTAATGCTTGTAAATAGAGCTTTTAAGTGTTGAGTGACAGTTGACTATAACAAAGTTATAGGAGGTGACGAAAACGAGTTGGATTGTTGGCCCGGCGCAGGATCGTTTTGCAGGCAGTATGGAATCAAACTTTGCATTATTCATTAATACACAACACCCAAAAGGAGGAAGTACAGATGCCACATTTTAGAGATGCCAAAAGGACCCTTAGCCTCGAATCCCGCGAATACCCGATTAAGATGCAGCACGCCTATCCCTCCGTGAACATCGGCATCGGCGCCCACACCATGGTCGGCAATGATGCCAAGGCGTTGGGGATGACCAATGCCCTTATCGTTACCACCGGCCTCAAGGGGACCGGGATCATTGAAGCGGTGCAAGGCGTGCTGAAGCACGCTGGAGTTGCCTCGGAAGTTTATGACAAGGCGACCCCGAACCCGAAGGATTATGAAGTCATGGAAGGGGCCAAAGTGCTCGCTTCAGGCAAGTTCGACGGCATGGTCAGCATCGGCGGCGGTTCCACCACCGACTGCGCCAAGGCTATCAAGCTGGTCTACAGCCACGACGGCCAGGACGTCCGTACCTTCGAAGGCGCCTTCAAATGCACCAAGAAGAACAAGATTCCGCACCTTGCCATCAATACCACCTCCGGTACCGGCTCAGAAGTTTCCTGCTTCTCCATCATCAACCACACCGAGAAGATGTACAAGATGGCCCTGTTCGATCCTCAGTGCACCCCGCACAAGTCGGTCAACGACCCGCTGCTCCATCAGTGCATGTCGTCGAACCTGGCTGCCTACACCGGTATGGACGCCCTGACCCACGCGGTTGAGGCGATCGCTTCCCGGCTCTGCGTACAGTCTGCTTACGGCCCTGGCCTCTGGGCCATCACCGAGATCTTCGGTAACCTGCGCCAGTCCGCTTCCAACCGGAATAATATCCATGCCATCGAGCAGATGGTCTGGGCAGAGATGGCTGCTGCCTACAGCTTCAACAGCGCCGGCCTCGGCATCGTCCACTCCATGGCCCACGCCATGGGCGGTCTTTACGACTCGCCGCACGGCCTCTGCAACGCCATCGCTCTGGTGGACGTCTGCCGCCTCAACCTGCCGGCCTGCCCCGAGCGCTTTGCCATGATGGCCCGCGCCGCTGGCATCGACACCCGCAACATCTCCGACATGAAGGCCGGCGAGCTGTTCATCGACATGATCCAGGAGCTGAAGGACGACCTCGGGATCACCACCAAGTTCGGTGATCTCGGCCTCAAGGAGAAGGACCTCGACAGCCTTTCCAAGTTCGCTGCTGCCGATATCTGCTCCGAAGGAAACCCGGTAGATATCGGTTTCGACAATATGCGCGCCGTCTTCAAAGGTTGCATGTAGTCCCGATGCGCGGGGTTTGGCCTTGGCCAGACTCCGCGTATTTTCCGGTCAGGTGCAAACGATTTTCAGTTTCCGGGCAGTCATACCAGCGGCAACTGCTTCCAATCAGTGCGAGCGCCTGACATTCCCGGCGGGTAACGCCCACCGTTCAACCATATACTCCTTCATTGGGCCGCTGGTAGCCGGAGCGAACTCCAGGACTCCAGCGGCATTTTTTGTTACCGACAAATTTTCAGGGGCCAACCATGATAACTGAACAGCAGGTTAAGGAGCTTCTCCGAAACGGTGGCTACATTGCGGACGAGACCATTGCCACGGCGGTTTTTCTCGCTCTTCGGATGGAGAAACCGATTCTGATCGAGGGGCCGCCAGGGGTCGGCAAGACCGGCCTGGCCAAGACCTTATCGACGGTACTGGATTTCCCCTTGGTCCGCCTGCAGTGCTACGAAGGGATCGACGAAGGAAAGGCTCTCTACGACTGGGAGTACGGCAAGCAGCTGCTCTATACTCAGTTGTTACGGACCCAGCTGGACAGCTACCTCTCGGAATCCACCGATCTGCGCGCCGCTGTCGAGCGTCTCTCCAGTGAGGAAAGTCTCTTCTTCTCCCGGAATTTTCTGGTACAGCGCCCGATCCTGCGGAGTTTTCTGTCAACGAAACGCTCCTTACTGCTGATCGACGAGATCGACCGCTCCGGCGACGAGTTCGAAGCGCTGCTTCTGGAGTGTCTGAGCGATTTCCAGGTTTCGGTTCCGGAACTCGGTGTCATCGGGGCAGAGCACAAGCCGCTGGCGATCCTCACCAGCAACGGCACCAGAATGATTTCCGACGCTTTGAGACGGCGCTGCCTCTACCTCTATATCGGTTACCCCGAATTCGACCGCGAGGTTACCATTGTCCGGACCAAGTTCCCGGAGCTGTGCGAAGGGCTGGCCCGGCAGATGGTGGAATTCCTCCGTCAGGTACGCGAACTGAACCTGCGCAAGCCCCCAAGTGTCTCCGAGACCCTCGACTGGGCCCAGGTACTCTCGATCCTGCACACCAAACAGTTGACCCCTGCGGTCGTGGCCAACACGGTCGGGGTGATCGCCAAGCACCAGGCAGACCTGAAGCAGGTCACCGACCTGGCCTTGCAGATAATGGCATAGGGTATGGAACGGATCATCACCAGATTCGTTACGGCACTGCGCGAGCGCGGGGTCAGGGTGTCGCCGGGCGAGAGCCTGGATGCCGTGCAGGCCCTGGCCTTCGGCGGCCTTTCGGGGCGAGATTCGGTAAGAGCGCTTCTCAAGTTGACCCTGGTGAAAAATGTCAACGATATGCCGGCATTCGATGAGGTATTCGACTGGTTCTTCAGCCGCAGTCAGTGCAATCCGCTGGATATCGATCCCGGCGAATTCCTCTCTGCCATGATCCATATTGTCGAGGGGGAGCAGTTGAAGGCCGAGGAGTACCGGACCAGGGAAAAGGACGACCCGTTGCTGATCGTCGATGAAGAGGCCACGGCCGAGGATCTGGAAAACCTGCTGGGGCTGGAAGAGAGCGATGACGATGGCGCCGGGGCCGAGATCATGGTGCAGCTGGACGGTTTTCGTGGAAAAATGGCGGCACCGGAGCCGTCCGACTATTACCTGAAGAGCCCGCCAACCGTTGCTTTTTCCCAGGGGGCAAACAAGGGCAGGGTGGTCCCCTTTACACCGGAAGAGCTGGCCGATATGCAGGAGGTCGTCTCCCGGATGCTGGTGCGAATCCGCAAGGATGTGCAACGGATGAAAGAGATGGAGAACCGGGGCAAACTCCACATTATCCGCACCATCCAGAAGAACTACCGGCACGGCATGGTGCCGTTCTTGTTGTCGTTGCGGCGCAAGCGGAAAGAGAAGCCGAGGCTCGTTGTGCTGTGCGATGTAAGCTACTCGGTGAGCCACGCCACCCGCTTCATGCTGCTGCTGCTTCATACGCTGCAGAACCGGTTGATGCATGTCAGGAGCTTCATCTTCAACAAAGAACTGGCCGAGATCACGCCGATGCTCCGGAATATGCCGGTCAATTGTCTGCTGGAGACCATCGACAAGGGAGACATCGTCAATCTGGACGACAACAGCGATTACGGTAATGTCTTCAAGAGCTTCAAGGAGCGGCATCTGGAGAATATGCGGGGGAAGCCGGCGATCATCATCATTGGGGACGGCCGGAACAATTACAACGAAGCCAATGACTGGGCGTTGGAGGCGATCCGGGAAAAGGCCGGCTACCTGCTCTGGCTCACCCCTGAAGAGCGTGACATCTGGCAACGGGGCGACTGCCAGCTCGACCTGTACGGTTCATACTGCGACCGGGTGGAGACGGCGCGGGATGTGGACGAATTGAGCCGGTTGGTGGAAGACCTGTTCCATACCCTCTTCGACCACAACGACACCAGGGCATGGCAGCATCGCCGACAGGAAAGAAAGGTTGAGGAGCCGCAGGATTACCGCACTTACTACACCCGGCATTCCGGTGCACAACCGGCGTTCGACCCCGATGTCCGGAGGCAGTGGTGAGATATGAACTCGACATCATTGCACTACTGGGGATACACGCGTGAAACAGCAACATAAATCCAGTGCCTACCAGGCCGAACTTGAGACCAAGATCGAGGAGCTGCGCCGTTCCCGCGAGGAACTGGAGGCGTCGCGCAACAAGTACGCGTTGCTGTATGACTTCGCGCCGGTCGGGTATTTCACCTTTGACACGAAAGGGGTGATCCAGTCGGTCAATCTGTTCGGCGTCCGGCTGTTGGGAGTGGACCGGGACCAGCTGGTCAACCGCCGCTTCGAACAGTTCGTTGCTGATGAAGACCTGTTCCTGTTCGGCAAGTTCTTGCAGAAGGTCTTTGTCGGGTATGGGAAGGAGACCTGCCGGTTGCGGCTCGTCTCCGACAAGCCACAACCGCTCTATGTGCGGATCGAGGCGATGGTAACCGCATCGGGGGAGGAGTGCTTGGCGGTCCTGGTCGATATCACCGAAAAGAAGATGGCTGAGCGGGCCCTGTCCGAGAGCGAATACAACCTTACTAAGGCCCAGTCCATGACCCATGTCGGGTCGTGGAGCCTCGACCCAATCAGCGGGGAAATCAAGGCGTCGGACGAACTGTTGCGCATCATGCGTCTCGGCAGGGATGAGGCAACGCGCGAAGCGTTTGCTGGCGTGGTCCATCCCGATGACCACGATGCCGTCATGGAACAGCTACGGATGGGTGCCGAGTGCGGCAAGAGCTACGAAATCGAGCATCGGCTCCAGTTTAGGGATGGCAGTTCGCGTTGGGTCTATACCATTGTCGAGCCTCAGGTCAACTTTGCCGGCAGGGTGGTCAAGCTGTACGGCACCACCCAGGACATCACCGAGAGAAAACAGGCTGAAGTGGACTTGAGTAACAAGACCAACGAACTGCAGGCGATCTTCGATTCGATCAGCGACGGCATCACGGTCTATGACCAGGAAGGGCGGGTGCAGCACCATAACCTGATCGGCCCGCAGCTCTATCCGAAAGAGATCAAACCGGGGAACTCCTGCCGGGAGCTGTTTCATCCGGAATCGACGACCATGCCGGATGATTGCCCGGTGGAGAAGGCGTTACAGGGTGAGCGGGTAGAGACCTCCCACGTGTCGGTGCGGGACGGCCAGCGAACCCAGTACGTGGAGATCACTGCCACGCCGATCCGGGACGCCCTAGGTGAGCGGAACCGGGCCCTGGTCTTTTTCCGGGACGTATCCCGGAAGCGGCTCCAGGAGATGCACCTGATCCAGACTGAAAAGATGTCGAGCATCGGGGTGCTGGCCACCGGCATCGCCCACGAAATCAATAATCCGCTCACTTCGGTCGCCGGGTGCGCCGAGGCATTGTTGCGGCGCTTTCGGGATGAACCGGCCCTGAAAGACGACTGTCGGCTGGACGTTTTCCCCCACTACCTGGAGGTGATCGTGCGGGAGTCGTACCGCTGCAAGGGGATCATCGACCATCTGCTCAGCTTTGGCAGAAAGACAGACGGTTCGTTTACCCTGGTGGATATGAACGTGATCCTGCTGGAAATCCTGGAATTGCTGCGGCACCAGTCGGCCTACCGTCAGGTTGAGGTGGTAAAAGAGCTGCAGGAGGGGTTGCCGCGGATCATGGGCGACCCGTCCGGCCTGCGCCAGGTCTGCATGAACCTGCTGGTCAACGCCCATCAGGCGATAACCGGAGCGGGGCGGGTGACACTCAAGACCGAGAGGCAAGGGGACTCCCTGGTAGTCATCCGGATCAGGGATACCGGCTGCGGCATTGGTCAGGAGATAATCGACCGGATCTGGGACCCGTTTTTTACCACCAAAGAGGTGGGGAAGGGGGTCGGTCTCGGCCTGGCCCTCTCCTATGACATTGTCAAGCGCCACGGCGGCGAGATCGAAGTGGAAAGCCGGCCGGGCGAGGGAACCCTCTTCACCGTGCTTCTACCGGCACGGCTGGCATAATACGGCAAGATATCCAACACAACGGAGGAATCATGGACTGCACCTGCGACAACCACGCCACCCATATCTGCCAGCTGAAGGCCACCGGCCTGACAGCGGAGCTGCAGCGGGTCACTGACAACCCGACGGTAACCTGCCGCCACTGTGGCGCCCAGGCAAACAGCGCCCAATATGTCTGTGCCGCCCACCTGGGGACCGATGCCCCTAATGTGGAAGGGGGCCACGGCTCAGTCGGTCTGGACGAAGTGGGCAAGCCCCACGCCGGCGCTTCGGGCGACAAGGAGGACGCGCCGGAGATTCCGATCAAACAGGTGCCGGGCGACGGAATCTGCGGCGGGTACTGACCGTGACGCTGGGGTCGGCGGAAAAGAAGAGAGTGAGCCGTTTGTTCTGCTCACCCGGTCGATATGTACAGGGAGCAGGGGCCATCAGCGAAATCGGCGGCCACGCGGTCCGGCTCGGGCAGACTGCCTTGGTACTGGGTGGGAAGACCGCCTTGTCCCTCTGCGGTCCGGCGGTGCAGGCGAGTCTGGCGGCCGCCGGGGTCGACAGCCGGCAGGAGATCTTCGGCGGAACGTCCTCGCAATATGAGATCGACCGGCTGGTGGCCTGCGGCAGTGTCATCGGCACCGAACTGGTGGTTGCGGTGGGTGGCGGGGCCGCTATCGACGTAGGCAAGGCCGTGGCGCACGAGCTGGCGGTGCCGGTCATTGTCGTTCCGACCACTGTGGCCACCGATGCCCCTTGCTCGGCCCTGGCGGTGATCTATGATAACGACGGGGCCTTTGACCGCTACTTGCTGCTGCGGCGCAATCCCGACTGTATCCTGGTGGACACGGAACTGATCGTAAAGGCTCCGGTGCGCTTTCTGGTGGCCGGGATGGGAGATGCCCTGGCTACTTACTGGGAATCCGACAGCTGTGCCCGCAGTGCCGCACCGAACCCGCTGACCGGTGGTGGTAGCCAGACCCTGGCGTCACGCGCCATAGCCAGGCTCTGCTACGAGACCCTGCTGGAGTGGGGAGCAGCAGCCCGGCTGGCGGTGGAGCAACAGGCTGTCACCCCGGCGGTGGAGGCGATCGTAGAGGCAAATACCCTGCTGAGCGGCCTCAGTTCGGAAAACGGCGGCCATGCCGGAGGCCACTCCATCCATAACGGTTTGACCACCCTTGCGGCAACCAAGGCAAAGCTGCATGGTGAAAAGGTGGCCTTCGGCGTGTTGGTGCAGCTGGTGCTGGAAGGGCGTTCGCCAGATGCCATCCGGGAAGTGCTGGGGTTCTGTCATGCGGTCGGCCTGCCGATCTGCCTGGCAGATCTGGACCTGCCAGCGCCAACGCGCGACGATATCCGGCAGGTGGCGACAGCTGCCGTTGCCCCGGGAGAGACCATCCACGCCACCTGGTTCCCCGTTACCTCCGACATGGTCGATGCCGCGATTTGGGCTGCCGATGCCCTAGGTGTTAGCTACCGTCAGACTGCCGGAAAATGATTTGATCCGTCTGCTGGGTAGAGGGGTAACAGCTTGACATGACTGGTGCAATAGCTCTATTTTGAGGCGTCTTAATGGCGCCTTTTTCTATTGGGGGGGACGGTTATCTGAAAGGTGTTGATAGAATGTGGGCAGAGGTGAGAATGGCAAAGATCGAAGCAGTTTTGGAGCTGAAGCAGTGGGGAAACAACCAGTGGCGCTGGATTGGATCGATGATTTGAAGAAGAATTAGAATTGGCCATTTTTCATGTTCACGGACTAAATGTCCCTTTTGGGTGGATCAACAGTTCACGCGCGCGCGTGAACTGGCCAATAATATGTTGAACAAAAATAGGAGTAACACAATATGAAGAAGATATTGTTAATGGTGGTATTTTTTTTATTATGTTCTGGCTGTGGAACAATATTCTCAAGAACTGAACCACGTGATTATTTTTATAGGGAAGGTATATATCCAGCCACAAAAATGGATTTAGATTTTATTAAGCTTACTAATACTGCTCTTTATCCTTTTTCATTATTATTAGTGGTTGATTTACCAGTTTCGCTTGTATTTGACACACTACTACTCCCGCTTGACTACAATAGGGGCAAATAATGTTATTAGCTGGGGATTTAGCGTATGAACTGCACCTGTGCGGGGAATCCGGGATCTGCAAACAACGGATCAAACTCGGGGTGATCGGACGTGAGCAACACGGCATCTTCATGCTCTGCAAGGGGAAAAATAGAAGGGTCAACTCTCCATTTTCCATTATTGAGATGCAAGACAGAAAGTGAAGCTGCCAACCAGGAAGCAGGACCGCCCCTTGATGAAACCGGGCCGGTCAGCTCCCGCGCCGTTTAACAAATATCAATTCTATTAGACCCATTGCAGTACCGCTCCGATTTTTATGCTGGCATTAATGACGGCATAAATGATATAAAAAAATCTTGAAGCAATATATAAAATACCAAATAAAACAGCGCAATACATTGTAGTGTAAGGCGGTGTTAATGACGGAATTAGAGGCGCGAGAGTTGGGGTTATACACAAGAATCAGCGAGATGGAACCGATGATGGCGGAGAATGGCGAGTTAGAAGATCTTGCTGCACGCATCCTCGCCAAGTCGGCTGCCCTTGGAGCGCAACTACCTGAGGTTACGCAGGCCTCTATGCGAGAGTTTCTACGAATTATCAACAGCTACTACAGTAACATGATTGAAGGCAACTCCACGCATCCAATAGATATTGAACGAGCTACTCGAAAGGACTACTCGTCCGATCCAGCCAAACGTAATAGGCAAATCGAAAGCATTGCGCATATCGACTGTCAGCGCCGGATTGAAGAGCAACTGACCATTGAGCCGGACATAGAAATAACTTCAAAAAATTTTTTGTGCTGGATTCATAAGATTTTTTACGACCAGCTTCCCGATGAACTTCGATGGGTTAAAAATGAAGAAACTGGTGAACGATTGGAGGTGATTGGAGGTGAACTTCGGGAAGCCGACGTGCGCGTCGGGACTCATGTGGGCCCAGCCAGTTGCTGCCTCCAGGCATTTATTGATCGATTTCATCAAAGGTACCGTATGCGGTCGCACGGTGTTTACCCCATAATAACCGTGGCGGCGTCGCACCACCGCCTGATGTGGATACACCCATTTCTGGATGGTAACGGCCGCGTCGCTCGGCTCTATACAGACGCAGCGTTTCGAAAAATATTACCGGGGTACGGCATTTGGAATGTCAGTCGCGGTCTCGCTCGTAACCGCGACCGATACTATAGTGCCTTGTCCCATGCGGATGCACCGCGCAAGGGGGATCTTGATGGCCGGGGAAACCTCTCTCTTCAGGGGCTAGAAATGTTTTGTCGATTTTTCCTCGAAGCCTGTATAGATCAGATTGAGTATATGAGTGGTGTTTTAAAACTCGATGGTCTACTTGAGCGTATCAAGGGGTACGTGACGTTGCGGACGCTAAATCTTGCAGTTACTCCAACAGGGATAGCTGCAAGCAAAATGAGGCCGGAGGCATCTCATCTGCTACAGGAGGCTTTACTTCGTGGAGAAGTCCCACGTGGGGATGTCAGCAGGATTACAGGTCTGGGCGATCGCGTTGCTCGCAGCCTGGTATCTTCACTATTGCAGGAAAAGCTATTAATCTCTCCAATGCCGCAGGGTGGGCTCAGGTTAGGCTTCCCAATGCATGCGGTAGAATATTATTTCCCAGGCCTCTACCCTCCTACAAACAGCGATTCAGTATAGTACATCGATCAAATGAGCAACATTCTGCAAATTGCAATGCAATGAATGCCCAGCACCGGCGTAGACGCTGTCGCGGCAAACTGCGCCGCGCTGGTCAAGCCGAGCGCCGTGTGCGCCCGGCCCAATCCGCAGTATCCCAATCCGACTAGTACCATAAAGAGCAGCACCATTGACCGCTCCCCCAGCCAGCTCCGAGGGTTGCTGTGAAAAATGGGATGATAATGTTGGGTAATCGCGGTATAATATAAAAGTGTTATTGAATATGTTAAGCATAACTGATTATATCGCCTGGATGTCAGTAAATTACGGTTAAACCCTGTTTTGCTGATGCGGAATAGGTTTTAGGCGAGAGGCAAAGATATTATGGCGCATGCATTTGAACTACGGAAGTTCCTTGCCCCGGAATTTATTTTCGGAGTTGGCTCAAGGCACCTTGCCGGGCAGTATGCGAGGAACCTTGGCGGGCGGAAGGTGCTGGTGGTGTCCGATCCTGGGGTGGTTGCTGCCGGGTGGACCGGAGATGTCACTGCCAGCCTGGAGGAGGCAGGGGTACCGTTTGCCCTGTTTACAGGGGTGACGCCGAACCCCAAGGTCGATGAAGTCATGGCCGGGGTGGCGTTTTTCCAGGAGGAACGGTGCAATGCCCTGATTGCCGTTGGCGGCGGCAGTGCTATAGATTGCGCCAAGGGGATCGGCATTGTCAGCTCGAACCATCGCCACATCCGCGAGTTTGAGGGTGTGGATCTGGTGCGGGCGGCGATGCCACCGCTGATCTGCGTGCCGACCACCGGCGGGACATCGGCCGATGTCTCCCAGTTCGCCATCATCAGCAGCCCGCAGGAACGGATCAAGTTTGCGATAATCAGTAAGTCGGTGGTGCCGGACCTGGCATTGATCGATCCCGAAACCCTGACCTCCATGGACCCCTACCTGGCGGCATGCACCGGCCTGGATGCCATGACCCACGCCATCGAGGCCTACGTCTCGACAGCCCGGTCCACCATGACCGATCTGCACGCCTTGGAAGCAATCCGACTCCTCTCCGCCAGCCTGCTCCCCTCGATTAACGCTCCGCATGATCTCGACCTGCATACCAAGGTGATGCAGGGGAGCCTGCAGGCAGGGCTGGCCTTTTCCAATGCCATCCTCGGCGCCAATCACGCCATGGCCCACAGCCTGGGTGGCGCGCTGGACATCGCCCATGGCGAATGCAACGCAATCCTGCTCGACCATGTGATTGAGTTCAATTTCTCCGCAGTGCCTGAGCGCTTCGATCTTATTGCCGAGGCCATGGGGCTTGATTTGCGTGGCCTGGTGCCAGGAGAACGGAAGCGCGCCCTGTTGCAGCACGTGCGCGGGCTGAAGGCCTCGGCCGGCATTGTCCGGACCCTGCAGGGACTCGGCGTCGGGCGCGACGATGTCATCTTCTTCAGCGACCATGCGCTGAAGGACCCGTGCATGGCGACCAATCCTCGCCGAGCGTCGCGCCGGGACATTGAGGTTGTCTATGAAGAATCGCTCTGATGCCGAGGCCGAGCAGGATGCTCTGCAGCAGAAGCTGGCCGGACTCGGCGAATATTCCCTCCGCAAGACCTACTACCCTGAACTGCAGCAGCGCCTTGACCAGCTTGAACGGTTCAAGGCGTTTATTGATCACAGCAACGATATTATCTTCCTGATTGAAGTCCCCTCTGCCCTGATCGTTGATGTCAACGACTCCGCCAGCAGGCAAATGAGATGGTCCCGCGACGAACTGCTGAACAATTCCATTTTTGCCTTTTCCGATCTGGCTGCTTCTGCGGTTGCAGTGGCGCTTATCTGCCGTTCTCAGGAAGGTGACGGCACGCAGGCGTTGGCCGTGGCCGAGCTGTTCACCAAGGAGCAGGGGAAAATCCCGGTCGAGCTGACCTTGAGCCGGATGCGGTTTGACGACGGCACCTATGTGATCGCCGCTGCCCGTGACATTTCCGTACGGCGCAAGGCCGAAGCGGCGCTGCGCGCCAGTGAGCGGTTTCTCAGCAATATCGTTGACAATATCCCGGCCATTGTTTTTGCCAAAGATGCCAAGGACCTGCGCTATGTCGCCTTCAACAAGGCGGCTGAGGAGTTGCTTGGATATGCGCGGGAAGATCTGCTGGGGCGCACCGATTTCGACATCTTCCCTAGCGAGCAGGCAGCAGCCTTTGTCGCGCAGGATCGCCAGGTTCTGGCCAAGGGCGAGCTTGTCGAAATCCAGGAGGAAACAGCCAAGACCAGCCGCGGCGACGACCTGATCCTGCGCACCAAGAAGATACCGCTGTTCGACGATTCCGGGGTGGCTCAGTATCTGCTGGGGATAGCCGAGGACATTACCGAGCGAAAACGGCTGGAAGAGCAGTTGCTGCAATCCCAGAAAATGGAAGCGATCGGCCGGCTTGCCGGAGGGATTGCCCATGATTTCAACAATATCCTGATGGTGATCATGGGGTATGCCGATGTGCTGAAGCGGGGCGACGGGTTGTCCGGGCCGCAACTGGAAAATGTGCGCAAGATTGCCAGCGCATCGGAGAAGGCGGCCCAGTTGACCGGCAACCTGCTTACCTTCAGCCGCAAGCAGGTGATGAAGACCCGGATCGCCAATGTTAAAGAGATTGTGCTGCATATCGAGGAGTTTGTCGGCAGGATCATCGGCGAGGATATTCAGCTCAGGACACTCTTTAGCCCGGACGATCTGCTGGTTGACGTTGACAGTGGCCAGATCGAACAGGTGTTGCTCAATCTGGCCACCAATGCCCGCGACGCCATGCCGAAAGGGGGCGTCCTCACCATCGAGACCGGGGTCCAGGAGTTGGATGCGTCACAGCTGCACGCTGTTGAAGGGCTTGCTCCGGGGCGTTACGCCTGCATTGCCATATCTGACACTGGCATGGGGATGGATGAAAAGACCCGGCAAAAGATCTTCGAGCCGTTTTTTACCACCAAGGAGCCGGGGAAGGGGACCGGCCTCGGCATGGCGATCGTTTACGGGATCCTCAAGCAGCACAAGGGGCTAATAAACGTCTACAGCGAGCCGGGGATTGGTACTACTTTCAGGATTTACCTGCCGCTGGTGACTCTCGCCGAGGTTAACGAGTTGCCGGAGTCGAGCCCGATCCGGCCGAGCGGCGGCACCGAAACCATCCTGGTGGCCGAAGACGAAGCCGATGTAAGGTCTCTGGTCGAGGAGATTCTTGTAGGTCACGGTTATCGGGTGATTACGGCGATCAATGGCCTGGATGCGGTGGAGAAGTATGCTGCGCACCGGGATGACGTCAAGCTGGTTCTGATGGATATGATCATGCCGCGGATGAGCGGCAAGGATGCCTGCGAGAGGATCAAGCAGCAGGACCCGGAGGCCAGGGTACTCTTCATCAGCGGTTATACCATGGATTTTGTCCGCCAATGCGATCTGCTGGATGAGCGGACTGACCTGGTCATGAAGCCGGTGCAGCCTTGGGATCTTCTGCGCCGTGTGCGGGAGATGCTGGACAGCTGACCTCTGCCTTAGCTGCTCACCGCGCCATCATCTCTGCTGGCTGGTCCTTGCTGCAATCGGCCGATACGCCAGGCTCAGCCCGCTCGCCGTCCCTGAGGCGGTAGTAGTCATCAGGGGTGTTGATATTGCGGAACGAACCGAACTCCGGGTCTAAGCAGCCCACCTCGGCAGCAGGCACGATCCGAACGGGAAAGCGATCGAACAGGCGCACGATCCGGCGGACCCCTGCTGCAAGGGCCTCATCCATGGCCGGCAGGGCCGTCTTACCATAGAACGCATGCAACGGTTCCGTGCCGCTATCACTTTCCGGCACCAGAGCGGCATAGTTTCCCCTGACTGCGGCGAGCCCGCGAATCAGGCCGCTGTTCAGGTACGGCATGTCACAGGCAGTGACGAAAATGTGTGGGTTGCTACTGTGGTGAAGTCCGGCGTGGATGCCGGCCAAAGCTCCCTTGCCCACATGGAGGTCTGTGACCTTGCGGCAGGGGAGAAAGGCGTAGAGTTCGGGGTTGTTGGTGACGACAATGACCTCGTCGAACAGCTCCGCATGTTGCCGGTAGATCGCTTCGATGAACTGCCCTCCCTTGTATGGCAGGAGCGCCTTGTTGCTTCCCATGCGGCGCGACTCTCCTCCGGCGAGAATAACGCCGGTAATGCCCGGAATCCTGCCCGTTGCCGTAACCTGTTCCGAAAGCTCCTGCGTCAAGTGCAGCCGTTCCGGATGACTATAGACAGTGAATTTCCCCCCACGCACATAACCGATCAGGGTAATCCCCGCATCATCGCAGAGCTGAACCGCCTTGTCCGTGGGAGAGGTCCGCGAAGCAATGAGCGGAATGCCCAGCAGGGCGGCCTTGGCCGCCAGCTCCGTGGAAACCCGGCCTGACGTGACCAACATCCGGCCAGCCAGATCGATCCCCTTCAGCAACGCCTCACCCGCAATCCGGTCCAGGGTGTTATGCCGGCCGATATCCTCCGCATACAGGATTAGCTCCTTGCCATCGCCAATGGCAGCCGAGTGAATACCGCCATGGGTCCGGTAGCGGTCGGCCTCCCTGGCCAGTCGGTCCATGAGATCGAAGAGAGCGGCAGGGGTAAAGCTCCCGCCGGAAACGGCAGCGAGCCGCTCCGGCAGCGAGAAGGTAATGCCGGTCCCGCACCCTGAGGTGAGGACCGGCTTCAGCCGTTCGGGGAGCTCCCCCTTAATCCTGACATTGGCAATGCCGTAGTCATTACAGACCGACAGCATCTCAAAATCAGCCACCGAGGAGACAAACCCCTGCAACCGGAGAAATCCTGCTACCAGGAACCTGAGGTCGTGAGGAGAGGCAATAAGGGTTGCCAGCTCCCGGCCATTGACCGTGAGCGCCAGGGGAAACTCGTTGACGACCCCTTCCTCGGTTGATGTGAGGCGGCCTTTGCTATAGGTGTAGACGGTTTTCATATAATCCCTATTTTCGCAACATGATTAATTAAGCAACAGTCTCTGATTTCTTGCCATGGCTTCCGCCATCCGGTTCGATGCGGCGAGCGTGGTCAGGTATTGAGTAATCGACCGTCTCGGGGTGATGTTCGAAAATCGGGAAGTACTTGGCCACCAGTACGAAGAAGAGGATATGGGCGGCAATGATCCCGATGGTGACCAGTGACTCAATTATTGATGGGTAGTAGATCAGCTGATCCGGCTGTTCCATGCCGAACATGGAGACATTGAAGCGGTTCAGCACCAGGCCGGCAATCACCAGCGTTGCTCCACGCAACTGCATCCGCTGGTCTTCACGATATTCCCGCTTCATAAACATGAACATCGGTGCAATCACCCCGATGATGATTTCAGCCAGAAACAGTGCCAGCAAACTGGGACGGTCGAAGAGGGGACCGTGGGACAGCAGGGTAGTGGCGGCAAGCTTTACCACCAGATAGACACCCAGCACCCAAGGGAGGATTTTGGTCAATACCTCCAGCAGTTCGGACTCATCTGGTTGGCCCATAAAGCGGTGCACCATGGTTGCTTCCAGGATGATGATCGAAATGCCGGTGAAAATTGCCGACATCCAGAACAGGAGTGGCAGCAGCGGGTTGTACCAGAGGGCATGCAGCTTATCCACGGCAATCAGGAAAAAGGTTCCCAGGGAGGATTGGTGCAGGGTTGAGATGGACGCAGCTCCGATGACCAGCGGCATCTCCAGCCAGCGCAGCACCCGCAGCGGCAGGTGATAGCCGAACTTCTCGCAGACCGGCGACAGGAACTCCAGGAACAGGACCGTGGTATAGGCCATGATGCACATTGAGACCTCGAACATGGGCGAATGAACGTTCCAGTAGACCATGGTGTGCCAGGCGCGCTGGGGTTGCCCCAGGTCCAGCAGTAGCCCGACACTGACCAGCGAATAGCCCAGAAAGCCGGTGACGATGGCCGGTCGCACCAGCGGTTCCAGCTTTTTGATGTGAAAGCAGTGGACGATGGCGCCCAGGGTAAAGGCCCCGGCTGCCAGCGGCACAGCAGTAACGACGTCAAACGATATCCACAAGCCCCAGGGATAGACATCATTCAGGTTGGTGGTTACCCCGAGCCCCAGCACAAAGCGCACTGCAGATGCCAGCACTCCCAGTCCCACCAGGGCGATCATCAACTTGAGGAAATTGTGGTAGCCCTTGATTTCATTGATGATAATTCGTGCCGCTGCGGTCATCGGTCAACCTCCTTGTTCTCCGGCGCAGCTGCGCCGTTAAGCTGGTCCTGTTCGCGTTTGATCCGTTCCTTGCGATGGTTGAACCAGGAAACAAGGGACAATCCACCTCCTACCGTCAGGAAGATCCCTGGAACCAGGCGCAGCGCCTGCCAGGTATAGGAGGGAAGGGAGCGCTTGGTGACCGGCTTGAAGCCCAGTTCATCCAGCGGTTGCTGGGTCAGGTAGAGAATGCTGGTGCCGCCTGCCTCGTCTTTGCCATATATTGCGTTGTAGTAGCGCTCCGGTCGATTCTTCAGGCGCTTCCCGGCCTCTTTGAGCATCTCGGCGCGACTGCCGTAGGAAATGGCAGTCGGGCAGGCCGTGGCACAGGCCGGCTGCAGCCCTTCCTTGACGCGGCTGTAGCAACCGGTGCATTTGCGCACCAGGGGAAAGGCCTTGCTCCATTCGTACTTGGGAACGCCAAAGGGGCAGGCAATCATGCAGAAACGGCAGCCGATGCAGCGCTTGGCGTCGTAGATTACCGGTCCTTCGGCAGTTTTCTTGAAGGCACCTACCGGACAGACTGAGGCACAGGCCGGTTCGTTGCAGTGCATGCACATCTCTTTGTAAAAGGCGAACTCGTTCTGACCGTTCTTCTGATAGTCCTTGAACTTGACGCGGGTAAAGGTGTACTCCGACATCAGTGGCGGGTTCTGGTACCCCTCGCCGCTGAAGAACTTGGTGTCTTCGGCCTTAAGCTGATTCCACTGCTTACAAGCCACCTGACAGCCACGGCAGCCGGTGCACTTGGTGGTATCAATCAGGAATGCCTTTGTTTTGTCGAAATTTGCGGTTGAGGAACTCATGCCTTTTTACCCCCTTTTTCAAGATTACAGAGAAACGCCTTGAACTCGGGGATGCTGGTGTTAGCGCAACCGACCGCCGGGGTCAGCATATTGGCGCTGTCACCTGTAGACAGTCCGGCGTAGCCGAAATGCCAGGGCATGCCGATCTGCTCGATCTGCTTGCCTCCCACAGTAAACGGCCTGAGACGTGAGGTAACCAGGGCCATGGCCTCGATTGAGCCTCGTTCGGTGGTAACCTTGACGGTGTCACCTTTTTTTATGCCCTTCTGTTTGGCCAGGGTTTCACTGATCTCCACAAACATATCCGGCACCAGTTCGTTCAACCAGGTGAGACTGCGGGTCATGCCGCCGGTTTGCCAGTGTTCGGTCATGCGGTAGGTGGTGCCGATAAAGGGAAACTTGGCCAAGTCGCTGGAGACATTGGTGGGTATCTTGACACTCGGGTTGTTTTGCACCTTGGACATCAGGTTGCGGGCCGGACTCTCCACCGGCTCGTAATGTTCGGGGAACGGACCATCTTTCAAGTCCAGGGCATACAGCCGGGCATGCCCTTCGGGCAGCATGATGAAGGGATACTTGCCTTCCTTGTCGTCTTTCATGGGGGGCCAGGGGCCGTCAGGCACATCGCCCTTCCATTTCTTTTCAAGCCCATCCCAGGCAATAACCGGGCGCTTGGGATTGAACGGCTCGCCTGCCGGGTTTACTGAGGCGCGGTTGTAGATGATGCGGCGGTTTACCGGCCAGCACCAGGCCCATTTCGGGAACATTCCCAGGTTGCCCGGATCACTGTCGTCACGGCGCGCCATCAGATTGCCGTCCTTGGTATAGGAACCGCTGTAGATCCAGCAGCCACCGGTTGTGGAGCCATCGGCCATCAGGTACTTGAACCCCGGCACCGGATCCCCGGCCTTGAACTCAAGGGTTTTATCCTTTTCCTTTACGGTCACGTCTTTGGTAAAGTAGCCATTGATCTCCTTGGCCACCAGATGCACCTCCGGCTCATGTCCGGTGCCATAGTTCCAGGCCATTTTGGTGATCGGCTCCGGGAAAACGCCCTTATCTTTGGTGTAGAGGTTACGCACCCTCTTGAAAAACTGGTCGATGATCCAGAGATCGCTCATGGACTGTCCCACCGGCTCCACCGCCTTATAGCGCCATTGCGCCCAGCGGCCGGAGTTGGAGATGGACCCTTCCTTCTCCACTGACGAAGCTGCCGGCAGCATGAATACTTCGGTCTGGATCTCCTTGGGGTTGGTGCCGGGGCGTTTCCAGAAGATAGAGGTCTCGGTTTCCCACAGGTCCACCGTCACCAGCCACTTGAGCTTGCCCAGCGCTGTCCGGGCATGGCCGGAATCGGGACCGCCGACGGCCGGGTTCATCCCCATGCAGACCAGTCCTTCCAGTTCACCCTTGCCCATCTTTTCAATGATTTTGTTGTACGCATAGCTTCCCATGCGTTTGGGCAGGTAGGAGTAGCAGAAGTCGTTTTCTGCTGTGGCATTGTCGCCATACCAGGACTTGAGCAGGCTGGTGACATACTTGGGTGTGTTCCCCCACCAGTTGGCGCTCTTGGAGTCCTTGGTCTTGGGGGTCCATTTCTCCACGTAGCTCTTGAGATCTACGTTGTCGAACTCCGGTGATTTGAGATAACCGGGGAGCAGATGAAACAGCAGGCCGTAGTCAGTGGATCCCTGCACATTGGATTCACCGCGCAAGGCGTTGACTCCGCCGCCGGCAATGCCGATATTGCCCAGCAGCATCTGCAGCATGGCCACGGCGCGGACATTCTGAGTGCCGTGAGTCGATTGGGTAATGCCCATGGCGTAGAGGATCGTGCCTGCCTTGTCAGGACGGCCGGTGGCGCAGAAATTCTGGGCAACCTTGAGATAGTCTTCCTTTTTGGTGCCGGTGATAGAGCAGACCATATCTACCGTGTAACGCGAGTAGTGTTTCTTGAGGAGCTGGTAGACACTGCGCGGGTTTTTCATGGTCAGGTCGCGGCGGGGATTGCCGTCTGGACTGACTTCGTAAGCCCATGATTTCAGGTCATACATCTTTTCCTGATCATCGAAAGAGCAGAACAGGCCGTCCTGGAAATCGTATTTTTCTCCGACGAGGAAGGTGGCGTTGGTATATTCGCGCACGTACTCCTCATGGATCAGGTTGTTCTGCAGGGCATAATTGATCATGCCGCCCAGAAAGGCGATGTCGGTACCGGGGCGGACCTGGGCGTAGATGTCTGCTTTGGAAGCGCTGCGGGTGTAGCGGGGATCAACGACAATCAGCTTGCCGCCGTTGTCCATGGCTTCTTCGATCCACTTGAAAGAGATCGGGTGATTCTCGGCCGGGTTGCAGCCGATGATAAAAATGCTGTCGCTGTTCTTCAGGTCAATCCAGTGATTCGTCATTGCCCCACGTCCAAATGAAGCCGCCAGACCGGCGACTGTAGAGGAGTGTCATAATCGGGCTTGATGTTCCAGCTGGCCTACTCCCATGGCGCGGGCAAATTTTGACCAGAGGTAGCATTCCTCATTATCCAGGCCGGCGCCGCCGAAAAAGGCCATGCCGTCAGTACGGTTGACGACGTATTCCTTGTTGTCCTTCTTATTCATTTCGCTGGACTTGAAGGATTTGTCGCGAGTCTCTTTCATGCGCAGGGCGATGCGGTCCAGGGCCCAGTCCCAGCTCTTTTCCTCGAACTTGTCAGATCCCGGCGCCCGGTACATGACCTTTTGCAGGCGGCGCTCATTGACCGCCACCTGAAACAGCGAACTCCCCTTGGAACAGAGCGCACCCTGGTTGATGGGGTGTTTGGGGTCGCCCTCGATGTTGATGACCTTGCCGTTTTTGGTGTGCACCAACAGGCCGCAGCCTACCGCGCAAAACGGACAGATGGTGGTGGATGCCTTAATCCCCTTGATTCGCGTTTCCGGCGCATCGGCATTGGCTTCCCCCGGGGTGCCGGACAGGGCGACACCGGCGCCGGCCAACCCCACTCCTTGCAGAAACTGCCTGCGTGAAATTGCCATGGTATTCTCCTTTGTAAAGTAAAAGGCATGTAACTTGCCTATCATTAATTCCGGGCGTATACAGCAACTGGCATGCCACGGACGGATAGATAGATTTTCGGAAGTTGTTATTGTTTAACTAGTTGGAATTGTTGTGAAGGTGGGCAGAAGGATGTTTGTGGTTAAACATTAAAATTTCCAGGCATTGTTTACAAACAGCAAATGCTGTAACATTTTGGCTGCATTGTTATTGCTTGCTAATGAATTTACCCGTGACTAGAGGCGGAGATCAATGACAGCACGAATCCTGATCTGTGACGACGAGGTTGAAATACTGAGCTATCTGCGCAAGATCCTGGTGGCCAAAGGGGTGGCGGTGGAGTCTTTCACCTCGGGCATGGCGCTGCTCAATCACCTGGAGAACAGCGCCGCCGAGACTGCCGACCTGATCCTGCTGGACATCAAGATGCCGGACATTGACGGCATCCGGGTGCTGGAACGGATCAGGGCTCTGGAGATGGAGATCCCGGTGCTGATCATGACCGCCTATGCCTGCATCGGTTCTGCCATCGAAGCAATCAGGCTGGGTGCCTACGATTACGTTACCAAGCCGTTTCCCAAGGAGAAGGTGCTCGGGGTGCTGGAAAACATCATCGAGCGGAAGCTGCTTCGGCAGGAGAACCAGGCCCTGAAGGAGGAATTGAAGAAACCGACGGCCCTGAAAAAGATCGTCTTTACCAGTTCCCGTTTTCGCGAGGTCCATGATTTGGCGCGGCAGGTCGCGGCCAGCGAAGCCAATATCCTGATTCTCGGCGAATCTGGTACTGGCAAGGAGCTGGTGGCCGGCCTCATTCATGGCAACAGTCGGCGGAGCGCGGGCAGCTTTCTCTCGCTCAATTGCGCCGCTCTCACCGATACCTTGCTGGAAAGCCAGCTTTTCGGTCATGTGCGCGGTGCCTTCACAGGTGCGGTCACTCATCAGAAAGGGCTGCTGGAAGAGGCCGACGGCGGGACCCTTTTTCTGGACGAGATCGGCGACATGAGCCTTCAGCTCCAGGCAAAACTGCTGCGGGTCCTCCAGGAGCGCGACTTTATCCCGGTGGGCGATACCCGGCTCAGAAACGTCGATGTCCGCTTTGTTGCCGCCACCAACAAGGACCTGCTCAGGGAGGTCAAACTGGGGCGCTTTCGCGAAGACCTGTTCTACCGGCTTAACGTCATCCCTATTACGCTGCCGCCCTTGCGGGAACGGAAAGAGGATATCGAGCCGCTTGCCAGGCATTTTGTCGCCAGGTTTTCCCTCCACATGAAAAAGGAGGTCAGCGACGTGAGCCGGGACGCCATCCGCAAACTCATCGACTATTCCTGGCCCGGCAATATCAGGGAGCTGGAGAATGTCATCGAACGGGCCATGATCCTGGCGCAGGGAACGGTTATCACCGCCGATCTGCTCCCCCTGCTGAGTAGCGAGCCATCAGCGGATTCTCAAGCGCCAGGGCGTATGGTTTCGCTGGCAACGGTTGAGAAGGACCATATCCAGTACGTGTTGAAAAAGTCCGGCTATCACAAAAGCCGGGCCGCCGGTGTCCTTGGCATTGCCCGGCGGACCCTTGATCGGAAGATCGAGGAGTATGGCCTGGTGGACAGCGTCTATGCCGAAGGCGATGTGTGCTGATGCGACGCTATTCCATCCGAACCAAGCTGACCGTCGGCGCTCTTACCCCTTTTTTCGTGGCGCTCATTGTCTGCTCTCTCACCGGACTGTACATCATCGATTCCAGGATCGCCCACCAGGCTCAGGAAAAGGTCAGGACTGACCTCAATTCGGCCCGCGAAGCCTACCAGAACGAGCTGGCACGTATCGACGAACTGGTACAGCTTACGGGCAGTCTTCCATACTCCGCCGCTGCCGTTGCCTCAGGCGATCCGAAGGCCATACAGACCTTGTTGCTGCCTTTGCAGAAACGGCAGAAACTGGATTTCCTGACTGTAGTCGATCGGAACGGCCGGGTCCTCTATCGTGCGCATAATCCGGCGCATGCCGGAGACGACATTCGCTCCAGACGCTCCGTGGCACTGGCGCTTCAGGGCCAGGCGGTCAGGGGAACTGAGCTTTTTACGTCGGAAGAGCTGATGGGCGAACAGCAGGAACTTGCAAGCCGGGCCACCATAGAGGCGGTGGCAACGCCCCGGGCCAGGCCGTCGCCCATGACAGTGGAGCACTCTGGCATGTTGCTGGTCGCCGCCGCACCGGTACTGGACGCGAATGGTGTTGTTGTGGGGGCGCTGACCGGCGGGGTGCTGCTGAACCGGAACAACGCCCTGGTGGACAAGATCAAGGACACCGTCTACGAAGGAGTGAAATTCAATAACAAGGATGTGGGGACTGCCACGATCTTTCTCGGCGATCTTCGTATCGCCACCAATGTCATGACGCCGGACAACCGGCGGGCTATCGGCACCAGGCTCTCGGAAGAAGTCTACAAGCGGGTGATTGTGGAAAAGGCAAAGTGGGTGGGCAAGGCCTTTGTCGTTACCGATTGGTATCTCACCGCCTACGAGCCGATCCTGGATCTTGGTGGCGAGCCGGTCGGCTCTCTGTACGTGGGGATGCTGGAAAAACCGTATGCGGAACTGAAAAAAGAGGTGAATCTTATTTTTGGTGCTGTCGTGCTGATCTGTACTCTCGCCGGTCTGGCCATCTCCGGCTTCATCGGCAGGCAGCTTTCTCGGCCGGTCAAGGACCTGGAGCAGTTGGCCAGACGGGTGGCGGCCGGCGAGCGTGATCTGCAGATCGAGGTCCGGACCGCCGATGAACTGGAAGACCTGGCCGATGAATTCAACCAGATGACCAGGGCGCTGGATCAGCGGGAAACAGAGGTGCGGGACCTCAACCGCAGCCTCGAGCAAAAGGTCCATGAGCGAACGGCCCAGCTGGAGGAGCAGAGCCGGCTATTGCTGCAGACCCAGACCGACCTTGCCCGCGCCGCCAAGCTGGCTGACCTGGGGGTCATGGCTGCCGGAGTGGCCCACGAGATCAATACTCCGTTGGCCATTATCCGCGGCAATACGGAAGTTCTGGAGATGGGGATTCCGCCGGAACACCCGAACCGGGAAGAGATCGATATCATCAGCCGCCAGACCGAGCGTATGGCCAAGATAGTCGGCAATCTTCTCACCTTTGCCCGCGAGAAAAAATTGCGGCAGGGATCGGTCGCCATTCATGCCCTGCTCGATGACATTGTTGCCCAGATCGGTTTTAAGTCCCCCATGTCCGGCATCACGGTGACCAGGAACTATGACCCGGAACTGGTGACTGTTCCGGGTGACGGCGACCAGCTCAGGCAGGTCTTCAGCAACCTGATCCTTAACGCCGTGCAGTCCATGCCCTCTGGCGGGGTTCTGACCCTGACGACCAGCCGTTCGCCGGGAGGGGATATCTGCATGGTGGATGTGGCTGACACCGGTTGCGGTATCTCCGGAGAAGATCAGGACAAGATCTTTTCCCCATTTTTCACTACCAAGGAAAGTGGCAGCGGTCTCGGTCTTTCGGTATCTTACGGCATTGTAAAGGATCATGGCGGCGAGATCTGCGTTAATAGCGCCGAAGGCGAAGGAGCCGTGTTCCGGGTCTCTCTCTCGATAGCGCCGCAGGGAAAGGATAGCGCCGCACAGGAGTGACGGCAGGCATCGGATAATCAATGCTTATCTGGCGAGTGCTGCTTGCTGGGCCTTCATAGGTTATGAGCAAGGGCGCTCAATGCTGAAGTGCGCGTCTCTGTTCGGCAAAATAGCGCGCTACCACCTGGGTATGCATGGTAAACCCCAGTTCGATCGGTCCCGTTATCACCGCCACCTCCGCAGTTTCCTCCGAGTAAAACGGCTGCACTGCCGCTGCTGGTTGCGGTGCGGCAATCCCGAAGATCACCAGCGTATCGTCCAGCCCATTGCAGACCTCATATAGTCTTATCTTGTCCGGAGCCACCTCAATCCCTGTCTCTTCCCGCAGTTCACGTCGTGCCCCCTCCTGCCAGGTTTCGCCGCAGTCCAGATACCCTCCGGGGAGGGTCAAGGTTCCTTTCTGCGGCTCAATATTCCTTCTGATGACCACGATTCCTGCCGGTACCGGCACCACTACCACTACCACCGGTATCGGGTTCCGGTAGCTCGAGTTGCTGCAGTTTGAGCAGTGGCGCGGCCATGGCAACTCAGAAGGGAATGGTGCCCCGCACCAGGAACAGTGGGAATACGGTTCAAACATAAGATCTCCAATCAATGCTTATTCGCGCGCTGTTACTGCAATTGTAGATGCAGCTTTCGTTCCCTTGCCGTAGCTGTATGCAAAATCGCAGAACATAGGTTTAAAGCTGTGTGGCAAAATTACCCGTTGGGGAAAATATCCCCAATTTGCTTGCTGTGAGGAGGTTGGCGGTTTTGGGAATATGTCCAAAAACGCCACACCTGAATGGATGTGCTGTTTGCGGGCTGTTGCCAAGGCAATGTAATTAAACGATAAATCGCTGTTTTATAATTTGGCACTTGGGTTGCAAAATAGAGCAACAAACAGTGCGTGTGAAGATGCACAAAAAACGAAAAGGAGAAGATCAATGGAAACTGAAAACAATGTAACTGAAACCTGCACTGAGGAGCCACGCATTCTGGAAGAAATCCAGGTTGAAGAGCTCGCCATCGACGGCATCTGCGGGGTCTACTGAGATGGCGACGGCAGGCGCTGGAATTCAGCTTCACCCTGCCTGCCGTGTCCGGCAAGAGGGGTTCGGTCTCCTGTTTTACGATTCCAGGGGACCGCGACTTCTCTTTGCCGCAACCGGCAACCTGCTTCCGCCCGATTTTTATTCGGTTCAGAGGCGCCGGGACGAGTTCCCCGCAGAGGTGACAGCCGCACAGCAACAGTCGCTCCAGAAGTTCGTCAACCAGCTGCTGGAAAAGGGGTTTCTCCGTGAGCAATAAATATGTCGAGCAGGGGCTGCGCGCCCCGGTAAACCTTACCTGGGAAGTATCGCTGGCTTGCAATCTGCGTTGCAGCCATTGCCTCTCATCCTCCGGGGAGCCTGCTGCAGGCGAACTCACTACCTCTGAGGCCCTTGACCTAGTGGAGCAGCTGCATCAGGCGCGGGTCTTCCAGGTCAACTTCGGCGGCGGCGAGCCGTTTATGCGCCCCGATTTCGAAGAGATCCTGGCCGCCTGCCACAGCCGGGGCATCATGACCTGCATCTCCACCAATGGTACTATGCTTGACGCCGAGCGGGTTGCCCGTCTGGCCAAAAGCCGGCTGGTGGCTATCCAGGTGAGTCTGGATGGTGCCAATAGCGAGACCTGTGACGCTGTCCGGGGCAAAGGGGTCTTTACCGCGGCTATTGAGGCCGTTAAGCTTCTGGCAGCATCCTCCATCCCTACCAGCATCAATACCGTCCTGACCACACACAATGCCAGTGAGATTCCGGCCATGCACGAACTGGCGCAATCGCTCGGCGTATCGCTGCGGGTCAGCCGCTTTCGCCCCTCCGGGCGCGGTGCGGACAACTGGGAGCAGTTGCGCCCTACGCCGGCTCAGCTGCTGGCCTTTTCCGACTGGCTCGCCAAGAGCGGTGACGTCCGTACCGGCGACAGTTTCTTTTCTCTGACCAGCCAGGAGCGGCAGGGCCTGGGGCTTAACCTGTGCGGCGCTGCCAAACTAACCTGTTGCGTTGGCCCCACCGGCAATATGTACCCCTGCGCCTTCCTGCAGACCGAGCGGTTCAAGGCCGGATCGCTTCGGGACAATACCTTCCAGGAAATCTGGGACAGTTCCGAGATCTATGAATCGTTTCGATCCTTGCGGATTCACTCCTGTGAATCATGCAACCGCTTCGACCAGTGCCACGGCGGTTGTCCGGCGGTGGCCTGGCACTTGAAAAATGACATCAACGGCGGAGACCCGGAGTGCCTGGAGCGCTGCGTGACCTCGATCGCCGACTCTAATAAGACGGCCAAGGCCGCGTGATTATTGTAGGGGCGGTTCGCGAACCGCCACATGATGGAAATCATCAATATCTTCAAGGAGCCACAACCATGATGTTCCCGTATCTGTTCTCCCCTCTAAAGCTGGGGACGGTCGAAGTGAAAAACCGGATCTCCTTTCAGCCGCACCTGACGAATCTCGCAGTGGGCAATCTTCCCAGCGAGCGACAGATGTACTACTGGGGGGAACGCGCCAAAGGTGGGGCTGGCCTGATCATCACCGAGGAGATGAGCGTCCACCCTACCGACATGGCCTACGAGAAACTGATCGACGTCTATCACCCGGAGGTGATCCCCGGTTTCAAGAAGATCACTGACTACGTGCATCAATACGACGCCAAGATCTTTGCCCAACTGAACCACAATGGTCAACAGGGGGACGGCTCTATTTCACGGTTGCCGGTCTGGGCGCCGAGCCCGATGCCAGACGTGCTGTTCCGTGAGACGCCGAAAGAGATGGAGCCGGAGGATATCGAGGAGGTGGCCCGTTACTTTGCCAAATGCGCCATCCATGTGCGCGAGGGTGGTTTTGACGGCATAGAGCTCCAGTTCGGCCACTCCAGCCTGGCGCGCCAGTTTCTGTCGCCGCTGACCAACTTCCGCAGCGACGAGTATGGCGGCAGTCTGGAAAACCGGATGCGTGCCCCGCTGCGCTTCATCAGTGCCGTGCGCAAAGCGGTGGGCAATGACTTTACGCTCGGGGTCAGGATGTGCGCCGACGAGATGATTCCCGGCGGCCTCGACCTGGCTCAGGTACAGGAGATCTGTGCCGGCTTCGAAACGTCCGGCCTGATCGATTTCATGGACCTCTCCATTGCCACTTTCTACAACCTCTACTTGGTGGAAGGCTCCATGCACACTCCACTCGGCTATACCATCCCGTTGGCGGCCGGGGTTCGAGAAAAGATCAAGCTGCCGGTCTTCTGCACCGGCCGGATCAACGATCCGGTCATGGCCGAGAAAGTACTGGCCAACGGCCAGGCCGACATGATCGGCATGTGCCGCGGTCTGATCTGCGACCCGTTCCTCCCCAAGAAGGCGTTTGAAGGACGGATGGACGATATCCGGTACTGCATCGCCTGCAACCAGGGGTGTATCGGCCGGATCGGCATGAACAAGCTGCTAGGCTGCGTGCAGAATCCGGCAGTGGGCCGGGAGAAAGAGTGGGGCGAAGGGACGCTGGAGAAGGCTGCCGTACGGAAAAAAGTCGCCATTGTCGGCGGCGGACCTGGGGGGATGTGGGCCGCCAAGATGGCCGGCCGCCGCGGCCATGATGTGACCCTTTTTGACCGGAACGAGGTTCTCGGCGGCCAGGTGCTGACAGCCATGAAAGGAGCGGGGCGCGACGAGTTCGGAGTCATCATCCGCAACGAAAAGGAACAGGTGGACAAGGCCGGCGCCAAGGTAAAGCTGGGGGTAGAGGTGACCATCGAGCAGTTGCTGGCGGACAAGCCTGACGTGGTGATCGTGGCCACTGGCAGTGTTCCCAAGGAACACCCGGTACCCGGCGCCGACGGGCCGGCTATCTATAACGTCTGGCAGGTGCTGAACAGCCAGCCGGAATTGGGCCAGACCGTTTGCCTCATCGACTATGACGGCCATCAGCGGGCGGCAGCCACCGCCGAGTACCTGGCCATCCAGGGCAAGAAAGTGCACATGATCACCGCCAGCCTCTTTATCGGTGCTGAACTGGGACCGACCCAGGATCTTTACCTCACCCGGCAGCGGCTGCTGCAGAAGGGGGTCACCTTCACTCCGGACATCGCGGTAATGGAGGTGGCAGGGGATGCCGGGGCCAAGGTTATAAAGGGTTTCAACGTCTATTCCAATGCCTGGGATGAATGGGGGCCGTTTGATTCCGTGGTCCTGGCCATGGGCCAGCGGGTTGATGATGCCCTGTACCAGAGCCTGAAAGGCAAAGTGAAGGAGTTGTACCGGGTCGGCGATGCTGTGGCTCCACGCAAGGTGGATATGGCAATCTGGGAAGGGCACAAGATCGGGAGGGAGATCTAATGGGGACGAGCGGACACATCCTCGCTTTTGTCGATCTGCCTGAAGGCCTGCTGGATGAGGCTGGCCGGGGATTGCTCTCCTATGCATCGCGCCTGGCGGCCTTTACCGAAATGACCTGGGGAGCGGCAACCCTGCTCTCGCCGGCCGAAGAAACGCTGGCAGGCTTTGCTGCTTACGGCACCCCGGCGGTAGAATACCTGGTAGACGGCACATCGCTGCTCGATACTCCGGACCGTTTGGGGCGCGTGCTGGCGCAGCAGATATCGTCCGGGAGCGCCACCCTGGTGCTGCTCCCTCATAATGATCTCGGCGCCACTCTGGCGCCAGTGCTGGCTGCATCGCTTGATGCCGCGCTGCTGACCGAGGTAACCACGGCCCGCAGAGTGAACGGGAATCTGCAGCTCTCCCGCTCGGCCTTGGGCGGCAGGCTCGCGGAAAGCCGGGTCTGGGACGCCAGCCGACCGTTGATCATTACTGTTCCTGTACGTTTGTTGAGCCAGGTGCTGCTCCCGTCAATCAAGCCGACCACGCCGCAGTTGACAGCCTGGCTGCCTGCTCCGCAAGCCGACGACAACGTCGCTACCATCATCACCAGAATTCCTCCCGACCCCCAGACCGTAGACCTGACCGATGCGGAGGTGATCTTCAGCGCTGGCAAGGGGTGCGATCCGGCTACCTTCGGCCAGCTGATGGAACTGTGCAAGCTGCTGAATGTCTCCTTTGGCGTTACCCGACCGGTATACGACCTGGGTTGGACCGGTTTCGAGCGGATGGTGGGGCAGACCGGCCGCACCGTCACCCCACGGCTTTACCTGGCGCTCGGCATTTCCGGCTCGATGCACCATGTGGGGGGTATCAAGGATGCCAAGCGGATCGTGGCAGTCAACAGCGACCCCAAGGCGCCGATCTTTCCCAATTCCGATGACGGGTTTGTGGCAGATCTGCGTGAAATAATACCGCGCCTGTTGGACAAAGCCCGGTCAGCGTGCGGAGGTGCGGCATGAGCAAGGAATTTCAGGCAATAGTCGTCGGCGCCGGCCCGGCAGGTTCGTCCGCGGCCCTGACCATGGCCCGGGCCGGGCTGGATGTGGCGCTGGTGGAACGGGGCAATTTCCCGGGCGAGAAGAACATGTTCGGTGGCTTGCTGCACCGGATGACCTCCATCGAAGAGGTGTTCCCCGACTTCTGGGAGCGGGCGCCGCTGGAGCGGCATATCGCCAAGAAGGGAACCACCTTCATGACTGATGCGGCGAGTTTCCATGTGCAGCACGAAACCGCCAGTTTCGATCGGACCCCGTACAACGGTTACACGGTTTTTCGTCCCAAGTTCGACCGGTGGTTGGCTGAAGAGGCGGTCAAGGCTGGTGTGACCCTGATAAACCGCTCTACGGTTGAAGATGTGGTGCTGAAGAATAACCGGGTACAAGGTGTCACCATTGTCGGTCGCCAGGGTAAGCTGTCCGCTCCGGTAGTGGTGGCAGCAGACGGTGTCCTTTCCTTTACCGCACTCAAGGCCGGGCTGCGTCGCCCTGGGTTCAACCCGGACCAGATGGCAGTCGGCATCAAAGCACTGTTCGACCTGCCGAAGGAGGTCATTGATGACCGATTCGGCCTGGTACGCGACCAGGGTTTTGCCAATGAATATGTCGGCTGCACCGGCGGCGTCCGCGGCGGCGGCTTCCTTTACACCAACTACGACACGATTTCCGTGGGGCTGGTAGTGCACCTGAGCAGCTTACGCGCCAGCGGCAAGACCCCCTACGACCTTTTGAACGCCTTCCTTGAGCAGCCGCAGTTCACCAAACTCCTCAAAGGGGGGCGGCTGATGGAGTACTCGGCCCATGTCATTCCCGAGGGGGGCTATGCCATGATCCCCGAACTTTACGGCGACGGCATTCTGGTAGCCGGAGACGCCGCTGCCCTCTGCAATGCAACAGGCGTCAACCTGGAGGGGATCAATCTTGCCTCACATTCCGGAATTCTTGCTGCCAAGACCGTAGTCGAGGCCCATGCGGAAAACGATTTCTCCCGGAAAGCACTCAAGCGTTACAAGGACCGGCTTGACCTGAGCTGGGTGATGAAGGACCTCAAAGGGTTCAGGAATGCGCCGAAGATGCTCCATATCGACCGGATCTACAACGAATATCCGGAGCTGGTCTGTAGCATGATGGAGCATGTCTACCGGATCGACGGCACCCCGAAGGTCAGCATTCCCAAACTGATCATGCGGGAAGTCAAGGAGAAGGTCGGGATAAAGAACGCCTTTTCTGACCTGCTGACCGCCTGGAGGGCATTGTGAACATCGACGAGATTTTCGATTTTACCAGTTTCACCATAGACCGTGAGCCCCACATCGTTCTGGACGACAAAGTTTGCGCCGGCTGCGATGTGCGAGGCTGCACCAACTGCTGCCCGGCACGCTGCTACACCTGGTCTGAGGCCGAACAGAAGATGACTTTTGTCTATGACGGCTGCCTGGAATGCGGTTCCTGTTACGTGGTTTGCCAGCGCAACGCATTTACCCGCTGGCGCTATCCCCGCGGTGGTTTCGGGGTCTCATTCCGGATGACGTGAATGATTCACCGGTTTATCGAGCGGTGCTATGAAAAATTGTTCTGGAGATATGTCCATGCCAAACCAAGACCTGAATATTCTGGTTCTCCTTCGCGAGTGCTCTGATCCGCGGCCGCCTGCCAAGGCGATTACTCGCGGTGCCGGCATAAGTGACCGGGGATTACGGCGAATAGCGAACCCGGCCGATTTATCGGCCTTGGAAGAGGCGCTCCGCTTGAAGGATCACTACGGAGCCACTGTGACCGTTCTTGCCATCGGCCCGGAACGGCTCGACGACCTGCTCCGCCTTGCCGCTTCCATGGGAGAAGTTCGCTGCATCAGGTTCTGGGATCACGGGCTAGAAGGGAGCGATGCTGTGGCCGATGCCCGGGTATTGGCCCGGCTCATCAATATCCTTGCCCCGAAGCTGGTGTTTACCGGTAGTCGTCTCCTTGACCGGGGGGACGATCCGGTGCCGGCTCTGGCAGCGGCAATGGAAACCATGCCCTGCCTGGCAACGGTTACTGATCTGAAGCTGGCCGGAAGCTGTGTTGAAGCGTTGCGCAAGGTGGACCGCGGTGGACGCCAGGAGGTGACGGCACCGTGTCCCTGCGTTGTTCAGTTCGAGGATCTGGGTGTGTCCCGTTATCCGACAGTGGATGCCGTTGCTGCCGCAGTCAATGCGCCGGTGACACGGTGGCATCTGGCCGACCTGGGGCTGCCGTTCTGGGAAGTTGGCGCAACCGGCGCTTGTCTGCCGTTGGCCGAATTTGGCGTCCCGCGCCCGGACCCGGTGCGGGTGGTGACGCCGGATGCGCAGTTGCCGACCTTCGAGCGGATACTGTCGCTTCTGTCCGGCGGGATCAAGGCCCGAGAGGGGAAGCTGCGAACCGGGTCAGCCGATGAACTCTCTGCGGGGATTTGGCAGATTCTGCAACAAGAAGGAATAGCGCCATGATTTACCGGTTATCCCCGCAAGTGGAGCTTATGGAAAAAGGTGGCGCGCATCTGCTTGTCAGCCGGGCGCCGTTGTGCGTCTTACGCCTGAACCGCTCCCTTCGGGAACTGGTCTTGCGTGGTACGGACGGTCCGATAACCCCGATCTCCACCGCTGAACAGACAGTGCTGGAGCAGTTGGCGGGGAAAGGTTTTGTCGAGCGGGTCAGGGAGAGCCACGAGCTGCCAACGGATCTGCCGACGGTCAGTATCGTGATCCCGGTGAAGGATCGTGAAGAAGAGCTTGCCCGGTGCCTGGCCTCTTTGAATCGCATCATCTACCCAAAAGAAAAGCTCCAGATCATCGTGGTGGATGACGGTAGCAAGGATCTCAGCCCGCTATTGGCAGAATTATACGGAGCAAAGGTCGTTCCGTCGGGTGGGGTTGGCAGAGGGCCGGCAGCAGCACGCAATGTCGGTGCCCGGGTGGCCACGGGAGAGATCCTGGCTTTCATAGATTCTGATTGTACGGCGTCTCCCGGCTGGCTCAGCGAGCTGCTCCCTGCTTTCAGCGACCAGCGGATGGCTGCAGTCGGGGGGTTTGTGGACGGCATGTGCCGGGAATCTGCTGTGGACTTGTACGAAAGCGTCATGTCCAGCCTCTCCCTCGGTAAAAGAGAGCTTACCGGCAGCAACGGTGACGACACCTTCTATCTGCCGAGCTGTAATCTTCTGGTACGGCGGAGCCTGTTCCAAGGGGTCGGCGGTTTTCGGGACGAGATGCATGTCGGCGAGGACGTGGACCTTACCTGGCGGCTGCGCGACAACGGCTGGAGTATCTGTTATCTCCCCGCAGGCCGGATCTACCATGAACACCGGAGTACGCTGCGCTCGTTCATGTCGCGCCGTTTTGACTACGGCACATCGGAAGGCACTCTGCAGCGCCTCCATCCGCTGCGTCGCAAACGGATGGTCATGCCGCCGCTGCTGGTGCTGCTGTTGGTGCTCTGCTTGTCTGCGCCGTTTACCGGCAGCTGGAGCCTGCTAATCGCTGTTGGCGTACTTTCCCTGGACGTGATCGCTGTCAAGGGGCAGTTGATGAGGCGCAAGGTCCCGGTTGGTATTTCGGCTCTTATTGCCGGCAGGCTGCGGGCACTGGGGAGTCTGGTTTATTACCTGAGCTATCACCTGGTCCGTTACTACTCGCTGCTGCTCGTTATTGGCGCGATATTTCTCCCTGCCCTGTGGCTGCTGTTTGCGGGGGCCCTGGGGTGTGCGGCGCGCGTCGATTATTCGGTGAGGAAGCCGGCACAATCGTTCCCGGCCTTTGTTGCGATCTATGCCTTGGAGCAGGTTGCTTATGGTGCCGGGGTTTTCTGGGGGTGCTTGAGTCGCAAGACTTTCGCTTCGTACCGGGTCACATTGCTGAGGCAGATCGCATTGCCATCGTAGTCGGCACGATTCGGTGCCCATACTGGTTGTGCCAGAAAGGAATCCTATAACTCTTTTACTCCGAGCCTGAACGCCTAAAGGACTATTCCCAGGGCGTCAGGCCAATGGGTTTTGCTGGAAACGGCAACGCCTCCCTTTGGAAAGGAGCATGAACCACGGCTACGGCCGCACCATTCAAAGAAAAAGTAAGGAGAGAGTATGGACAAGATTGCACGCATTGACATGGGGGCCACAGGCGGTCCAAAGATCAGCTACGAAGAGGTCGGAGAGTACTCGGGCCTTGGCGGAAGGGCGCTAACATCGCTGCTCATAGCCAAGGAAGTACACCCTCTGTGCCATCCGCTCGGCGCAGAGAATAAGCTGGTCTTTGCGCCGGGAATGCTCTCCGGCACCACCGGTTCCATGACCGGCCGGTTATCGGTTGGCTGCAAAAGTCCGCTGACCGGCACCATCAAGGAGTCCAATGCCGGCGGCCAGGCGGCCCAGGTGCTGGCTCGGATTGGTTATGCCGCGGTGATACTCGAAGGGAAGCCGGCCGGTGATAACCTGTACAAGATCATCATCAACAAGGACGGGATAACTATTGAGGTGGATAACAGCCTGAAGCTGCTGGACAACTATCCGCTGGTTGCCAAACTTCGTGGTCAGTACGGCGACAAGGTGGCGTACATTACCATCGGCTCTGCCGGCGAGCGCCAGCTGCTGGCGGCTTCCATTGCCTGTACTGACCCGGAACTCCGGCCCACAAGGCACTGCGGACGCGGCGGTGTCGGCGCGGTCATGGGAGCCAAGCGGGTCAAGGCGATCATTCTGGATGACGCCGGGATGAAAACCCGGGCACCCAAGGATCCGGAGAAGTTCCGCGATGCCAACCGGAAATTTGTCGAAGGTTTGCGCAAACATCCGGTGACCGGCGAGGGGCTTCCGGCTTACGGCACCAACGTCTTGACCAACGTCCTGAACGAGGCGGGCGGCTATCCGACCCGTAACTTCAAGTCAGGGGTATTCGAGGGTGGTGCCAAGCTTTCCGGGGAGGCCCAGGCCGAGCTCGAGATCAAGCGGGGAGGTACTGCCACCCACGGCTGTCACCGCGGCTGCGTCATCCAGTGCTCCGGCATCTTCAACGACAAAGATGGCAACTACGTCACCAAGCAGCCAGAGTACGAGACGGTCTGGTCGCATGGCGGCCATTGCGGTATCGACGACCTGGACACGGTGGCCAGGCTCGACTACATGGACGATAACATCGGTGTCGATACCATCGAGATGGGGGTCACCATCGGGGTAGCCATGGATGCCGGGATCATCGAGTTCGGCGATAAGGAAGGCGCTATTCGTCTGATGGGCGAAGTCGGTAACGGTACGCCGCTTGGTCGTGTCCTTGGCTGTGGCGCTGAAATCACCGGCAAGGTATTTGGCGTTGAGAAGGTGCCGGTGGTCAAGGGGCAGGCGCTGCCCGCCTATGATCCGCGCCCGATCCAGGGGATCGGCGTTACTTATGCCACCACTACCATGGGGGCCGACCATACTGCCGGCTATGCCATTGCCACCAACATCCTCAAGGTTGGGGGCGATGTCGATCCGTTAAAGACCGAGGGGCAGGTGGAACTGTCGCGGAATCTGCAGATTGCCACCGCGGCCATCGATTCCACCGGCATGTGCCTGTTCATCGCCTTTGCCATCATGGACCAGCCGGAAACATTCCAGGCCATGCTCGACATGCTCGGCGCCTTCTACGGCATCGAGATGACCGGCGACGACGTGGTGGCCCTTGGCAAAAAAGTCCTGTCCGCCGAGCGGGACTTCAATGCCAGGGCCGGGTTCACCAAGCACCACGACCGGTTGCCGCGCTTCTTCTATACCGACCCGATCGCACCGCACAACCAGGTGTTTTCGGTGCCTGACGAAGAGATGGACCAGCTGTTCAACTGGTAAAGCAGCAGAGAGGGGCGGGCATCCCTGCCCCTCTCTGCCATGGAACCGTTCCCCAACTGCAACGACAGGATATGTGATGAATACGCTCACCCCCGCTACCTTGCAATTGGAACTGGTTGCCGGCCAGTTGTCGGCTTTTTATCCATTGCTGCAGCAGGGGGTGGTGGTTGGCTGCATGGTCGGGTGCCGACTCGGCGAACTGCTGAGTGATCAGTGGGGCATCAGTCCCGATTATGTGAGCAAGCGGGTCACGACCATCTTTCTCAATTCCAGGGCAATTGATGACGTCAATACTGCGCTGATCGGACCGGATGCGGTCATTGCCCTGTCCGGGGCGATGCCTGGTCTGGTTGGCGCTACCATGCGGCGCGGTGGCTACTATGCGGCGATGCGCGGGGCCATGACCTACAATGATGAATCAGTTGCAACCAGCTTCAGGGAGGCCACGGTTCGCGTCAAGCTGTTCAATCTGTTGCTGGGGGAGCTGGGCCCAGGTTTTCTGCAGCGGGGGATTCTGCTGAGCGGCACGGAGCTGGTTGCCTTTTTCCGGAATCAGGGCATTGAATTCCGGCACGGATGCCGCGCTGCCAGGTTGAATGGCTTGGCGATTGATCCGGCTTTGCTCACAGAGGATGCGGATCTTGCCCGGATCAAATCGGTCCGGCTTACTGTCGAATGCAGGGATGCTGTATGAAAATAACGGTCAAACTTTTTGCCAGTTTCCAGAAGGGGCGTTTTACCATCGAGCAGCGCGATTATTCGGAGCTGACCACGGTAGCGGAGGTTGTTAGGGGGCTGGCGATCCCGGAGCAGGAGCTGGGAATCATGCTGGTCAACAGCCGTCATGTCAAGCTCGACCAGGTATTGGCTGAAGGTGATACCCTGGCGCTGTTCCCTCTTTTAGGCGGTGGTTGAGATGACAGCGCTGCACGATTATCTCCGCGGGCAGGCAAGCGACGGCCTGTTGTCCTGGGCGCGCCAGCGGCAGGCCATGGTCCGTTTCGGTTGCACCTGCTTCCAGGTGGAAGAGGCGGCCCTAACCCTGGGGATTCTCCCGGCACGATATCAGCGCAACCGCGAGACCATTGCCACTGCCGACCAGTTGACTCTGCTCCACAGCAGCGTGGCTGTTGTCGGCTGCGGCGGCCTGGGGGGGTATGTTGTTGAGGAGTTGGCGCGGCTGGGGGTCGGCCATCTCGTGGTGATCGATCCTGACTATTTTGAAGAGCATAATCTCAACCGGCAATTGTTCTCGCTCCCAGCCAATCTCGGCCATGCCAAGGTGGCGGCGGCGCAGAAACGGGTGGCTGCCCTCAACCCGGCGGTGACCCTGCATCCTTTGCAGGAGGCGCTCGGCATCGATAATGGACCGGAGTTGCTTGCCGGGGTACAGCTGGCAGTCGATTGCCTCGATAGCATTACGGTGCGTCTGGTACTGGCCGAGGTTTGCGAAACAATAGCCATTCCGTTGGTGCATGGCGCCATTGCCGGCTGGTACGGCCAGGTAACCACGCAGTTTCCGGGCGATCAGACCCTGCAAACTCTCTATCAAAACCGGTTGGAAGGGAAAGGGGTCGAGCAGAAGCTGGGTAATCCGGCCTTCACCCCTGCCGTGATAGCCAGCCTGCAAGTGGCCGAGGCCTGCAAGGTTTTGCTGGGGCATCAGGATACCCTGAGGCACCGGCTGCTGTCAGTCGATCTCAGGCAGATGCAGTTCCACGAAACTGCTGTGCCGGGCCAACCATCCGAGCAATAGCGGTCCGTGGCGCTGGCAGCTCTGAGCAGCAATCAGGCAGAGAACAGCCGCATTTTTCGATAAAGGGTATTGCGGCTGATGCCGAGCTGCCGTGCCGCCGCAGATATGTTCCCCTGGCATCCTGCCATGGCCTGTTGAATTGCCTGCGCTTCCAGGCTGTCAAGGCTCTCCGGTGGTGATGCTGAGCCAATGGTCCGGCATGGCTGCGCCTGTTGTCGGGCAGGTACCGGCACCGCTTCTTTTGCTTGCTCCAGAAAATCATCGGACAAGTGGCCCAGGGTGATTTCTTCATCGCTGCCGAGCAGGGCCAGGGCTGTCCGGAGCACGTTATGCATCTGACGCAGGTTCCCAGGCCAGGGGTGGGCGCTGAAGATGTTGAGCACATCCTCGCAGAGCCGCACGGAGCGGAGTGGCCCGGCAATGTCCGCCAGGATGGACCGGGAGAGCTGCAGCAGGTCTTCGCGTTCCCGTAGTGGGGGAAGGATTATCACTAGCCCGTTGAGCCGGTAGTAGAGGTCCTCACGGAAGCGGTTGGCAGCGATCTCGTCTCGCAGCTTCCGGTTGGTGGCGCAGATCACTGCAATGTCGACCGGATGCGCAGTGCCGTCTCCGAGCGGCGTGATGGAGCGCTCCTGTAGAACCCGCAACAACCTTGCCTGAAGGGCTAGGGGCATGTCGCCGATCTCATCGAGAAAGAGCGTCCCGCCGTTGGCCTGCCTGATTTTGCCGATATTCCCCTTACGCTTGGCCCCGGTAAATGCCCCCTCCTGATAGCCGAACAGTTCCGATTCGATCAACCCTTCGGGGATAGCAGCACAGTTGAGCGCCACAAATGGACCGCTGCGGCGGCTGTTGCTCTGGTGCATAGCCCGGGCAAACAGCTCCTTGCCGGTGCCGGATTCTCCTTCAATCAATACCGGGATGTCATGACCGAGCACCCGCTGGGCCTTGTCAATAGCGGTGCGCATCCTTGTGTCGCCGTATTCGAGCGCATTGAGCGACTGAAGCCGGGTTTCGCTGGCATCTGCCAGCCGCGGTCTGGTAGCGGTTTCCGGTTTTTCCTGACGCAAGAAGCGCTGTTTGTAACCGGGCGACATCCGGACTCGGGCATAGACGTTCAACCCTTCGGCAATGGGGAGGCGGATGACTGGTTGCGGGGTATTATCGGCCTGCAACAGCAAGGCATCGAATGGGATGTCGAACAGCTGTCGGAACGTGGCGGTCTGGGCCTGGTAACGATCCAGGTTCAGGTGGAGCAGAGCGCTGCGGTTGGCTGCCAGTAACTGGCCGTCCCGGCTGAACACGGCAATGGCTTCGTACATGGTGCCAATGAATTCCGGGCGATTGTGAAACTGGATGCAGATATCCGACTCAAAGCCGTTCGCAAACATCTGGTTTTCAATCTGTTGCACGGAAATCCGCACCAGGGCCATGGTGTGTTGCTGATAGGCGCGGCAGTCGCTGGAGACATCGAGCGCGCCCAGCAGCTTGCCGTAGGGGTCGAAGATGGGTGAAGCAGAGCAGGTCAGGAAATCATGGGCCTGGACATAATGCTCTGAACTGTGAACCACGATAGGTCGCTGTTCCACCAGGGCAGTGCCAATGGCATTGGTGCCACGAACCTGCTCGGACCAGATGCCTCCCGGCTGCAGGGCGACCTTTCTGGCCCTGCTGACGAAGTTCGAGTCGCCGAGCGAGTGCAGCACCACTCCGGTGGCGTCGGCCAACAAAACCATGCTGGAGCTGTCGTGGATCTGTTCATAGAGATTCTCCATTACAGAATAGGAGCTTACCAGCAGGGTGCGATTTTTCTCGGTCAGGCCGACCAGTTCCTTGCGGGCAATGGCCGCTATGTTGCTGTTTTCCCTCTCCATATCCACCCCGCACCCCTGTGACCGCTGCCATGATCGGAAGATATGCTCCGGAACCCGGCCGGCTGGGACGGTACCGTGGGATAAAAATTCGGTGCGGGCGCGATTGATGTTGATCTTGCTGACCAGGGGAAACTTGAACATGGAGTTGCTCCTCAGTGCCTTTCTTGCTGCCGATTAAGCCAACGGTATTTCCCTGAACCATTTTCTGCAGATTGTGAAGAAATAAAAACCGGTTTTGTTGCAGCGCAGATGTCCCGTTTCGTGACACCTGTTCATTGGCCGTTGTTACAGAATGGAGCAAGTATTGTGCCTGAACAGGCTACATAGTTGAGATGAGGGTGGCTTGGCCAAGCGAAGTTGTGAGCACTGTGGACCGGGCAAGTAAGGGGTAATCGCCAGTAAAACAGTTAGATACGCTGTCGAGATGTCAGCAAAGCGCATGCTGTTTCTAGTGTTGGAAAACAATGTTCTGTAGTTGGCATATGCGCTGCTATATGGGGGACAAGGCTCAAGCCTGACAATACTTAAACGGATCGGAAGAAAGGAAATAGTCATGGAAATCTTTGTCCCAGAAGTAGAGAAGTTGGTAAAAAACGCTCGTAAAGCAGCGGCAGCATTCAATGGCTTCACCCAGTTGGAGGTTGACCGGATCGTGGCGGCAATGACTCGGGCCGGCGTGGCCAACGAGCGGAAGCTGGCAGAAATGGCGGTCGAGGAGACCGGCATCGGCAATGTCGAAGACAAGGTGATCAAAAACCATTTCGGCACCCAGGTGGTGTTCGATTACATGCGCGGCAAGCCTTCGGTTGGGATCATCGAAGAGGAAGACGGCATTCTGACCATTGCCGAGCCGTTCGGCATCATCGCGGCCGTTACTCCGACCACCAACCCGACCTCCACCACCATGTTCAAGTCCCTCATCTCCCTGAAAGGGCGCAACGTCATCATCCTCGCCTTCCACCCCAAGGCGCAGAAGTGCAGCGAGGAAGCCGCCCGGATCATGCTCGACGCGGCCGTGGCTGCCGGTGCTCCGGAAAACTGCATCCAGTGGATTACCCAGCCATCCATCGAGGCAACCGATGCCCTGATGAAGCACCCGAACGTGGCCATGGTCATTGCCACCGGCGGTGGCGCCATGGTCAAGGCGGCCTACAGCTCCGGTCATCCGGCCCTAGGGGTCGGACCGGGCAACGTGCCGGTCTATATCGAGAAAACCGCCAATCTGGGTATCGCTATCCCGGATGTGATCGCTTCCAAGACCTTTGATAACGGCACTATCTGTTCCTCGGACCAGTCGGTGATCTTCGACGACCAGCTCGTGGCCGACAAGGCGTTGCAGCTGTTCAAGGAGCAGGGGGCCTATCTCTGCACGGTCGAGGAAAAGGCCAAGCTTGAGGCAGTGATGTTCGATAAAGAGCGCGGTGTCCCGTCCATGGCCATTGTCGGCAAGAAGCCGCAGGTGATTGCCGAACTGGCCGGGTTCTCCGTGTCTGATGACGTGAAACTGCTCATGGTTCCTCTCACCACCACTGGTCCGGAAGACTGGATGAGCCACGAAAAGCTCTCCCCGGTACTCGGCTGGTTCATTGTCAAGAGCAAGGAGGAGGCGATTACCGCCGCAGTCAGCCAGCTTACCTTCGGCGGCGCCGGCCACTCGGCCGTGGTCTTTACCGAAAACGAGGAGGTGGCCAAGGAGTTCGCCCTGGCCGTCCCGGCCAACCGGGTGGTCTGGAACCAGCCATCGGTACACGGCACCATTGGCGCCCTTTACAACAGCCTGGTCCCGTCGCTCACCCTCGGCTGCGGCGCTATGGGGGGCAACATCACCACTGAGAACGTCGGCTACAAGAATCTCCTCAACATCAAGCGGGTTGCCAGAAGAAAGGCTGCCTGACCTTTATATCCCATTACAACCGAAACCGGCGAGGGCGCAATTATGGCGCCCTCGCCGCCTAACAGCCGTCAGAAGGCAAAGGACACAAGATGGCACTGGTGACGTGCGCCGTTTGCGGAGAAACGGCCGATTCCGACGATTATCGCGTCAAGAACTGCACCGTATGCGGTTCCTGGTACTGCTACCGCCATTTGGGGCAGTACAAATCGCAATGCACGAGCTGCAAGACCTATACGCTCAAGAATCTCTTTGGCAGGTGACGTTTATACCAACTGTGGTGCGGAGTTATTCCCCACTGGTGCGATTTTCCCCGGAGGTTTTCGATGAAATTCTGTTTTCCCATAATCAACAATGCCGGCGCCGCAACCATGATCTACAGCCACTTTGCCTCGGCCCCGCAGTTTCTGGTGATCGATACCCGGAATGCGCACATCACGGTAATTCCCAACTGTGACCGCGCCAATCCCTATGCCGGCTGCAATCCGTTCAGCGCTCTGTGCGGACAGGATCTTGACGCCGTAATTGTCGATGCAATCGGCGATGATGCGGTGCGGGCCATGAACATGTGCGGTTTCAAGGTGTTCCGGGCCGGTTCCGCATCCGTGGCCGAAAATCTGACGCTCTTCGATACCAGCGGTCTGACCGAGGTGCCGGTACTGGACAGCCACCTGGAAGGCCGCTGCCAGTCCGGCGCTAGCGGGCACTCCTGCGGCCATCACCATCACTGACCAAGCAACGGCGAAAGGATAACTCCCATGATGAAAGAGATTCGGGTACAGGACGCCATCGGTCAGGTCCTGTTCCATGACATTACCAGGATCGTGCCCGGCGAATCCAGCGGCCGGGCCTATAAAAAGGGGCAGATCATCGGGCCTGACGATGTGGAGAAGCTGCTCAAACTGGGCAAGGACCATATCTATGTCCTTGACCTGGCAGAAGGGTATCTTCATGAGGACGAGGCAGCGTTACGGATTGCCAAGGCCGCTGTGGGCAAGGGGATACAGATGCTGCCGCCGGTCGAGGGGAAGGTGCGGCTGCAGGCGACGCGATCGGGGCTGCTCAAGGTGAACGTGGCTGCCCTGGCCCGGATCAACGCCATCAATGGCGTGGTCTTCGCCACCAGCCACAGCAATCGACCGGTTGCTGCCAGACAGCTGGTTGCCGGCACCCGGATCATCCCGCTATACACCGAAGAAGCAAAGATTGCCCAGGTGGAAAACATCTGCCGCGATTTCGGTCCGATCATCGAGGTGTTGCCGCTGCGCTCCCTGAAGGTCGGCCTCGTTACCACCGGCAACGAGGTCTATCACCACCGGATCGAGGACAAATTCGGCCCGGTGATGATCGACAAGATCAAGAGGCTGGGGAGCAGCGTCATCAGGCAGATCCTGGTGCCGGACAATATCACGCTGACAGTGCAGGCGATTCGCGACCTCATTGCCGAGGGGGCGGAGATGCTGGTGCTGACCGGCGGCATGTCGGTGGATCCGGACGACCGGACCCCTGCCAGCATTCGGGCCGCCGGCGGGGTGGAGGTAACCTACGGCTCGCCGACCTTTCCGGGTGCCATGTTCATGCTGGCCTATATCGACGACATCCCGGTGGTCGGGGTGCCGGGGTGCGCCATGTACAACAAGGCAACCATCTTCGACCTGGTCGTCCCCCGGCTTCTGGCCGGCGAACGGCTGACCCGGGCCGATTTCAGCGCCATGGGGCACGGCGGTCTCTGTCTCGCCTGCAGCGACTGCAGTTTTCCGGCCTGCGGCTTCGGCGCGTAACTCCCCCTGTCCCCCTCTTAACACAAGAGGGGGAACGTGTATGACAACTTCAGCAGGAAGTTCCATCAGGAATTACTTCGTAGCGTCCCTCCCCTTAGACTAAGGGGAGGACAGGTGGGTTAACTAACCAATGTTTTTACCGGGCTATCTGCCCTGTTTATACACCACAAGGAGGAAAACATGCAAAAGAAGGTTCTTGTAGTCAACGGCATCGAGCGGACGCTCATCGTTGACGAGGACGCGCTCCTGTCCGATGTGCTGCGCAAGCAGCTCCATCTGACCGGTACCAAGGTCGGCTGCGGCACCGGCCAGTGCGGGGCGTGCAATGTGATTGTCGACGGCAAACTGCTCCGTTCCTGCGTCGTGAAGATGAAGCGGCTGGAAAACCGGGCACAGATCACCACTATCGAGGGGATCGGCAGTCCGCTCAATCTCCATCCCCTGCAGAAGGCGTTTACCTTCCACGGGGCGCTGCAGTGCGGTTTCTGCACCCCCGGCTTCATCGTCTCGGCCAAGGCGCTGCTGGATACCAACCCAAGCCCGAGCCGGGAAGAGGTGCGCGACTGGTTCCAGAAGAACCGTAACGCCTGCCGCTGCACCGGCTACAAGATGATCGTCGATGCGGTGCTGGATGCGGCCAAGGTGCTGCGGGGCGAGATGCCCGCCTCCAACCTGGATTACAAGCTGCCGGGCGACGGGAAGGTCTACGGCACCTGTTACCCGCGGCCGACTTCGGTTGCCAAGGTGACCGGCACCTGGGATTTCGGCGAGGATATGGGGCAGCAGCTTCCTGAAGGGACCCTGCAGTGCGCCCTGGTGCAGGCCGAGGTCTCCCACGCCAACATCAAGTCCATCGACACCACCGAGGCAGAGAAGATGCCCGGTGTCTTTAAGGTGGTTACTCACAAGGATGTGAAGGGGAAAAACCGGATCACCGGCCTGATCACCTTCCCGACCAACAAGGGTGACGGCTGGGACCGCCCGATCCTCTGCGACGAAAAGATCTTCCAGTTCGGTGACGCCATTGCCATTGTCTGCGCCGACACCCGGGAAAACGCCAAGGCCGCCGCGAAAAAGGTCAAGGTGGAGCTGGAACTGCTTCCCGCCTACATGAGCGCCCCGGCCGCCATGGCCGAGGATGCCATTGAGATCCACCCCGGCACCCCCAACGTCTATTATGAACTGAACGTGAAGAAGGGTGAGGAGACTGCACCGATCATGGCCAAGGCGGCCCATGTGATCGAGGGTGAGTACTACCTGCAGCGCCAGCCGCACATGCCGATCGAGCCTGATGTCGGCTTCGCCTACATCGACGATCAGAAGCGGGTGGTGGTCCACTCCAAGTCCATCGGTATCCATCTCCACCTCTACATGATCGCTCCTGGCCTCGGCCTGGAGCCGGAGCAGCTGGTCATCGTCCAGAACCCCACCGGCGCTACCTTTGGCTACAAGTTCAGCCCGACCATGGAGGCGCTGGTTGCCGCCGCCACCATGGCCACCGGCCGCCCCTGCTTCCTGGGGTACGACTGGTTCCAGCAGCAGACCTACACCGGCAAGCGCTCGCCGTTCTGGCTCAAGGTGAAGCTGGCCGCCGACAAGGACGGGAAACTCCTGGCCATGGAAGGCGACTGGTCGGTTGACCACGGACCATACTCCGAGTTCGGCGATCTGCTCACCACCCGCGGCGCCCAGTTCATCGGCGCCGGCTACGACATCAAGAACATCCGGAGCGTCGGCCGCACGGTCTGCACCAACCACGGCTGGGGGTCGGCCTTCCGTTCCTACGGCTCACCCCAGAGCTTTTTCGCCTCCGAATCTCTCATGGACGAACTGGCCAAGAAGATGAACATGGACCCGCTGGAGCTGCGCTATATCAACTGCTACCGCCCCGGCGCCACCACGCCGACCGGACAGGCCCCGGAAGTCTACCCCTTCCCGGAGATGTTCGACCTGCTCCGGCCCAAGTACAAGGCGGCCCTGGAGCGGGCCCGTGCCGAATCGACCGAGAAGAAAAAGCGGGGGGTTGGTATTTCGCTGGGGATCTACGGCTGCGGCCTGGACGGCCCGGATACCTCCGGCGCCTGGGCCGAACTCAAGGTCGACGGCAGCGTCATGGTGGGGAACTCCTGGCAGGACCACGGCCAGGGAGCCGACATGGGGACTGTTGCCTTTGCCCATGAGACCCTGCGCCCTTTGAACCTGACCCCGGACCGGATCACCCTTTGCCTGAACGACACAAGCCTGGTGCCCAACAGCGGTCCGTCGGGCGGGAGCCGGCAGAACGTGGTGACCGGCAATGCCATCAAGGCGGCCTGTACCCTGCTCCTGAACGGCATGAGGAAGAGCGACGGTACCTTCCGTACCTTTGAGGAGATGGTCAAGGAACAGATCCCGACCAAGTACGAAGGGAGCTGGACAACACCCTGCACCCACATGGACGAAAACCAGCAGGGGAATCCGTTCTGCATTTACATGTACGTGCTCTTCATGTCCGAGGTGGCAGTGGACGTCACCACCGGCAAGACCGAGGTCTTGAAGATGACCACGGTGGGCGACTATGGCACCATCACCAACCGGCTGGTAGTTGATGGTCAGGTGTACGGTGGCCTGGCCCAGGGTATCGGCCTGGCCCTTACCGAGGACTTCGAGGACCTGAAGAAGCACACCACCCTGATCGGTTCCGGGTTCCCGTTCTGTAAGGACATTACCGACGACATGGAGGTGCACTACCTGGAGACACCCCGTCCGGACGGTCCGTTCGGCGCTGCCGGCGTGGGCGAGGGACCGCTCACCAGCCCGCATGTGGCGATCATCAACGCCATCGACAACGCCTGCGGCGTCCGGATCCGGCACCTGCCGGCCTACCCGGAAAAGGTGCTGGCAGCCCTCAAGTCGCCGAAGAAGGCGTTTGATGTGCGTGACCGGCTGTAGATAGCTGTTTCTTCCCCCTCCCTCAAGGGAGGGGGAGTTCACTCTTAACCGTATAAAGTCTCAGGTTGATCAAAAATGGTCAGATCGTCGCACCCGCAGGAAGCTTCGAGGGAGGCGTAGCAGCGCTACGCCGCACCGAAGAGCTTGCGAGGACGGCGGCGAGATGGGCGTTTTTCAGCAACCGGCCAGGGCAGCTTTATGGAACCAAACGAACTGCGCGAATGGGAACAGAAATGTATCCAGGAGGAGCCCCCCCAGTGTACGGCGGCCTGTCCGATTCATCTGGATGCCCGGCTGTTCGTCCGCCAGGTGGGGGAGGGTGACTGGGGTGGGGCGCTGAAGACCCTGGCCAAGACCATGCCCTTTCCCCGCATTCTCGGCCGGATCTGCGATCATCCCTGCGAGCATGCCTGTCTCCGCGGCGAGGCGGGCGAGCCGATCGCCATCGGCGCCCTGGAACGGCTTTGTGTCGAAACGGTCCAACAGCGGGTCGTGCCGAGCATGCTGCCGCGCAAACGGCTGGCCATTGCCGTTGTCGGCAGCGGTCTCGGCAGCCTGACAGTCGCCTGGGACCTGCTTCGCAAGGGATACGACCTGACCCTGTTCGAGCCTGGCAGCAGGCTCGGCGGTAGCCTCTGGTCTCTGCCGGAGAACATTCTGCCCCCCGAGGTGCTGAGCGCGGAACTGGAGCTCCTGACTGAGCTGGGGGCCACGGTCGAGCTCTTCGCCAAAGTCGGCCGACCAAACACGGTCGTCACTCTCAGCGAGTCATTCGCTGCGGTCTATATCGGGCTCGACACCCAGGGGGTGAATCTGAATCTGCTCGACCTGGATGATCAGGGAGCCGTGCAGGTAGACCCGCTCACCATGGCCACCAGCCGGACCGGAGTCTTTGCCGGTGGCCGGGCCGATGACACAAAGTCGCCCATTGCCGCAGTCCTTGCCGGGCGGCGGGCAGCCACCTCCATCGACCGCTTTGTCACCAATGTCTCCATGGAGAGTGGCCGCGAGAAAGAGGGCCCCTATGCGACCCTGCTATACACCAGCCTTGCCGGCGTTGCACCGTTGCCGCGCATCGCTGCTGCTAACCCAGCCAGCGGATACAATGCCGAAGAGGCGCTTAAGGAGGCAGGGCGCTGCATCCAGTGCGAGTGCCTGGAGTGCGTGAAGGTCTGCAGTTACCTGGAAAAATTCAAAGGCTATCCCCGAAAGTATGCCCGGGAGATCTACAATAACGAGCGGATGGTGCCGGGCGGGGTACACCGGGCCAATCTTCTGGTCAATTCCTGCAGCAACTGCGGGCTCTGCGCCACGGTCTGCCCCAATGACTTTCATATGGGGGAGCTCTGCCATGATGCCCGTCTGAGTATGGTGGCTCGGGCCAAGATGCCGCCGGCTGCCCACGAATTCGCCCTACTGGACCTGGAATTCAGCAGCAGCGACAAGTTCGCCCTGGCCCGCCACGAGCCGGGGCTGACCGCCAGCCGCTATCTGTTCTTCCCCAGCTGCCAGCTGGCCGGTTCCGCGCCCGGGCAGGTCAGCGAGGCCTACGGTTTTCTGCGGCAACAGCTGTCCGGCGGGGTCGGGCTCATGCTCAACTGCTGCGGCGCCCCGGGGTTCTGGGCCGGCCGCGACGACCTCTTTTATGCCGCTATCCGCACGCTGCGTACAGAATGGCACGCCCTGGGGGAGCCGGTCATGATAGTTGCCTGTTCCTCCTGCCTGGCGATATTCCGGGAGCAGCTGCCCGAGATCCCGCTGGTATCGCTTTGGGAGGTGCTGGAGCAGACCGGGCTGCCGAACACGGCAGCAGAGGCTGGTCGGCTGGCGGTTGTTGATCCCTGCAGCAGCCGCCTCGATCCGGCGGTGCAGAAAAGCGTCCGCCGGCTGCTGGAGCGGCTCGGCGCGGCAATCGAAGAGCTGCCGCTTCATGGCGACAAGCCGGAATGCTGCGGCTTCGGCGGGCTCATGGCCAACGCCAACCCGGCCCTGGCCAGGGAAGTGGTTGCCCGGCGGCTTGCGGCAAGCGACAGCGACTATCTCGCCTACTGCGCAATGTGCCGCGACCACTTCACCGCGGCCGGCAAGCGGACAACGCACTTGATCGATCTCATCTTCCCGGTCGAGACGCGGGAAGACCCGGCTGGCAGGCCGGCGACCGGTTGGTCCCTGCGCCACGAAAACCGCGCCCGCCTGAAAGAGGCCCTGCTGAAGGAACTCTGGGGAGAGGCAACAGTGACAGTGGCGGAGTATGAGCGAAGACGGGTGGAGATTCCGCCTGACGTGCTGGCGCTGATGGAGGCCCGGCGCATCCTGGTGGCGGACGTGCAGCGGGTGATCGAGTATGGCGAGCGGACCGGCAACCGGCTGCGGAGTGAAGAGAACGGCCTCTGCCGGGCCTACTTTCGGCCGCACCGGGTGACCTTCTGGGTCGATTACCGGCAGCAAGGAGAAGGTTTCATCGTTGCAAACGCCTATTGTCACCGGATGGAGATCGTACGGAGCAGCCATGAGCATGTGTGAACAGGATCCGGCAACTTGGAGCTGTGACCGGTGCGCAGTAGCGCTGGTGCCTGGCAAGGTGGAGTTTTCCTACATGGGGGGCTCTTTCAAGGTGGATCTGCCGGTCTGTCCCGACTGCGGCCTGGTCCTGGTTCCGGAAGAGCTGGCAGTTGGCAGGATGGCTGATGCAGAGAAAATTCTGGAGGATAAGTAAGTGATGTTTTGCGCCGGACAACAGCAGTACGAAGCTGGACCATTGCGGGAGATTACCGGTCCGGCTATCCGGCCCGGCGGTACTCTGTTGACCGGCCGGGCAATCAGATTTTGCAGCTTTGCACCGGGGAGCGAGCTGCTCGACGTGGGGTGTGGGACCGGTGCTACCGTGGAGTACCTGAGCAACCGGCACCACCTTAATGCGGTCGGGATCGATCCGTCTTTGCGGTTGCTGGAAGAGGGGTGGGAGCGGAATCCAGGGCTGCCGCTCGGGCTGGGCACCGCGGAGAAGCTTCCCGCCGGGACGGAGTCGAAAGACGGCATCATCTGCGAATGCGTGCTCTCGCTCCTGGCGCATCCTGAAAGGGCGTTGGCCGAGTTTTATCGGGTACTGCGCCATGGCGGTTTCCTGATTCTGAGTGATCTTTTTGCACGTATCCCGGCCGATAACAGCCCGGTGGGCGGCCTGCTCTCTCGTGCAGAGCTGGAGGAGATGCTCTCTGCCAGCGGCTTTCACCTGCTGCTTTGGGAGGACCATAGCCGTCTGCTGCGGGAATTGGCAGCCCGGCTGGTGTTTGCCCATGGTTCGTCTGCTGACTTTTGGCGTACAGCCGGGAATTGTGCCGACGGGCAACGACCGGGCTACTATCTGTTGATCGCTGCCAAAGCGAACCGGGAGGATGCATGATGGACCAGACCTTGATGCGGATGCTGGAACTTTCCTATAACGGCTACTACTGCAGCCAGATCCTGCTTCTGCTCGCCCTGGATGCGCAGGGAAAGAGCAACCCCGATCTGGTGCGGGCCATGGGGGGGCTGGCCAACGGCCTTGGCGCGGAAACCGGTACCTGCGGCATCCTGACCGGAGCTGCCTGCCTTCTTTCGCTCTATAGCGGCAAGGGGAGCGACGACGAGCGAGAGGACGAGCAGCTGAAATACCTGCTCCGGGACCTGTACGAGTGGTTCGACCTGACGATTGGCGGGCGCTACGGGGGCATTGGCTGCGCCACCATCGTCGGCGACCGGACCGAGGTGCGCCAGCGCTGCGGGGCCATCACCGCTGAGACCTATGCCAAGTTGCAGGAACTCCTGGCCGCCGCCGGCTACGACCTGACCGAAGGCAAGAACAGCTGAAGGAAACAGCGCATGACTAAACCGATAGACATCGATCCGCAGACGACTACTAGTCTCTGCCCCTCCTGCCTGGCGCTCATCCCGGCTGAACGGAGGCAGGAGGGGGATCGCCTGGTGCTGGTGAAGCGCTGTCCGGATCATGGGGAGTTCCGCGCACTGCTCTGGAACGGTAAGCCGGCGCTGGCAGGGTGGGCGCGCCCCAGGCAGCCGTATCGGCAGGAAAACTGCCAGACCGTGACGGCAAAAGGGTGCCCATTTGACTGCGGCATCTGCCCCGGCCACCGGCAGCAGTCCTGCACCGTGCTCCTGGAGGTGACCGGTCGCTGCAACCTCTCCTGCAGCGTCTGCTTTGCCGATTCCGGATCTCGGGCGGCTCATGACCCGACCATTGAGACGATTGGCGGCTGGTACCGGCGGGTGCAAGAGACCAGCGGTCCTCACAATATCATCCAGCTCTCCGGCGGCGAGCCGACTATGCGGGACGACCTGCCGGCCATCATAGCTCTCGGCCGTGACCTGGGCTTTCCTTTCCTGCAGCTTAATACCAATGGTGTGCGCCTGGCTGCCGAGCCCGGCTATGCCCGCATGCTGAAAGATAGCGGTCTCTTCTCCGTTTTCCTCCAGTTCGACGGCACGGACGACGCGATCTACCGGGCGCTCCGGGGCCGCCCCCTGCTGGCGGAAAAACTCGGTGCGATCGAGCAGTGCGCAGCTGCCGGGCTGGGGGTGGTGCTGGTCCCGACCCTGGTGCCCGGAATCAATACCGGCAATGTGGGAAGCATCCTGCAGCTGGCGCTGGAGCTGGGACCGGCTGTGCGCGGGGTCCATTTCCAGCCGGCCAGTTTTTTCGGCCGTTATTCGGCAGCGCCCACAGATGACGAACGCTTTACCCTCCCGGATCTGATGCGGGCCATTGAGGAGCAGACCGATGGCCTCATCAGAACCGAGCATTTCCGGCCGCCAGGGTGCGAACACCCCCGCTGCTCCATGCACGCCAATTTTCTCCGGCTCCCCGAAGGCGGGCTCAAACCGTTGACCGGCCATACGCCACCCGGCTGTTGCAGCAGCGAGCCGGGCGATCTGGGGACCGGCCGGGCAGTTTCTTTCGTGACCCGCCAGTGGGGGGCGCCGTATCAGGAGATAAACGCCGGCGAAGACAGCCTGGAGGCGTTTCTTGAAACACACCGGAGTAATACCCTTGCTGTGTCGGCCATGGCGTTCCAGGATGTCTGGAACCTGGACTTGGAGCGGGTACAGGAGTGCTGTATCCATGTGGCGGCCCCGGATGGCCGGTTGATCCCGTTTTGTCTCTATAACCTGACCTCTGCCAGCGGCACACCGCTTTACCGGAGGCCATCATGCTGACCCCGCTGGAGCCGTGGATCAAGGGAAAGATAGGCCTGCGCCAGCACGAGCCACTGACGAACGAACGCCTGAAGCGGTACCAGCTGCAGCGGCTGCAGGAGACCATAGCGTACGCCCGTTGTCAGAGCCCGTTTTATCGCCGGCATCTGGCCGGTTGCGACGCCCCCGCCTCCCTGGACGAGATCGGCCGGCTCCCGTTCACCACGCCGACGGATATCCAGGCCAATGGCCTGAGTTTTCTCAGCGTGTCCCAGGACGAGATCGAGCGGGTGGTGACCCTGCAGAGCTCAGGCACCACGGCTTCTCCCAAGCGGCTCCAGTTCACTGCCGCTGACCTGGAGCTGACTGTAGATTTTTTCCACAATGGCATGGCCACCATGGTGCAGCCAGGGGATCGGGTGCTGATTCTGATGCCAGGCGAACTGCCGGGGAGTGTGGGGGAGCTGCTGGTTAGGGGGCTGGCCCGGCTCGGCGTGGAAGGGATCGTGCACGGCCTGGTGCGCGACCCGGCCGCAGTGTTGACGTGTATCATTGAGCAGCGGATTGACTGCCTGGTGGGGATTCCGGTGCAGCTGCTCAGCCTGGCGCGGCATCCGCTGGCCGCTTCGCTGCCGGCGGGACAGCTCAGGAGCATCCTGTTGAGTGCGGATTACGTGCCGCAGGCCATTGTGCGCGAACTTGAACAACTCTGGGGGGCGGCGGTGTTCAACCATTACGGCATGACCGAAACCGGCCTGGGTGGCGGGGTGGAGTGCCGGCATCGCTGCGGCTACCATCTGCGGGAGGCGGACCTCTACTTTGAGGTGATCGATCCGGCCAGCGGCGCGCCGCTTCCAGTCGGTAAGTTGGGGGAACTGGTGGTCACCACGCTCACCAGGGAGGGGATGCCGCTCATTCGTTACCGGACCGGCGATCTGGCCCGTTTCCTGGGAGAGCCCTGTCCGTGCGGCACCGTGCTGCGCCGGCTGGAGCGGGTCACGGGGCGGCTGGCCAACCGGGTCCGGCTGACCGGCGGCAGCCTGCTCACCATGGCCGAGCTGGACGAGACGCTCTTTCCGCTGCCGTTTCTGCTCAACTTTCGGCCGGAGCTCCGGGCCGTGCATGGCGTGGATCTCCTGGAACTTACGGTCGAGTGCCTGGATACGGACGAAAAGGAGGCCAGCCGCCTCATTCAGCGGGCCTTAACGACCATCCCGGCGCTGGCCGCTGCCTTTAACGAGCGGCAACTGATTCTGGGACCGATCAGGGAGGAAGCCTTGACCGTCAACGGCGCCATCAAACGTACGATCATCGATCGGAGAAAGGAACATACATGCTGATCTCATGGGCGGTAAACGCCATCTGCCCGGCGCTCGAACAGGGGGAACAACTCGTTCTGGCTACGGTCATCAGCAAGTCGGGCTCGGCGCCCTGTCTGGCCGGCTCGAAGATGCTGGTCCGCAGCGACGGTTCTTTCATCGGCACCATCGGCGGCGGCGCGCTGGAGGCCCAGGGGCTGGAAAGGGCGAGCCAAGTGTTCCGGACTGGCATCTCGCAGCACTTCACCGTGGACCTTTCCGGCAGGGATGCGGCCAGCATGCACATGATCTGCGGCGGCCGGGTCGAGGTGCTGCTGGAGATGATCACGCCCGACCCGGCGACAATAGCGGTCTTTGCGGCTCTGCGGGGAGCACTTGCCGGGGAGGAACGCTGCTTTCTGGTGAGCGGTCTCGGCCCGGAGGGGGATATCAGCAGGATCAAGCGCTGCCTGGTACGACCGGACGGAACAATGACCGGCCCCTTTCCCCATCCTGCGGACTGGCTCGCCGCGCTGGCCAAGCTGTCGCACAACGCCACCTACCCGGTACTGACCGTGATCGAGGGGGAGCGGTTCCTGGTGGAGCGCTGCTATGTCCCGTCTACTGTCTTTCTGTTCGGTGCCGGCCATGTCTCCCAGCAGGTTGCCGAGATGGCCGCCAAGGTGGCATTCCAGGCCGTGGTGCTTGATGATCGCGAGGAGTTCGCCAACCGGGAGCGGTTCCCCACGGCCGAAGTCGTCCGGGTCATCGAGTCATTCGACGACTGCTGTGCGGGGCTTACGATCGACGCTGACAGCTATCTGGTGATCGTGACCCGGGGCCACACCCATGACAAGACCGTCCTGACCCAGGCGTTGCGCACCGATGCCTGCTATATCGGCATGCTCGGAAGCAGGAAGAAGAGCGTGGAGATCCGCCGCGCCCTGGTGGCCGAAGGGTTCGACGAGGGGCGCGTCAACGCGGTCCACTGCCCCATCGGTCTGGATATCGGCGCTGCCACCACGGCGGAGATCGGGGTCAGCATCGTGGCCGAGCTGATCCAGGCACGGGCAGCGAGGGAGAAACTAGATGGCCGATAAGGTTGCCGCTATCATCCTGGCTGCCGGGCTCTCCTCGCGGATGAAGGAGTTCAAGCCATTACTCCCGTTGGGGCGATTCACGGCCCTGGAGCGGGTGATCCTTACCATGCGGGAGGCCGGGGTCGATGATATCCGGGTGGTGACCGGGCATCGCAGCCCGGAACTGGAGCCGGTTGTGGCACAGCTCGGGGCACAGATCGTGTTCAACCGGCAATACAGCCGGGGGATGTTTTCCTCGGTGCGAGCCGGAGTCCGGAGCCTCGGCTCGGACACGGACGCCTTCTTTGCCCTTCCCGTGGATCTAGCTCTGGTAAGACCCGCCACCGTTAGGCGCCTGCTGGAGGTTTTCCGGCTGGGCGGAGCAGATGTCATATATCCCTGTTTCATGGGAAAGCGGGGCCATCCGCCGTTGATTGCCGGCCGCCATAGCCGGACGATTTCCTCCTGGCGGGGGAGGGAAGGGTTGCGCGGTGTGCTGGCAATGTTACAGACCGGCGCCCTGACCGTCGAGGTGGCAGACGAGTTGATCCTGCGGGACATGGATACCCCGGATGATTACCGGAGCATGGCCGCAATGGCAACGCGCCTCGATATTCCGACAACGATGGAATGCCGGGCCTTGCTTGGTCAGGTGCTTGGCGTTGACCAGCGGATCATCCGTCACGGCCAGCAGGTGGCGCGTCTTGCCACCGAATTGGCTGCCGCATTGAACCGGGTCGGCTGCTCGCTCGATCTGGATCTGTTGTCTGCTGCCGGTCTGTTGCACGATCTGGCGAGGCATGAGAAGGATCATGCCATGGCCGGGGCTCGCATTCTGCGCGAGCTTGGATTTGCTTCGACAGCGCGGCTGGTCGCCAGTCACATGGATCTGATCGTCAATGAAAGCCGCCCCCTCACCGAGGCGGAACTGCTCTACCTGGCGGACAAGATGGTTTTGGGCGAGCGCCAGGTTTCCCTGGTCGAACGTTTTCAATGCGCCCGGTCGCGGCATAACCATGATCCCGAAGCGTTGCGGCGTATCGACCTCCGCCTGGAAACGGCCCGGATAATCCAGCGGCGTTGCGAAGCGCAGCTGGGATCGGCGTTGCGCGACCTGCTGCCGGGCGGCGAGCAGATACCGGTGCAGCATGCCGGTTAGCACGATCTATCTGCTCCGTCACGGCGATTCCCGCCGGGACGGGGTCAAGCGGTTCATGGGCCGCACCGACCTGCCGCTCTCTGCCGCCGGGGAGGCCCAGGCAAAGGAGTGGCAACGGCAACTGGCGCACCTGACCTTCAGCCGGGTCATCTGCAGCGACCTCAACCGCTCGCGGGAGACGGCCAAGCTGGTTGCCTTAGGCCATGGTGTTGCGCTGCAGGAGATCTCTTCCTTAAGGGAGATCGACATGGGGGAGTGGGACGGTCGCTCGTTTGCCGAGATCCGGCAACAGTTCCCCGACGCCTTTAGCCGCCGGGGCGAGGAGATTGCGACATTCCGGCCACCGGGCGGCGAGAGCTTCAGCGATCTGGAGCAGCGGGTGCTGCCGGCGTTTTCCCGCCTTGTCCAGGGCGCAACCGGCAACCTGCTCGTGGTCGGCCATGCCGGGGTGAATCGGGTCCTTATCTGTCACCTGCTCGGGATGCCACTGGTCAACCTGTTCCGGATCGGCCAGGGATACGGTTGTCTGAATCTGATCGAAGCCAGTGCCGACGGTTTCAGGGTGCAGGGGGTCAATCTGCCGCGCCTCTGATTCGATCCGGCGGTAGGGTGATAGCTGGCTGAGGAACAATGAAAAAGGGGGGCTGCATGCGCAGTCCCCCTTTCGTGTTGCGGTCCTTCAGTTCCGGTCTCAGTCGGTATCGTCGTCATCGTGCTGGTGTTTCGGTCCCCGTGGCAGTTCGATCAGCTCGGCGCCGACCGATTCGGCGATATGCTTCAGTTCGCACATCCGCAGATGCTGGCCGTACACCTTGAGATTCAGGTCGGCAACCGCCACCAGTATGTAGCGTGGCTGATGCGCCCCGTCCTTCATCTTCGTCCTCTGCCGGTAAAAGATCTTTCCTGTCATGAAAGGGTGCCTCCTTTCCCGTTATTCCTCCCTGTAACTGCGAAGGGTTCCATATTTATATTTTACCTGATTCCGTCGCAAAAGCAAATGGTTAACTCAGTAACTGCGGGTCAGGCCCGGATGATGGTGCCGACTTTCTCCCCGTTCAACGCCTTGACGATGTTGCCGCGCTGGTGGCCGTTGACGATGCGGATCTCCTTGACGTTTACCGTGTCGCGCAGCAGGTAGAGCATCTTCCGCTCCAGGACCATGTCTTCCATGTCGAGTTTGATCAGCTCTTCGACGGTAATATCCGCGATCAGCTCTGCCTTGGGATTGACGCGCGGGTCTTCGGTATACAGCCCATCCACGTTCTTGACCAGGATACAGCTCCGGGCGCCCAGCACCTCGGCCATCAACAGGGCGCCGGTATCGGTGCGGTGGGGCGGGATCAGCCCGGTTCCGGGGGGGTGCTCATAGAGGCCGTAGGGCGGGGTGCCGTGAATGACCGGCAACAGGCCCAGATGCAGCAGGGTTGGGAGTTCGAGCAGGTCGGAAGTCTTGACCCGTGATCCGCCCCATTTAGAGAGCAGCAGGGTAGTGATCACCGCGTTCTGCTCACTGATCTTGCCGGCCAGTTCGGCCAGGACTCCAGTTGGCATCCCCAAATCTATGCCGATATCAAGGATATGACGGACCCGAACGCCACCACCGGTGACGACGAGCATCTTGTGCTCCCGCGACAGTTCGCCGATCTCATCCATCAGCGGCAGTACTACCTCGCTGCCATAATCGATAATGCCGTGGCCGCCGATCTTGACCACGTTGAGCTCTGGCACCAGCCGCAAGGTGGCATGTTCCCCCATGCGGTGCATCAAGCCCTTGCGAACAAGCGTTTCCCCTTTAAGGGTCGAGTTGATTTCGTGTCGTGGCATGCCACAGCCCTCCTTTATGCGCGGTAATGGTATCACCGTAACAGACATTTGCTGAATGTCGAGTTGTTGGTTGAAACATTGCAGGCTATGAAGTATTGTTCAGGCTGTTGTACGCGGTTTTTGGGTAAAGTGTGGATAAATGCCACACTATAGCTATGATGTTGTAGCGTAAATCAGCATTTTCCGGTTTTGCCCAGGATGCAACCGGCGTATGGCGCGACCAGGGGCGGCGATTTACCTTCTTGCCGCCTGGTGTGCATGAAACTTGCTAATAAAGAACTGTCTCTCCGAGTCTACTCGCCTAAAAGGTAAACCCTCATGGCGTTTGGCCAACGGGTACTGCTGGAAACGGCAATGCCTCCCTTTTGGAAAGGAGATCCCGCAGTCCCGGAGTTTATCCGTGTACCCAGGGGCCCTTTCCATCCGGAGAGGGCCCTTTTTTGTGGCAATGATTCTTGCGCAGGGGATGGAGTTTATATGCAGATCCTAGTCAGCATTGATGATACCGATAATCTTGACAGCCGGGGAACAGGAGCGCTTGCCTCGCTACTGGCAGATGCCTTGGAAGAGAGAAGCTGGGGGAAGAGTTCATTTGTGACCCGCCATCAGCTGCTACTGCACCAGGATATTCCCTACACCTCTCATAACAGTGCCATGTGTTTCGCAGCTGACATCCAGCCGCATCTGCTTGATACGGTAATCGAATATGCGTCTGCTTTCCTGGCCGGGGAAAGTGCTGCCGGCTCAGATCCTGGCCTTTGTGTGGCGGCTATTGATTGCCTGAAAAACAGAAATCTGCTCCTTACCTTTGGGAACAGGGCCAAGCAGGAGGTGGTTACCATGGCTGAGGCCCATGCTGTGGCGAAAGAGGCAGGTTGTCACCTGTCTAGCCATGGCGGCAGCGGCCAGGGGGTGATCGGTGCGCTGGCCGGCGCCGGGTTGCGGTTGGGGGGTAATGACGGCCGGTTGAAAGGATCGCTCCGAATGCCGGCGGCAGCTGGTCGGGTATCGGTTGCCGAGCTCATGGGTTGTGCTGAGGTTGACGAGATTCGCACTGTTTCCGGCGAGCCGCTGGACGGCACCGAACAGGTACGACTGGGAGACAAGGTCAAGACCGTCATGCTGGCCGGGAAGTCGGTGCTGCTCCTGGAGCCGGTCAGCGGCACCGGAGAGATTCGCTGGCAGACTTGCGCCAAACAACGGCTGAAGTGCTATTGAGCGATTACGTGGAATAGGAGGCGTACTGGTGCGAGAATGCGTAGCCGGTGAATTTGCCGGCGGACAGGAGGACTGGCGGGGCGCAGCTCTTCTGGCGGCGACCTGTCCCGGTTTTAGTTTTGACGTGGAGGAAGAACTGGTAGCTGATGACGCAAGGTCTTGTTATAACTGCCGTTATCGGCGCTGGACGAGGCTTTCCTTCACCTGCATGCAGGCGGGCAGGCCGATGCCCGGTAGCTGCCACGACAATCTGGCGATGGAAAGGAGCTGAAATGGTGCTAGTAACTCATGATGCAATCGATCCGACAACGGCTTATGGGCTGATAAAACACGAGGTTTCCGGGTCAGTGGTGCTGCATTACGCCGTGGTGAAGAAAGACGCGGGGCACGACCGCCCTACCAGTTGCATCGACTACCGGAGCCAGGGCGATACAGCGGCAGAGCTGGGGCTTATCGAAGCCGAGCTGCGGGAGCGGTTCCGCTTGGAGGATCTGTTGCTGATCAGACGGGTGGGATGTCTGGGGATCGGTGATATAATTTCCCTGGTTGCCGCCAGTTCTCCTAACAGTGAAGATGCCTTCGAGGCTTGCAAATTCGGGATCAGTCGGCTGAAAAAAATGACAACTATTGTCAAAACGGAACAATTTGTTTCGAACTGAAACAGGGGGGGCGTATGGGTATGAACAGCATGTTTAGAGACGGTCTGGCAGCTTTGGCGCTGGTGTGTGTGTGCAGTGGTGTTGTTCGCGCCGAACAGGATGTTGTCCTCATGGCCAGTACCATCGGTCCTATCGATGCCGGGATCGTGGCCGTGCTGGAGGATGCCTTTGAAAAGGAGAGTGGCATTCGGGTGCGCCATGTTGGCGCCGGTACCGGCGAGGCGTTGAAGATCGCCGAAAAAGGAGCTGTGGACTTGGTAATGGTCCATGCCAAGTCACTGGAAGAGAAGTTCGTGGCCAACGGTTTCGGTACCGAGCGAATTCCGTTCATGTATAACGACTTTGTCATTGTCGGCCCTGCGGCAGATCCGGCCGGGATCAAGGGGATGACAGATGCCACTGCGGCGCTGAAGAAAATTGCCGAGAAGCAGGTGCTGTTTGTCAGCCGTGGCGACAAGTCCGGCACCCATGTGGCGGAAACGGTCCTGTGGGACAAAGCAGGCCTGAAGCCGGCCGGTAGCTGGTATCGGGTCTTTGAAAAGGGTGCTGAAGGGAATGCGCCTACCTTGCGTTATACCGATCAGCAGGGGGCGTACACCGTTATTGACCGAGCCACCTGGCTGTCGCTGGAAAAAACGTTGCAGTTGAAGGTGTTGGTGGAAAAAGACCAGGCGCTACTCAACTATATTTCGTTGATCCCGGTCAATCCGGCCAAATTCGCTCGGGTAAATCAGGCGGGTGCCGCGGCCTACATTCGCTGGCTGACCGATCCGGCCAAGGGGCAGCTGGTCGTGCGTGATTTCGGCAGGGAGAAGTTTGGCAGCCCGCTGTTTTTCCCAAATTCCCGGGAATGGACGAAGAGCTCAAAAAACTAGCTATGCCGGCACTAGATTCTGTTTCGGTCGTAGCATGATAGAATGACCTGACTGTTTTTGCGGTCTATTTCACTGTCCAATTAATTATATGAGGCGAATGCGCCAAAAAACAAGGAGGCTGATTATGAATCAATGGCAACGGCTGGTTTTCTCTCTCTTAACCGTGGTGGCGCTATTTGTCACCGGTATCTGCGGATCCGCAGCAGCGGCTTCTAAGACCCTGATTCTCGCCACCACCACCAGCACCCAGGATTCCGGTCTGCTGGATATCCTGATCCCGGCATTCGAGAAGGAGAGCGGCTACTTCGTCAAGACCATTGCGGTCGGCTCGGGCCAGGCAATGGCCATGGGGGAGAAGGGTGAGGCCGATGTGCTGCTGGTCCATTCTCCTGACGCAGAGAAAAAATTCATGGACAAGGGGGCCGGGGTCAACCGGCGGCTGGTGATGCACAACGACTTTGTTATTGTCGGTCCGGCTATTGATCCTGCCAAGATCCGCGGCACCAAATCCTCGGCCGAGGCGTTCAAAAAGATCGCCACATCCGGTTCTCTGTTCCTGTCACGTGGCGACAACTCCGGTACCCACGCCAAGGAGAAGGGGCTGTGGAAAGGGGCCGGGATTACTGCAGACGGCCAGAAATGGTATCAGCAGACCGGTCTCGGCATGGGCCAGACCTTGAACGTGGCTGCCGAGAAAAAAGGGTACACCCTGACCGATCGCGCCACCTATCTGGCCTTGAAAAAATCGCTCGGTCTGGAGATCCTGGTCGAGGGGGATGCCAAGCTTCTCAATATCTATCACGTTATCGGGGTGAACCAGGCCAAGTGGCCTAAAGTGAACGCTGCTGGCGCTAAGGCGTTCGGTGATTTCATGGTAGGGAAAAAGGTCCAGGATGTCATAGGCCGGTTCGGTGTGGACAAGTTCGGTGCTCCGCTATTTTTCCCAGATGCCGGCAAGAAACCCGAGTCTTTGGGGCTCTGATGGAACTGATCCTTGAAGGCATTGCTAAAGCGGTCGCCCTGCTGACTTCCCTCGACCGGGAGGTCATGGCGATTACTTGGCTGTCGCTCAAGGTTTCGGGGAGTGCCACCCTGATCAGCTTGCTGTTGGGGATCTCCGGTGGCACTGCCCTGGCGTTGAGCGATTTCCGAGGCAAACGGCTCCTGGTCAGCCTGGTCAATACCGGCATGGCTCTGCCACCAGTAGTGGTCGGTCTTTTCGTCAGTATCTTCTTCTGGCGCAACGGCCCACTGGGGTTTGCGGAGATTCTCTACACCCCGGTTGCCATGATCATTGCCCAGGCAATCATTGCCACACCGATCGTCATGGGGATCACGGTTGCCTCAATTCAGAACCTTCCCCCCAACCTGCGGCTACAAATTCTTGCTCTGGGAGCGACCCGCGGCCAAATGGTCTGGTTACTGGTCAGGGAGGCTCGCTTGCCGCTTTTGGCTGGGGTGATGGCCGGCTTCGGCGGGGTGATTTCCGAGGTTGGAGCCTCGATCATGGTGGGTGGCAACATCAAGGGGTACACCCGGGTATTGACCACCGCCACGGTAATGGAAACCGGGCGGGGCAACTTTGATGTGGCCATTGCCTTGAGCCTGATCCTGTTGCTGCTCTGTTTTGCAATCAACTATCTGCTGACCCGGATTCAGCAGCGGGAGCGGCCGCGATGAACGAGGTTGGAGTTTTCCTGGAAGTCAACGATCTGGAGTTGCATCGCGGTGGGGCAAGAGTGCTCTCTATTCCCTCTTTCTCCCTCCAGGAAAGGGAGGTTCTCTCCCTGATCGGACCCAACGGCGCCGGTAAATCCACGCTGCTGTTGACCCTTGCTCGGCTGCTCCCTGCGACCAGCGGGAGCTTCCGGTGTCGCGGAGAAGAGATCGTCAGTAACAGCGCGATCTTTGCCTATCGCCGGCGGTTGGGGATGGTCTTTCAGGAGCCGCTCCTGTTTGACGGGACAGTGTTCAGCAATGTGGCCAGCGGCCTGAAAATCCGTGGCATGGCGGAGAAAGAGATCCGGGAGCGGGTGATGGCAACTCTGGAGCTGTTCGGCATGACACAGCTGGCCGAGCGCTCGGCGCGCAAGCTTTCCGGTGGAGAGGCGCAGCGGACCAGCCTGGCACGGGCCTTTGCCATCCGGCCGGAGGTGATCTTTCTCGATGAGCCGTTCATCGCGCTCGATCCTCCTACCCGCCAGACCCTGATGGACGATCTGGAGCGGATTCTGCGGGAAACCGGCACAGCTGCGGTGTTGGCGACCCACGACCAGTTGGAGGCGCTCCGCCTGTCGAGCCGGATGGTGGTAATGAACTGCGGGGAGATGGTGCAAAGCGGTTCGCCGGAAGAGGTGATCAGCCGCCCGGGCAATGAATTTGTTGCCTCCTTTGTCGGCATGGAAAATGTACTTACCGGTACGGTCATCGACTCAAGGGACGGGCTGGTTCGGTTGGCGGTGGGGGGGCGGCAGATAGAGATCGCCGGCAGCGCTGAACCGGGGGATTCGGCGGTGTTCTGCATCCGACCCGAACATGTTACCATTGATACCCTTGATCCGTCCGGCGATACCAGCGCCCGTAACGTCTTTCCGGCCAGCATCAGTAGAGTTATCCCGAACGGCATATTTCACAAGATTCACCTTGATTGCGGTTTCCGACTGGTGGCATATTTGACCGGCCAGTCGATCGCCAACCTGAATCTTGCCGAGGGGAAAAAGGTGTTTGCCTCCTTCAAGGCCACTGCGGTTCATCTGATTCGAACTCGCCAGTTGGATGAGGCAGCGGGTTAACATTGCAACTATCTGAAAGGGATTGAAATATGCCCACTTTTGAAGAAGCCCGCCGGATTATTCTCGACCATGTGACGCCGCTGGGGGTGGAGCGGGTCGAACTGCTGGCCAGTCTTGGCCGGGTTCTGGCTGAGGATATGAACGCCCCCTGGGACATGCCGCTCTATGATAACTCTGCCATGGACGGCTTTGCGGTGCGTTTCATAGACTGTGGGGAAGGGGCTGTTCCCCTGCGGATTACTGGTTACATACCTGCTGGCGGGAGTGTTTCCGGGCCAATCCTTGCCGGGTGCGCTATTCGAATCATGACCGGCGCGCCGATACCCCACAATTGTGATGCCGTGGTGCCGGTAGAGGAGACCGAAGAGTCGGACGGGATGGTCAGCATCAAGAGTGCGGTGCGGCAACTGCAACATATCCGCTTCCATGGCGAGGATGTGGCCAATGGTGATACCTTTCTTACCGCAGGAACGGTAGTCCAGTCGCCGGAGATCAGCATGCTGGCCTCTTTCGGCAAGGCGATCGTGCCGGTTTATCGCAAAGCGAGAATTGCCGTGCTCTCGACCGGAGACGAGCTGATAGAGCTCGGCGAGCCGCCGGAGCCGGGTCGGATCATCAACAGCAATGCCCTTTCCCTGGCTGCTGCGATTCGCGAAACCGGCGCCGAACCGGTTATCATCGGCATTGCCCGCGATAACAAGGAGAGCCACCGGGAGAAAATGCTGGAAGGGTTGCAGGCCGACGCCCTGATCACCTCTGCCGGGGTTTCGGCCGGGGACAAGGATTTTGTCCGGGATGTGCTGGCTGAACTGGGGGTCCAGCAGATCTTCTGGAAGGTGGATATCAAGCCGGGCGGGCCGACCGCCTTTGGGGTGAAGGACGGCACACCGGTATTTTCCCTGCCTGGTAACCCGGTTTCTACGATGGTGACCTTCGAGGAGTTTGTCAAGCCGGCGCTCTTGAAGATGATGGGGCATCGGCGAGTCATCAAGCCTTATGTCAAAGCGATTCTGCGGGAGGAGGCGCGCAAGAAACCGGGCAAGGTCCACTTCCTGCGGGTGAGGATCGAGGTGGAGGATGGCCGTTACTGGGCGACCACCTCCGGCGACCAGAACACCGGCATCCTCCGGACCATGGTCAGGGCCAACGCCATTGCTGTGCTCCCCAAGGACCGGACCCTGGTGGCAGCCGGCGAAGAAGTGGATGTGCATCTGCTACGTTCAGACGCCGCCATGCTCGAAGGATAGAAAAACGCACCTTTTCCGCAATCTCGGCGTTGGCCTTCGGCTTTGCTTGTGCGGCGTACTTCGTGTACGCCTCCGCGCAAATCCTTGTCCGCCTTGACCTTGCGAAAAAATTGCGTTTTTAAGGGAAAGGAGTCACACATGTCTTTCAATCATTTCGACGAACAGGGGCAGGCGATCATGGTCGATGTCAGTGCCAAGGTGCCGACTCTGCGCACTGCCACAGCCAGGGCCGTGGTCAGACTGCGGCCGGAAACCCTGCAGGCAGTGCTGGCCGGTCGTAGTTCCAAAGGTGATGTCCTTGGCGTGGCTCGCCTGGCCGGGATCGCAGCAGCCAAGAAGACCCCGGACCTGATTCCGCTCTCCCATCCGTTGGCGATCCACCATGCAGCGGTTGACTTCATGCCTGAACCGGAGACCGGCGAGGTGGTCGTAACCGCCACTGTCCGGGCCTTTGAGCGGACCGGGGTGGAGATGGAGGCGATGGTGGCCGCTTCAGTATCGGCCCTTACCATCTACGATATGTGCAAGGGGAGCGACAAAGGAATAACCATCGGTGAGGTGGCGCTGCTCTACAAAGAGGGTGGCAAGAGCGGCATTTACCGCCGGGAGGGGGAACAATGAAAGCGGCATTGCTGATTTTGAGCGACCGGGGCGCTCGGGGCGAACGGGCTGATGCCAGCGGTCCGGCATTGGAACAATGGCTGAAACTCCAGGGGGTGGCAACTGCCCGTTGTGAAGTGATTCCGGACGAGGCGGCCCTGATCACGGCCCGGTTGGCCGAGTGGGCCGACAGCAATGACTTTGATCTGATTCTCACCTGTGGCGGCACCGGGGTTTCCCCCCGTGATGTCACCCCGGATGCAACGCTGCCGGTGCTGGAGCGGGTGATTCCCGGCTTCGGCGAGGCGATGCGCGCCAGCAGTCTGCAAAAAACGCCGCATGCCATGATCTCCCGCGCTGTTGCCGGGATTCGCGGCCGGAGCCTGATCATCAACCTGCCCGGAAGCCCGAAGGGGGCAATCGAGAACCTGGAGGCGGTCTGGCCTGCTGTTTCGCATTGTGTGGCCAAGCTGCAAGGGGACCCGGAGGAGTGCGGCCAGCCTCAGCCAGCAGCTAACACAGGGCTGAAGGCGGTGTCGTTCGTGGCCAAGTCAGGGACCGGCAAGACCACTTTGCTGGAGAAGGTGATCACGGAGTTGAAGGGGAAAGGGGTACGGGTCGGTGTCATCAAGCACGATGCCCATCGGTTTGATATCGATCATCCGGGCAAGGACAGCTACCGCTTGACAGCCGCCGGAGCCGATACCATGTTGATTTCATCGCCGGAGAAACTTGCCCTGGTCAAGCGTCATCAGGCCTCGCCGCCGATCCGGGAGCTGATTGCCACCTATTTCAAGGATGTGGATATCGTTCTGACCGAGGGGTTCAAGCAGAGCGACCTGCCGAAGATTGAGGTGCATCGCAGCGAGCGGAGTTCCTCGCTTCTCTGCCGCGGTGAGCAGCATGACCCGACCTTGCTGGCTGTTGCCAGCGATGCGCCGCTGGAGCTGGATGTACCGGTTTTTGACCTCAATGACGCCGCTGCGGTAGCCGGCTTCATCGTTAAGCGCTTCTTATAGGACTAGTGTCCATCCACCAGATAAAAAAGGGGCCCGCGCTACCGCTGCAAACCCCTTTTTTTATCTAGTATTCGTTGCCAGTTAATCGAATACAGTTATCGTGGCATTGCTGCCTATGGTTAGCGACCCTGAAGTGATAATTAACGATGGTCCCCGTAGATCGGAATTGCCGGTCGCTGAACTGAAAGTAGCATCGTAGCCTCCTGCTACCGTGACATTGACATCTCTGGTGAAATTCAGCGGTTCGTTAAAGATCCGGTTCTGGGCAAGAATTGTGGCTGTTGCGGCAGATGGCGGCGCCAGATAGCTTTCGGCAATCGAGCCGTAACAGATGGTGGCAATTTTGGCATAGCAGGCTGTTGCCGCGACGTTCAGACCGACAACCGGCAGTGCGGCGTTGCTAAGAGTGGTCGTGCCGTTGCCTAGCTGTCCGCTGTTGTTAAAGCCCCAGCTGTTGACGGCCCCGGCGCTGTCCATTGTCAGGGTATGGTAATAGCCGGTTGCAATTCGGGTGATGTTGGAAATGCCGCTTACCTGTACAGCGACAGAATTATCAACCGAACCGATGAATGGGTGCGAGTAGTATGAATCATTCCCCCAAATAATGAGGTTGCCAAAGGTATTGAGGGCAACTGTGTAGTTTCCGCCGGCGGCAATGCTGGTGATGTTGGTAACACCTGAGGCCTGCACCGGAAATGCGTTTTGAGTTGTGGAGTTGTTACCCAACTGGCCTTCACTGTTTTTACCCCATGACCAGACAGTCGTGTCGTTTTTCAGGGCAACGGAGTGATAGCCCCCTGCGGCAATGGCAGTGATGCCGGTCAGTCCTGAGACCTGTTCCGGCCAATATACCTGGGTACCGAGGACATTGCCCAACTGGCCATAGGCGTTGTATCCCCAGCTCCAGACAGTGCCGTCATTCTTCAACGAGAGGGTGTGCAGCCAGCCGGCAGCAATGGCCGTGACGTTGCTTATTCCAGCAACCTGAGCCGGCGTGTTGCTTTTAATGCCACCATTATTTCCTAGTTGGCCGTCTACGTTGTTCCCCCAAGTCCACACAGTCCCGTCGCTCTTGAGTGCTACCGAGTGGCCCGCTCCAGCTGATATGGCAATGATACCGGAAAGGCCCTTGACCATTATCGGGATGTTGCTTGCCTGCCGGTCTGTGCCGTCACCCAACTGGCCGTAATTATTATACCCCCAGGACCATACCGTTCCGTCATTTCTCAGTGCCAAGGAGTGGTAGTCGCCTGCAGCGACTGCCGTTACTCCCTGGAGCGCGCTTATTTTCACGGGAACAGTGCTGGTGAGGTAGCTGCCGTTCCCCAGCTGCCCATCCATGTTGTTCCCCCAACTCCAGACAGTACCGTCCCCCTTCAGCGCTAGAGTGTGCCAGTATCCGCCAGCAAGCTGGGGCGGTGTCGATATTGCGCCGATAGGAGCAAAGGTCGCCGTAACCGTTTGGTCTGAGTTCATGAGGATGGTACAGGAGGCTGTTCCGGTGCAGGCGCCTGTCCAGCCGACAAAGATGTCGGACGGGGAGTAGTTTGCGGTAAGTGTGATTTCAGTACCGCTCAGATAGTCTTGAGCGCAGTTGCCAGTGCAGTTTATATCCGGTGCTGGAGTTGAAGACACTATACTGTTGTTGCCACCGGCAACAGTAAGGGTCAGCTTACGAAGGACCGGGAGAGTGATGTAGTAAGTCTGGGTTTTGATCGCTTCGCGGTTGTCGGCTGGGTCTACGGCAAAATATTTAAGGGTTGTGTCGCTGCTGATTGGGATGGGGCCGGAGTAAACCTGGGTTGACCCGCTCGCCGGCGAGGTCGGATCGGTGCCATCGACAGTATAGTAGATGGTTGCTTGAGCGTAAGTGGAGAGCGTGACTGTCTGGGCAGAGGTATATGCTCCGCCGGGAGGGGTAGCGGTTGTATATGGCAGGGTGCTAATGGTATAGGTCTGAGTCTTGACCGCCTCCTGAGTGCCGCTGAGATCTCGAGCGAAATATTTCAGGGTAGTAGTGGCGTTAATGGTAATGGGGCTGCTGTATGTAAGGGTTGAGCCGGTAACCGGGTAGGTCGGCGTCGAACCGTCAGTTGTATAATAAATAGTTCCTTGCTTGCTGGACGTAAGAGTCACAGTCTGGCCCGGGGGATAGACCCCGCCAAGCGGGTTTGCTGTTGTTACTGGTGGGATGCTAATGGTGTAGGTCTCAGTCTTGACGACTTCCAGATTGCCGTCAATGTCCCGTCCAAAAAACTTGAGGGCGGTATTGCTGTTAATGGCGATCGGCGAGCTGTATATCTGTGTTGAGCCGGTAACCGGGTAGGTCGGAGTTGATCCGTCAACAGTGAAGTAGATGGTAGCACCTGCTTCATTTGATGAGAGGCTGACGGTCTGCGGCGTTGAATAAGTTCCCCCTGCAGGGGTTGCCGTGGTGATCGGCGGGATGTTCATTGTGTAGACCAGGGTTTGAACGCTCTCCAGGTTCCCGTCCATGTCTCGGCTGAAGAATTTCAACGTGGTATTGGTGCTGATCACAAGCGGAGAGCTGTAAGTCTGGGTTGTTCCCGTTTCCGGAAATGTCGGCGTGCTGCCATCCAGGGTATAGTAAATAGTGGCGGCTTCGTTGGCAGTGAGCACTACCGACTGTTGCGAGGTATATGTGCCCCCGCCGGGTGTTGCTGTTGTTATCGGCGGAATGTTCATGGTGTAGAGCTGAGATTGCACGGTCCCTTGGTTACCGTCAGTGTCTCTGGCAAAAAATTTCAGGGTGGTGGTGGTATTGATCGGAATTGCCGCAGAGAATATCTGGGTTGTCACGGAAACCGGGTAAGTCGGGTCTGATCCGTCGACAGTGTAATAGATATTGCCAGGTTTGTTGGACGTGAGGGTTATCGATTGGGCTGAAGTGTAAGTTCCCCCAAGCGGGCTGACAGTAATGACCGGAACAAGATTTATGGTATAGCTGCTGGTCTTCATGCTTTCGCTGAGTGAAGAGGATGTCGAAACCGCAAAATAGTTGAGGGTTGTTGAGCTGTTGACGGCAATCGGTCCGGTGTAAACTTGGGTATTACCCGTTGCCGGGTTGGTTGGCGTAGTTCCGTCAACGGTATAGTAGATGGTGGCCGGCTCATTTGCTGTGAGTGAAACGTTTTGACTGGTCAAATATGTCCCGCTTGAAGGATTGGCGGTTGTGATCGGAGAGGATGTGCCGAGATTGAGTGGTGGTGCCACTGCAACAGGGACATTGCTGTCGCTGTTGTTACCGGTCCCCAATTCGCCGTATAAGTTTGCGCCCCAAGAGTAGATGGAACCGTCGTTATTCAAAGCGATGGTGTGGTCAACGCCGGAAGAGGCGGCTGCAATCTTGGAAATCACGCTTACCGAAACCGGCACCCAGCTGTCGTTATTCGAACTGTTGCCCAATTGGCCCCGGTTGTTCCAGCCCCAGGACTGCATGGTCCCGTTGCTTCTTATGGCAGCGGTGAAGCGGTATCCCGCAGTTACTCCCATCGCATCGTTCAGAGTGGTTACCAGTACTGGAATATTGCTGGCCTGATCAGTGCCGTTGCCGAGGCCACCGGTGATATTTTCCCCCCAGGACATGACTTTCCCGGTGTTTGTGAGTGCTACTGAGTGATTGTAGCCAGCGGCAATAGCGATAACTCCGGAAAGGTTGGCCACGGATACCGGGGATTCGGAGTTCACATATGATTGATTCCCAAGCTGGCCGTAACTGTTATGTCCCCAGGCAGAAACCTCTCCGTTACTCTTCAGGGCAAGGGAGAAATTGCCTTTTGCTGCGATAGCGGTTATTCCGTTAATGCCGGTCAATTGCGTTGGTACGGACCGGTCGTTGGTATCGCCAGTACCGAGCTGGCCCAGGTTATTGCGCCCCCATACCCAGACGGTGCCGTCATTTTTCAAGGCCAATGTGTGGTATTCCCCTGCCGCAATGGCGATAACATTGGTTATCCCGGTTATCTCCACTGGCGTGTTGTATTGTGTGCCAAGGGTTGCCGCGCCGGTGCCGATTTGTCCGTAGTAGTTGTCACCCCACGCCCAGATCGTGCCGTCAGGTTTCATGGCGACCGAGTGGTTTAGGCCGGCAGCGATCTCAGAGACTCCATACAGGCCGCTAGTTGTGACAACTGCGACCGGGGTATTGTTGTTGGTGGTGCTCCCATCCCCAAGTTGACCAACGTTGTTCTGTCCCCACGCCCAGACGGTGCCGTCGTTTTTCAGCGCCAACGAGTGGTAATGACCGGAGGCAACCTTGGGGGGGGTCGAGATAACCTGTTTGGTGGCAAAGGTTGCAATGGCAGCTTGTGCCGAGTCCATGGTAATGGTGCAGGTTCCTGTGCCTGCACAGGAACCTGACCAGCCGGAGAAGATGTCAGTTGCGGACGGCGAAGGAGTAAGTTCAACTAATGTTCCGCTGGCGTAATCCTGAGAGCAACTGCCGGAGCAATTGATGTCAGGATTGGGGGTTGAATGGACATGGCTGCCACTTCCCCCCTGAACCGTCACGGTTAGTCGCTGGAGAATGGTATAGTCCTGAGCCTGGGCCGTTTCCTGAAAGCCGTCCGTGTCCCTTGCGAAAAATCTAATGGTTGTTGTCGCGTTGAGCGTTATCGGGCCGCTGTAAGTCTGGGTTGCTCCACTTACCGGGAACGCAGGGGCTGAACCGTCCAAAGTGTAGTAAATATTGCCGGGCTTGCTTGACGTGAGCGTGACTGTCTGTCCGGCTAGGTAGGTCCCTCCTGGAGGAGTTGCCGTTGTTGCGGGGGGAGTGCTGATGGTGTAGGTCTGAGTTTTGACCGCCTCCTGATTACCGTCGATATCCCTGGAAAAGTAACGAAGGGTTGAGGTGGTGTTTATAATAATCTCACTGCTGTAGGTCTGCGTTACCCCTGAAGGTGGGTATGTCGGCGTTGAGCCGTCAACAGTGTAGTATATGGTACCGGGCTTGCTGGATGAAAGAGTAACGCTTTGAGCCGCTGGATATGTCCCGCCAGCCGGGGACGCTGTGGTAACGGGAAGTGTATTGATCGTATAAACCTGTGACTGGGCTGCTTCCTGGTTGCCATCGTTATCACGAGCGAAATAGTTCAAGGTGGTGTTGGTGGTGATAGAGATAGGTCCGGTGAAGACCTGGGTAGCGCCTGTTGCCGGATAAGTTGGTGCCGAGCCGTCAACGGTGTAGTATATGATTCCGGGCTTACTGGATGAAAGAGTAACGCTTTGAGCCGCTGGATATGTCCCGCCAGCCGGGGACGCAGTAGTTACGGGAAGCGTGTTGATCGTATAAACCTGCGATTGAACCGTTTCCTGGATACCATTGTTGTCCCGAGCGAAATATTTCAGGGTGGTGTTGGTGGTGATTGCAATGGGACCGCTATATGTTTGGGTTGACCCGGAAAGCGGATATGTCGGGTTGGAGCCGTCTACGGTGAAATAAATGCTTCCGGGTTTGTCGGAACTCAAAGTGACCGACTGGGAGGAGGTATAAACACCACCGAGCGGGGTTGCAGTGGTGACCGGCGGTACAGCAATAATATATGACTGGGTCTTTACCTCTTCGACATTGTTTGCAATGTCTATTGCAAAGTACTTCAGCTCAGATGAGCTATTGACTGCTATTGGGGTCAAGTACTGCTGGGTTGTCCCGGAAAGCGGATATGTCGGGGTTGTCCCATCCAGAGTGTAGTAAATGGCAATAGCGCCATTTGCGGTCAACGTGACGGTTTGCGGGGATGCGTATGGCCCCCCTGGAGGGGATGCCACTGTAGCGGGGGTATAAATGTTCAGGGTGATGTCGGTTGCTTTGACAGGAGAGGTGGTTCCCGACAAAGAGTTGTTGCCGAGTTGGCCACTGTCGTTAAGCCCCCATGTCCAGACATTGCCGGTTAAGGTAGTTGCAACCGAATGACCAAAACCAGCTGATAGAGCTTTGACCTGCAACAAGGTGCTGATCTGAATCGGGAATTGGCTGTCTGTTGTTGAGCTGTTGCCGAGCTGCCCGGAGCTGTTGCCGCCCCATGCCCATGCCGAGCCGTCATTTTTAAGCGCCAATGCATGGCTGGTCCCTGCTGAAATGCTTTTTATCCCATTGAGGCTGGTCGCCTGAACCGGAGAGAATGTTGTAGTTGTTGAGCTGTTTCCCAATTGGCCATTGGTGTTGAGGCCCATGCTCCATATAGTGCCGTCGTTTTTCAATGCCGTGGTATGATAATCGCCGGCATCGACTGCAATAGCTCCGGTTATGGTGGTAACCTGAACCGGTACGCGGCTGGTTGGCAATGAGACCGGATTTTGGCCCAGCTGGCCGGAAGCATTGTCTCCCCATGCCCAGACAGTGTCATTGTTTTTCAAGGCAACAGAGTGGTTAAGTCCTGCAGCAATAGAAGTAATGCCGCTCAGGCTGGTGATTTGCACAGGGGAACTACTGTCGATCGGTGCTGCGTTGTTGCCCAGCTGTCCAGCGTTGTTGGCACCCCACGCCCAGACGGTGCCGTCGTTTCTTAGCGCCAGGACATGATTCCCTCTGGATGCGGCAATGGCCTTGATGCCGGAAAGGTTGCTCGCCTTTACTGGGACATTGCTGGCAGATGTTGATCCGTTGCCGAGCTGTCCCCGGTTGCCAGCGCCCCAACTCCAGACAGTGCCGTCACTTTTCAGCGCAACGCTGTGATCGTAGCCGGCGGTAACGGCGACAATACCGCTCAAGTTCTCTACCTTGACTGGGACGGAGCTGTTTCCCGATCCATTACCCAATTGGCCGTAGTCATTCAATCCCCAAGCCCAGACGGTCCCGTCATTCTTTAATGCCAGCGTGTGCTTGTAACCGGCAGCCACCTGAGGGCTGATTAGAGAACCCATTGGTGATGCTACCGGCCAGCTCATGTTATCGGTGTTGTTTATGCCAAGTTGTCCTCTGTCATTCAGTCCCCATCCCCAGAATGATCCGTCGTCTTTTATGGCTGAAGTGTGGTTCGCTCCCGAAGAGATGGCAAATATACCGCTTGGGCCATTGACTACGACAGGTGAATATGACGGTGTGCTGGAATGGTTGCCTAATTGGCCGTAATCATTGCGACCCAGAGCCATGGTAGTGCCGTCGGCCAACAACATTACTGTCTGGTAGTCACCTGATGAAATGACCTTGGCAGTGGTAATCGCTGCAATTTGGGTTGGGTAAAAGATGGTCTGGTCATAGTATGGATCCATCCCGCATTGGCCGGATGAGTTGTCTCCCCATGCCCAGACTGTGGAATCGGTCTTGATAATGACTGAGGTCATGGCACTGGCAGATATCGCAATTGCGTTGCTGCTGACGTTAACTGGTGACGTATTGTAGGGGGTCGCTCCACCATTACCGATCTGGCTGAAGTCGTTACTGCCCCAGGCCCAGACACTGCCGTCATTTTTGAGGGCAATGGCATGGTGTCCCCGCGACCCGGCAATTGCCGTGACTCCGGAAGTCAAGGTGGCTACCTGGACCGGAGTGTTGGAATTGCTGGTGGAGTTATTCCCTAGTTGCCCTTTATTGTTAAGCCCCCATGCCCAGATGCTGCCATCAGTTTTCAGTGCCAATGAATGGCCGTAGCCGGCGACAACTGCAGCTACGCCGTTCAATCCGCTTACCTGGACAGGAACATTGCTATTGATGGTGTCGCCTGTCCCAAGTTGCCCGCTGTTGTTAAGCCCCCATGCCCAAACGGTGCCGTCGCTCTTGATGGCGATGGAGTGTCCATAGCCGGCAGTTACTGCGATTACATTGCTGATGTTGCTGACTTTCACCGGCATGGTACTGCTGGCGTTTGAGCCGTTGCCGAGTTGCCCGAAATCGTTGCTTCCCCACGCCCAGAGAGTGCCATCGCTTTTTAGCGCAACAGTATGAGCATCCCCGGCAGCAATTCCAGGGAAGGAACTTGCATTAACATTACCGGTAAAGATGCACAGCAGCAGCAAAGCTAAAAGTGGGCTGGGGATAAGAGTCTTATATATAAATCTTTGAAGTTTCCCTGAAAGTTCCATTTTCCCTCCGGTGGAAAGGCACACTGCTATAAACTTTGCGTCAACAAGGTGACGTTAAAAAGACCAAAATAGGCCGATTTTTACCAAAAAACTAATTGCAAAAATCGCACCCTCTGCTAACTTGCTTAAATTGTTCTATTTTGTGCTGAAAGATGGGGTGGATATCGGTCATTTCATCGGGAAAAACCGGCAAAAAGCAATTAATAATTCCCTGAGCGGGATGTTGCTCTTTGTAGATTATGATTACTGGAAGCAATTGTTTGTCTCGGCCAGTGCAATGTGCGGTTGAGAGTGGTTATCATCCCGATTTGGCTTGCAAATTTTTGCAATCATGACTAATATTTTTCAAATTTTCAGTCGGCATTGGAGTATGCGTGTATGAAGCTTTATTTGATGGCATTGTTTTGCTTTATTGTCGGCTGTACTCCATTTGCTGCTGTTTATGATGATGTTAGTAAATATCAACAAAGCAGAAATTCCGAACAATGTATTGCCGTTGCAAGGTATCACCTTGATAAGGGGCATTTCTCAAGCAATGAAAAATCAGAATTGTATCAGATATTGGGGATTTGCTTTGGCCAGATAGGGTTTTATGATGATGCTAAAAATAGTTTTGGCATGGCAGTGAATTTGTCAACAGACAACGACACAAAAGCTAAAGCTTATTTTAATAGAGCCATATTATTATTGTCTGCTGACACTTGGGGAATAACAGATAATAAGAAAAATATCAATGACGGCTGCTCAGATCTCTCAGAGGCATGTAAGTTAATGCCTGATAAATACTGCTCGGAATATAATATCAAAAAATACCCGCCTACTAATTGCAAGTAGGCATTATCAGGATATTCGCTGTTTAAGGTCCAATTCTCCTGTTTAGTTGACCTTCAACTTTGCCATTTCGGTCTGCAAAAGGCCGATTTGACGGGATAGATTTTCCACCCCCTCTTCCATGATGTGAACTGCAGACAGGTCTTCGTTGGTCGCTCGGTCCATCTCCTGCATCGCTTTTCTTATTTCATCGCTTCTCTCGGCTTGTTCGTTGCGCAACCGTTCGAGTTCGCTGATGATAAGCCCCATTCTTCCTGTTGATTCGGAGATGTTCGCTCCAATCTCCCGCTGTTCAAGGCTTGACGATCTGACATTGACCGTAAGATCCTTCATCCGATCAACTGCAGCTATGATCAGCTCACTGGTTGCCCCCTGCTCGCGGCTCGATTTTGCAATTTGCGCTACCATATTTGAAATATCTTCCATTGACTGGCGGATTTGTTGACTCCCTTTGGCTTGTTCAACAGTGGCATGGGCAATGTCGTTGACCTGACGCAGCGACTCCTCCATGCCACTGACCATTTTCTGGAGTGCCACGCCTGATTTCAGTGAAAGGCGCTCGCCATCGCTGACCCTTTGCTCTGTCACTTTTATTGCTGTTACGGCCTGGTCTGTTTCCTTCTGAATTGCCGAGATCAGGTCGTCAATCTCTTGCGTCGAATTCCGGGTGCGGGTAGCCAGCCCTTTGATCTGGTCGGCAACTACGGCAAACCCTTTACCGTGTTCACCTGCTTGTGCTGCTATGATCGCTGAGTTGAGCGCCAGCAGGTTGGTCTGCTCTGCCAGTTCATTGATCACAGATACGATGTTGCCTATGACCTTGACCCGGCTGGACAGGCTGGCAATAGCGGAGAACGTTGACTGGGTTGAATCGCGGATTTCTGTGATGCCGGAGATGGTGGCGGCAACCGTTTCCTGGCCAACCAGGGCATCATGCTTGACGGTTTCAGTAATTTCAGCAGCGCCTTGAGCGTTGCGCTCTACCTCTTTGATTGAGATATCCATTGCCGCTACCGAAGATGTTGTCTCGGTCGAGGTTGCCATGAGGCTGTTGACATTATTGGCAATCTGCTTAACCTCGGCTGCTACCTGAAAAATAGAAGAGCTGACCTCGTCAATGGCCGATGACTGCATGTCGATGTTTTGGCCGACGACATCCAGGCTTGTGGACATGGTACGGATTGCCCCGGAATTCTGTGTTGCCGATTGGGTGACTTTGTCGATTTCTTTTGAAAGCAGTTCAATCGACCTGCCGATCTTGTCAACAGCCCCAGAGGTTTCTTTTGCTGAAACAGACTGAGTTTCTGCGGCATTTACCAATTGGCCGGCAGCGTTTGTGGTGTTTTGCGAAATGTTGCGCAGTTCGCGAAGAGAGGCATTGACCCGTTCTACAAATTCGCTAAGCTTCTCCAGCATTGTGTTCAGGTTGCGTCCAAGTTGGCCGATTTCATCGTTTTCGCTGGCGGGAACTCTGATGGTAAGGTCGCCTTCGGCCCCTCGTTCCAGGGCATGTGCCAGCCGGTTGACGCGCGACAGCAATTTTCGCTTGGTATAAATCCAGAATGTGATGACGAATAACAAGGTTTCAATGACGAGTATGCCGAAAACAATTTTGAATAAAAAATTATCTGCAACCTCTTGAGAGCTTGCGGCCAGCTTGCCAGCTGAAAGCAGCCCTGTTGCCGCAACAATGATCCCAAGGATCATCATGGTTCTGATTAGTTGTGAGCCGAATTTAAGATTCATGCCGGGAGGTTACCGCCTTCAGTTTGCTAAGCTCTAGATCAGAGTAGATGAAAATTATAGCGGATACTTCATCTTATGCAATAACAGCGGAATGTTTCGCTACAGCAGTTTGTGCGGCTAAAATCAGGTTTGTTTCCGGAGGTCTTTCCCATGGACAAGGTTAAAAAGGAGAACTGGTTGGGCAGTCGCCCCTTCGATTGTAATTCTTGTCAATCAGCATGGGAAAATGACTTCAAAGGTTGCTGAGCGAATATTGACATTCATTTTCAATTTGTTATAATTAACATATAGAAAATTAAGGGAAAAGGGGGTGTTATCTCATGCGTCGTCACTTTGAATCTGATAAGGGAACAGGGGGCAAGAATCTTGCTCTAGGCCATGAGAAAAGTACTGATGTGCCGGTAAAACGTGAAGGGGATCTTGAAAGACGAACGGGTGGGATCTGGTCGACTCTGGACGATATGGAAAGATGGATGGAGGAAACCATTCACCGGCCATTCCTGTTTGACTACGGTTTCCGACCCATAAGCAGGTTGCTGCATGATCTGAGAGGCGAAGGCGAAATGATGCCTTATGTTGATGTTTATACGACCGGCAACGAATTGATACTGAAGGCAGAGTTGCCGGGGATGAAGCGGGAAGATATCAACGTAAGGCTCGTTGATAACAATCTGGTCATATCCGGAGAGAAGAAAACCGAGGAAAAGGTAGAGCAGAAAGATTATCTGCGTCTCGAACGGTCCTTCGGCTCCTTCACCAGGTCTCTGCATCTGCCGGAGGGGTGTATGACTGATAGGCTTTCAGCAACCTATAAGAATGGGGTGCTGGAAATCAGAGTGCCGCGTGAAGGCGGTACGGAAGCGAAGACCATCACTATCGAGTAACAGGCAAGAAAACCAGTAACCCACGCGAGGGGGGATTGCAAAATCCCCCTTTGTTGCTCCTTTACTCCTCCAATCCGTCCTGGACCGTTCGTACTTGGTTCTTGCCGCTTCGCTTGGCAAGATAAAGCCCATCATCGGCTCTTTTCAATGCCGGGAAAATATCAGGTTCGCCGGACATACAGCAGGAGATGCCAGCACTTATTGTCACGGATATCCGGGTATCGGTGTCGCAGCAAAACTCATGCTTCTCGGTTATTACCCTGATTCTTTCGGCAATTTCACGAATGTCAGACGATAAGATGTCAGGGAGTACGACGAGGAACTCTTCTCCTCCATAGCGACCGATCAGATCATAACTTCGGCACCCGATTCTGATCATTTCCGCAATCCCGGTAAGAACGCTGTCCCCGACAAGGTGTCCATACGTGTCGTTAATCGATTTAAAGTTATCCACATCGAGCATAATAAACCCAAGGACAGGTGCGTTGTCATGAGCTTTGCCGATTCTCACTATTCGGGCAAACTCTTCTCTTGACCGGGCAAGAATGTGACGCCGGTTGAAAAGACCGGTCAGAGAGTCGGTAATTGCCAGTCCTTCAAGCTTTTCCTGGGCCTCTTTTAATTGCAACATTGCTTTGCGTATCAGTAAATAGGAAGCTCCGAAAACTCCGAACAGGGCACCAGTTATGATTAAGACCGAGTATATGACGCTAGACCGTATTTCATCATGGTACTTGGTGACATTCAGGTAGACCTCGAAGCAACCAATAATTCGGTTGTTCGGGTCACGGATCGGAATGTAGGTTTCTACCACTTTGACATTTATCATCTGCTCATCTGCAAGGTCCCGGAACACCTCTTTTGCTTCAAGATGTGAGTCGGTCTTGCCGGTTAATGCCTTTTGCAGACGCCGGTTGCCACTATCGATTTTGCCAATGATATGTTTGTCTGTACTGAAAATTATCTGTGAATCAGCACTGTAAATCTTAATTTTAACAATATCGAACGGTTTGAGAAAAGTTCTGAGTCGGCTATCAAGAGCAGGGATTTCTGCAGGGGTTATTGACGGGCGATACCCTCCATCAGGAGAAATCGCAAAAAGTATCGGCTTTTCCAGTTCAGACAGAGACTGACACGTTTTAATGGCATCTTCTTCGGCGTGCAGCAGTACGTTGTGGGAATTCAATCGATATATCCCAATGCCTGCCAGAACAATGATCGCCACGGCAGATACGGAGGCGATCACTACAAGTGCATGGTGGAATTCACCGGGACGGATAGCGGCTTTTGAAGAAAATAAAGAAAGCATTAATGTAATATACCTCGCTTTACCTAACTTGCCAATTGTTCATCTCCACTTATAATTTTAACTATGTGGTAGATCAGATTTCAAGCTGTCATCAGGTCAGAGGATATCGCAAGAGCCTCAGCCGCTGGCAATCAAGCTAGGAGGAGTACAATGATCATTGGTAAATTGCCGTTCAAATCGGACATGTTGCGGGAGCTTAACAAAATTGCGGCAAAAAAAGGGGTGAAGGCAGGGACTGTGCAGGTGATGGGTTCATTGAAACGGGCAAGACTGTCATTTTACGATCAAAAAATTCGCGCCTACCGCGAGCTGGATTTTGACGCTCCGCACGAAATCGTTGCCTGTGCCGGCAATATTTCCCTTAGAGATGACAAGCCGTTTGTACATTTGCATCTTGCCGTATCCGGAAGTGCCGGTATTGTTGTGGGCGGTCACTGTCTGCAGGGGTGCAGTGTTTTTGCCGTTGAATTCACCATCATCCCTTTTCATGGCGAGGCGCCTCGCAGGGTTGTGGACAACGATACCGGGTTGCTCCTCTGGGAAAAGCCGCTTTACGAAGGATGAGCTCTTAGCAAAAGCTCCATATGTGACACATGCAGAGGGTTCATCCATCAGTCTGATGCTGTGTAAACATATGGAGCTTTTTGTCGGTGGGCTGGTGGCTTGGCAACGATTCGTAGAATGACCGACCTGATTCGCCTGGTCACGGTAATTAAAACCGGCTTGTCTTATCGATAATTTCTCTTCATAAAATCTGATGCACATTATGCCTGTAAACAGTTGGAACTCGTAGGTTTATATTTAGGAGAAGGACGGCATCCTTCCAAGTCCTGGTGGAGCAGGGGTGGGGTCTCCATGTTTATCGGGAACGATTGCCGCTTGAGGCCGGGCTGTCTGCTGTTGGCTGGAATGGTGCCATTGCGGTTCACTGCTGAGGTCATCAAAGAGTAGTTCTGCTTGTCATCGGCTTTTCAATCTTGTAGCATGTCTGAATTCTTCATCCGGAAGGATCGTCTCCATGCACACCAATCCATATTCGCTGGTCAATAATATCGGCAATACCCCATTAATCGAATTGCGATCCCTTGCCCCCTCTCCCAGAGTCAGAATTCTTGCCAAGCTAGAAGGTAACAATCCTGGTGGCTCGGTGAAAGACCGGCCGGCACTTTACATGCTCACCAAGGCTGAAGTGTCCGGGGAATTGACCCACGAAAAGACCATTCTCGAACCGACCTCCGGCAATACCGGCATAGCCCTGGCTATGCTCGGCACTGCCAAGGGATACCGGGTCAAACTGGTGATGCCTGCCTGTGTCAGCATGGAGCGGCGCAGCGTTCTTGAGGCATTCGGCGCCGAAGTAGTTCTTTCGCCGCATGATGAGGCGACTGATGGTGCTATCAGGCTTGCCCACCGGATTCTGGAAGAAGACCCCGATCGTTATTACATGCCGAACCAGTATGCCAACCCGAACAATATCCTGGCCCACTACGAGACCACCGGGCCTGAGATCATGCGCCAGGTGAACGGAGATATCGATGTCTTTGTCGCCGGGATGGGAACCAGCGGCACGCTGATGGGGGTCAGTCGGTATTTCAGGGATAATCGCCCCGGAACCCGGATTGTTGGCGTAGAGCCGAGATTAGGTCACCGGGTGCAGGGATTGAAGAACATGAAAGAGGCAATTGTTCCCGAGATTTACAACGAGGGGGCTCTTGACCTGAAGCTAACAGTTCAGGATGAGGAAGCGTTTGCCATGGCTCGGGAGCTGGCAACGCGCGAAGGCCTGTTTGTCGGCATGTCCAGTGGTGCCGCAGTCGCCGGGGCTCTGGCCGTTGCCAGGGATATGGAGTCTGGGACCATTGTGACACTTTTGCCTGACCGCGGTGACCGGTATCTCAGCACCTCGCTATTCCGCTCGGTTTGTGGTTCTTGTCCCCCATAGCAGGCATTTTTAAATTAATATGGCAAAAAAAGCCGCCTCGTTTCCGAAGCGGCTTTTTGTCTTTTGTGTCGGGTGAAACTACTTTGCTGCCGGAGCGGCGGCAGGAGCTTCTTCCTTCTTGACTTCTTTCTTGGCCTTCTTGGCTTTCTTGGCTTTTTTAGGAGCAGCTTTCTTCTCAGCCGGCTTATCGATCGGCGGGTGGCCTGGAGGCATTGCTGCCGGAGCAGCGGCAGGCTCGGCTGCGCAGACGATGCTGGCAAAGGATACGGCCACAAGAGCAGATACTAGTACAGAAAGCATTCTTTTCATTTGATACCTCGCTTGAGTTGGATTGATAATCACTGTATCAAATTATTTTTGGACGGCAAGCTATTCTGTCTCTTTAACTTGCCATAAGCAGATTAAATTGTTATAAATGTGGCCTGCGCTGGGTTTGCCAAAGCATGGCATGATTTATTAAAGAAATTCAGATTGCTGACGATATTAGCTGTAAAGCAACTTTTGGAAAGGAGGGGGCACATTCCGTGGATAACAGACAGTTTAGCAGAATGGATTTCAATGCCAAGGTTCTGGTCAGCTATGAAGGCAGTTCATTTACAGGAACTGTTGAGAACTTGAGCCTTAAGGGATTGTTCGTTAAGACTGATCAGAAAGTGCCTCTTGACGAAACGGTTGGGATAGTGCTCTCTTTTGCCGGCAGTAACGGCAACCTTTCCCTGAGCCTTGAAGGTAAGGTGGTCAGGGTTTCAGAAGATGGCATCGGCCTAAACTTCAAAAAAATCTCTGTTGATTTCCTCGAACAGACTCTTGGCAACAGCTCGGAATGCACCGAAGAAGCTTGCGGCAATAGAAGCGCTCTCTGTCAAGCCGCGGTGTGAAAACTCATCACTGCTGATTAAAGCCGGGAACCTCCGGCTTTTTTTGTCCCTTTGCCAACTCTTTTAACCGGTTAAGGTCATAAACAATCACCCTGCTTCCCTCTACCTCCATTATTCCCTCTTCCCGCAGTTTTCTAAGGCTCCTGGAAAGGGTCTCACTGACAGTCCCCAAGCGTGAAGCCAATTCACCCTTTTTCATCTCAAGCTCCAGATAGGTTTTACCCTGGAACGTCGTCGATTTCCTTTCAATCAATTCACACAAATATGCTGCAAGCCGGTTTGGGACTTCTGCGAAAGAGAGCTCTTCGATTTGCCGCGCAAACCGCCGCAGTAAAAGAGACAGTGAAACTATCAGGTTCATGGCAAAACGTGTATCCCGCTCCAGCAATCCCATGAACCCTTCACGTGGGAAAAACAGCACCTCTCCTTTCTCGATCCCCCTGGCCTCAGCCGGATAGCGACCGTCACCAAAGAACGCAGCTTCGGCAAAAGTCTCGCCCGGATGCACAAAGTGCAGCACTTTTTCCCGACCGTCAGGAGAAACTTTACAAAGCTTCATGCCGCCAGATGCCAGAAGGTAGAAGCCGGTGGCCGGGTCTCCTTCGGAAAAGAGAGTCTCTCCCCGGTTAAAGGTTCTGCGACTGGAAATATCCGCTACGCCTGAGAGGTGTTCTTCGGATAAGCCGGAGAAGAGCATTGATTTTTTGAGAATTTGCACAGTGTCCATTAGGCACTTCCTGTTTGCCGATTGAATATCGACGGATTTTCTCTGTCGAGTGTACCTGATTTCCGCAAGAGGTAAAGCATGCCGATGCAGGCTTTGGTTCTCTTGATAGTGCATTTCCAAGGATAATTTGCTATAGTTCCGCACTGGCTGAAAATGTCGCAATCCTGATTTATCTCCCAAGGAGCAGAGATGGAACTCTATGAACTTACCATTCACGAGATGAATGAACTGCTTAAGGCCAGGAAGGTCTCTTCCGTCGAAGCCGTTCAGTCATGCCTTGCTCGTATCGAGGCCACCGATACCAGAGTTAATGCCTTCATAACCATAACCGGTGACGAGGCACTTAAGGCGGCAGCAGCAGCCGACCAGCAGATAGCTGCAGGGAATATACACTCTTTGACCGGCGTGCCCTTGGCTCTTAAGGACATCTTCGTCACCAAAGGCATTCGTACTACCTGTGCTTCTAAGATGCTCGATAATTATATTCCGCCGTATGACTCTACCTCTTGGCTCAAGTTAAAGGATTGTGGCGCAGTAATGCTGGGGAAACTGAACCAGGATGAGTTTGCCATGGGTTCTTCCTGTGAGAACAGTGCCTATGGCCCAACGAGGAACCCATGGAACTCGGAGTGCATACCCGGGGGATCTTCAGGCGGTTCTGCTGCCGCTGTTGCTGCTCAGCAGGCAATAGCAACGCTTGGCACCGATACCGGCGGTTCAATTCGCCAGCCAGCCTCGCATTGCGGATGTGTCGGCCTCAAGCCTACTTATGGCAGAGTTTCCCGTTATGGTGTTATCGCCTATGCCTCATCGCTCGATCAGGTCGGCCCGGTCACCCGCGATGTGACCGATGCCGCTATCATGCTCGGAACAGTAGCCGGTCATGACCCCCTGGATTCGACCAGTGTGGCCATGCCTGTTCCAGATTACACCAGATCGTTGCTGTCTGATGTCAAGGGGATGAAGATTGCCCTGCCGAAGGAGTACTTCATAGACGGGTTAGATCCTGATGTTCAGAAAGCTATGGATGCTGCGATAGAAACCTACCGGAAGCTGGGCGCGGAGATCGTCGAAATAACGCTCCCTCACACCGACTACGCCGTTGCCTGTTACTACCTGATCGCAACGGCTGAGGCAAGTTCCAACCTGGCTCGCTACGAAGGGGTCAGGTTCGGCCATCGGGCAGCCGAGGCAAAAAACCTGCTGGAGATGTTCATGAAAAGCCGGGCCGAGGGATTCGGGGCCGAGGTAAAGCGGCGGATCATGCTCGGCACCTACGCCCTGTCTTCAGGCTATTACGATGCCTACTATCTCAAGGCCCAGAAGGTGCGGACCTTGATTATGCAGGATTTTCTCAAGGCCTTTGAAGGAGTGGACGTGATCCTCACTCCGGTGGCGCCTACCCCGGCCTTCAAGATAGGTGAGAAGACCAGCGACCCGCTCCAGATGTATCTGTCCGATATTTTTACTATTCCGGTCAACCTTGCCGGCACATGCGGCATAAGCGTTCCGGCCGGGATCAGCCAGAGCGGGCTCCCTATCGGTTTGCAACTGATCGGCCGCCCCTTCGGCGAGGAGACTATCATCCGCGCTGCTTACGCATTCGAGCAGGCGACGGAGTGGCAGAAGCAGAAAGCTAAACTTTAGATATCCGAGGATACCGATGAAATATCAACCAGTAATTGGACTCGAAGTCCATGTTCAGCTGAAAACCAACACCAAGATATTCTGTGGCTGCTCCACCCAGTTCGGGGCCTCCCCCAACTCCCAGACTTGCCCGGTTTGCCTCGGTCTGCCCGGCGCGCTGCCGGTGCTCAACAAAAAGGTTGTTGAGTATGCCATAAAGGCCGGCCTGGCTACCAATTGCGCTATCTCGCCCCGGAGCATCTTTGCCCGCAAGAACTACTTTTACCCTGATTTGCCCAAAGGCTATCAGATCAGTCAGTACGAACTGCCGATATGCGTTGGCGGCCATCTGGATATCGATGGCGAATGGGGCACAAAGAGGATCGGCATCACCCGCATCCATATGGAAGAGGATGCCGGCAAGCTGGTGCATTCTGATATCCCCGGTCTCGGCGGCGGCTCTGGCGTGGACCTGAACCGCGCCTGCACGCCACTTCTGGAAATAGTCTCCGAACCGGACATCCGGACTGCCGATGAAGCAGTGGCCTATCTCAAGAAACTCCATCAGATCGTTGTCTATCTCGGCATCTGCGACGGCAACATGGAAGAGGGGAGTTTCCGTTGCGATGCTAACGTATCGGTCATGCCGGTCGGTTCAGACAAGTTCGGCACCCGTACCGAGACCAAAAACGTCAACTCGTTCCGCTTCGTCAAGCAGGCGATCGAGCACGAAATTGAACGTCAGATCGAACTGATCGAGGACGGCGGCAAAGTAATCCAGGAGACCCGGCTGTTCGATCCGAATACCGGCGAAACGCGATCCATGCGCGGCAAGGAAGAGGCGCACGATTACCGCTATTTTCCGGATCCTGACCTGGTGCCGCTGGTCATATCCAATGACTGGGTGGAGGATACCCGGCTGTCACTGCCGGAGCTCCCTGAAGCCAAGTTTGCCCGCTACCAGTCAGACCTCGGCCTGACTCCCTACGATGCCGAGGTGTTGACCGCAACCCGCGAGCTGGCAGAGTATTTTGAGTCCTGCCTGACAGCTGGGGCGCAGCCGAAAATGGCTGCCAACTGGGCGATGGGCGAGGTTACCAGAGGGTTGAATGACGCGGGACTGTCCATCAGTGACTGCCCGGTAACTCCGCTGCAGCTGGTTGAGCTGTTGCAACTTATTGAAAAAGGTACGGTCTCCGGCAAGATCGCCAAGACGGTTTTTGACGAGCTGTGGCAGAATGGCGGTACGGCGGCAAAGATCGTTGAGGAAAAAGGGCTGGTGCAGGTGTCGGATACCGGTGAGATCGAGAAGATCATCGACGAGATTATGGCTGCCAACATGGGGCAGGTGGAGGAGTATCGTGGCGGCAAAGACAAGGTGTTCGGTTTCTTTGTCGGCCAGGTGATGCGTGCTTCCAAGGGCAAGGCGAACCCGGCAGTGGTGAACGAACTGCTGGTTAAGAAGCTGAAAGGATAACCCAATGTCTTTTAGAACCATCGAATGGCGGGGCGACAAGGTAGTAATGATCGATCAGACCAAGCTTCCCACCGAAGAGGTCTACAACGAATACTCGGACTTCCAGGGAGTAGCTGAGGCGATCCGCGGCATGATCATCCGTGGAGCCCCGGCAATAGGGGTAGCTGCGGCAATGGGCGTTGCTCTCGGTGCCAGGGACATTATCGCCGACACCCATGAATCGTTTTTCCGCCAGCTTTCCAATGTCTGTGATGTGCTTGCTCGGACAAGGCCCACTGCGGTCAATCTTTTCTGGGCAATTGAGCGGATGAAAAGGGTTGCCGAGGCGAACCGCGACAAGGATATCAACTCGATCAGGGCTATTCTGAAGGCCGAAGCCATTGCCGTAGAGGCTGAAGACCTGCAGATCTGCAAGGCAATCGGCGCCAACGGCGCAGCCCTTATCAAGGACGGGGCAACAGTGCTGACCCACTGTAACGCCGGTGGGCTGGCAACCGCCGGATATGGCACCGCGCTTGGTGTTATCCGGGCAGCTCACGAGTCCGGGAAGAAGATCAAGGTCATTGCGGACGAAACCCGGCCCTGGCTGCAGGGGGCAAGGCTCACCGCCTGGGAGCTGATGAAGGACAATATCCCGGTCACCCTCATCTCCGACAACATGGCTGGCTGGTTGATGCAGAATGGCGAGATTGACTGTTGCGTGGTGGGAGCGGATCGGATTGCCGCCAATGGCGACACGGCCAACAAGATCGGGACCTATAGCGTGGCGGTGCTGGCAAAAGAGCACAGGATTCCATTTTATGTGGCTGCTCCGATTTCGACTCTTGACCTGTCACTCGATAGTGGGGCCAAGATTCCGATCGAGGAGCGGACTATAACGGAAGTGACCCAGATCAAGGGGATTCAGATCGCCCCGGAGGGAGTAAAAGTCCGCAATCCGGCGTTTGATGTCACTCCGGCCCGATATGTGACGGCAATCATCACTGAAAAGGGTGTGGCGCATGGTGACTACTTAGAGTCACTCTCCGCACTGGCAAAGGGATGAGCCCGGTAGCGGACTTTATCAGCAAGCTCTCCGGTATCTTCCTGGAACCTGTTTCGCCGGAGTCAGACCAGCAACTGATTGAACTCCTGGAGGCCCGCGGTTTCGTCTTTGCCGCCAGGTCAACGGCAAATCTTCGGCTGCTTGCGGAAATATTCCCTCAAGAGACCCTGATTGCCATTACTGTGCAATCGTTGTCCGCTTCGCTTCCGGATATGGCCATAAACGGCCTGGAACGGGTTGCCGCAGTTGTTTTACATGACCATCTTCGCACCGTCTGCTCCGTAAAAAGCAGGCTCAATCAGCTGCTGAATATCTGTGGCGCCTCACCATTCCTGACCAACACCCTCTGTCGTGACCCCTCATATTTCGAAAACCTTTTTATCGGCAAACGGATCGATCGTCCCCGTCAGCCAGGGGAGCTACTTGCTACGCTTAAGGGTATGGTCGGCGATTCTGCTGATTATCCGGCCTTGCTGCCATTACTCCGCCGTTTCAAGTATGCCGAGGTGCTCAGGATCGCCGGTCGTGACCTGTCAGGGCTGGCACCGTTGGAAGAGGTCACCCTGGAGCTGACTCAGCTTGCTGAAGCCACTCTCAGTGTAGCGCACGATGTGGCCAGGAGATCGCTGGTTGCAGAACATGGCGAGCCACTCATGGAAACCGCCCAGGGAAAGGTCTCTGCAGAGTTGACCATCCTCGGCATGGGGAAATTGGGCGGCCAGGAGCTTAATTTTTCATCCGACATCGATATCATCTGCCTGTACTCTTCTGACAGTGGGGAAACTGAAGGCATTGACGATGGCAATGGCGGCCGGAGCGGGGTCATTTCCCTCCATGCCTTTTTTGTCAAGCAGTCGGAGATGATTGCAAAGGCCATATCGCATGTTACTGACGACGGTTTTGTCTTTCGCGTGGACCTGGGGCTCAGGCCGGAAGGTAAGGGGGGAGACCTGGCGATTTCTCTCCGTTCAGCCGAAGTCTACTACGAGCTGTGGGGGCAGTCGTGGGAGCGCTCGGCAATGTTGAAGGCGCGACCGGTGGCCGGGTCTCTGGAGCTCGGCGAGAAGTTCCTGAATGCGATCGAACCTTTCATCTATCGCAAGTACCTTGATTACAACCTGATCGAGGACATGATGGGGATGAAGAAGAAGATTGATGCTTCGCTTGCTCGTGAACGGGAAGGCGAGTACAACATCAAGCTCGGCCGCGGTGGGATTCGCGAGATCGAGTTCTTCATTCAGGCGCTGCAGCTTGTTTATGCCGGGAAAAACAAGGCACTGCGTGAACGCAACTCGTTGAAGGCGCTTGATGTCCTGAGAAATGCCAGGATCATCAGAGATGACGACCACCATGACCTCTGCGAGGCTTACCGGTTTCTGAGGACTGTTGAGCATCGCATTCAGGTGGTTCAGGAACGGCAGACCCACAGTCTGCCTCGTAAGGATGACGAGTACGCGGCGCTGGCCAGGAGATGCGGTTTTCTTCGATCGAATGGAGTTGAACGGTTTCGCCAGACGCTTGAAAGCCACAGGGGTAATGTCTCAGCCATATACGGCGGGCTTTTCCTTGAGCGCGACCAAAAACTGCACGAAGAAGTCAGCCCTGAAGTTTACACCTTCTTTGACCATCGCGCTGACTCTGATCTGATTAAGGACATGCTTGCGGAGCGCCGTTTCGAGAGTGTGGACACTGCTTACAACAACCTGCTGATATTGCGTGACGGGCCGTTACGGGCCAACCTGACCGAAAGGGCTCGCCGAATACTCGAAAAGATCGCGCCCCTGCTTCTCCAGGAGATCTTTGCTTCCCCTGATCCGGACATGGCCTTGTCAAACCTGGAGCGGTTTCTCTCAGCCGTTGGCTCTCGATCGACATTTTACGCCCTCCTGGCTGAGAATCGCCAAGTGCTGAAGCTCCTGGTTTCACTCTTCGGGGTTTCCGAATTCCTTTCAAAGATTTTCATCGGTCATCCGGAAATCCTTGACAGCATGGTGGCAAAGACCTATGCGTCGGCATTAAAAGAGCCGGATTTCATGAAAGAGGAACTGACCTCTCTTCTTGATAAGGCGGTTGATTTTGAAGAGAGTCTTGACATCATCAGGCGCTACCGACATGAGGAGTTTCTTCGGATCGGGATGAACGACATCTACGGGAAGTTCGGTCAAACCGAAATTGCCACTCAGCTGACAAACCTTGCAGAGGTTTGTCTGGCAGCAGCCTTCGATCTTGCCCAAAAGGAGCTTACCCGTTTCGGTAACCCTCAATATACGGATGTCAACGGCACCAGTGTCCCGGCATCATTTGCCATACTGGCCATGGGTAAGATGGGTGGCCGAGAGCTGAATTACCATTCTGATCTTGATATCATCTACATCTATGATCATCAGGGGTACACCGACGGCGAAAAACAGATAAGCAATCACGAGTATTTTGCAAAGCTCGGCCAGAAGATCATCATGATTCTCACCACTCAGACCAGGGAAGGGTATGTCTACAAGATCGACACCCGTCTCCGACCATCAGGTAATGCCGGCCCGCTGGTAACCTCATTGGAGTCATTTCGGGATTACCATCGCCGGGAATCCCAGGTGTGGGAACGGCAGGCGTTGACCAAATCGCGGGTTGTGCTTGGCGATGAACTGCTTGCTGATTCGATCGACGAAGTGGTGAGGCAGTCAGTCTATGGCAGTGGGATCGAGGGGTCGGTTCGCCAGGAGATCCATCGTCTCAGGATGCGGATGGAAAACGAGATTGCCCGTGAGAGCGAGGGTAATTACAATATCAAGACCGGTCGTGGCGGCATGGTGGATGTGGAATTCATTGTCCAGTACCTGCAACTGGGCCACGGCCACACCATCCCGGATATACGAAATACCAATACCCTGGTGTCGTTGAAGGCTTTAAGGGCGAATGGCGTTCTTTCACCGGAGGATGGGGAATCGCTGATTGATGGTTATAAGTTTCTCCGCCGCCTTGAAAACAGGCTTAGAATCATTCACGATTATTCTATGAATGATCTAGGAGGTTCAAAAAGTTACCTGAATAAGCTTGCCTTGCGTCTCGGCTATGACCCGAAGTTGAAAAACCCTGGTGAGGCCTTAATGAAGGAATACGAGCTGGTGACAGACTCTGTTCGGGAAGTATATGCCAGGATTCTGGGTGACGAGTGATGAGCCCCAAAAACCTCTATCTTCTTGGTTTGGAGGAGTCCCCCAATCGTCAGCCGGATATTCACGAAATGATCCGCAGTCTGAAAAATGAGATTAGCCGCGGTGAAGAGGTTTATTCCCGTGATGAGCTTGCCATACTTGAGCGGAAACTCCATGAATGCCAGGAGTTTCTGCGGGCCATGACACAAACTTGACAGAACGGCTCCTTGACATATATGCCAGGCTCTACCGTCATTTCGGGCCGTGTAACTGGTGGCCGGCTGACTCTCCATTTGAGGTTTGTGTGGGTGCCATACTCACCCAGAACACCAATTGGGGGAATGTTGAAAAGGCCGTGGCAAATCTGAAAAGAGGAGGGGTGCTTTCCCCCGATGGTTTGAAGGGGGTCTCATTGGTCGCGCTGGCAGAGATGATCCGTCCTGCCGGTTATTTCAATGTCAAGAGCCGACGGTTAAAGTCTTTTGTGGATTGGCTGTGGGATCGGTACGATGGCAGTATTGACCGAATGTCTTCTGTCCCGCTGGATGCTATCCGTGATGAATTGCTGGCGGTACATGGGGTCGGTCGCGAGACCTGCGATTCGATACTGCTCTATGCCGGCAACTATCCGACTTTTGTGGTTGATGCCTATACTGGGAGGCTTTTTTCCCGGCTTGGGGTTATCGACGGCACGGCTGATTACGAGACCACCCGTACGCTTTTTATGACACATCTGCAAGCCGATGTTGCGCTTTATAATGAGTTTCACGCCCTCATTGTCTTACAATGCAAGGAATTCTGCAGGAAAAAGCCGGTTTGCGGAGACTGCATCTTGAAAGAGATTTGCGGAACAACTGCATTGCAGAAGAATTGAATGGTTTGCTGAAATTGTGTCAGTGAGTTACCTGCTGCAGGGTAATAACCCGGTTGCGCCCTTCCGATTTCGCCCGGTACAAACCCTCGTCCGCTATTCTGATCAGGTCATCCACAGAGTCGAGTCCCGGCATCGGGAAGGTTGCCACCCCAATGCTGATAGTAATCTTCAGCGTCTGAAGCTTGTTGGAAAAGCTTGACTGTTGAGTAGCGGCACGGATTCTCTCTGCAACCGTGATCGCTTCGTCCAGAGGGGTTTCCGGAAGGATTGCCACGAACTCCTCCCCACCGTAACGAGCAGCTACGTCATAAGTCCTCAGGTGTTTCTTGATCACATTCGCAATATTCACCAGGACGATATCGCCGAGTTGATGGCCATAGGTATCGTTCACTTTCTTGAAATGGTCAATATCCATGAGGAGAATGGAGATTGGTGACCCTTTACGGGCGGTCCGTTGGATCTCCCGGTCGAGAACTTCCATCATGTAGCGTCGGTTGAAAAGTTGCGTGAGTGGGTCAGTGTTGGACAGCTCTTTGAGCATTTCATTGGAACGTTTGAGTTCATCCTGCAGCAGTTTGAGCTTTAGCTGCACCTTAACCCGGGCAACCAACTCCCCTGGATCAAACGGTTTGGTGACATAATCGCTTGCGCCTTGCTCAAGCCCCTTTATCTTTAGTTCACGAGTCTCACGTGCGGTTAGGATTATTACAGGGATATTTTTCAGGTCATCACGCGATCTTACCATGGTGATGAACTTGAAACCGTCCATGCGTGGCATTTCCAGATCGCAAAGAATCAGATCGATGGTCGGATTGTCGATCAGAATTTTAAAACCTTCCAGGCCATCCCGCGCCTGCAGGTAATGATCGCAGAAAGATACCGATTGCAGGGTCTGAATGATCTGTTCCCTTACTTTATCGGAATCGTCGATTATCAGCATTTTTACTGACATTGGCTGCCTATTGGCCCCTCTCAAAAACAACATCTAGAAAGTTCTTCACGATTTCTGCGGTCATCCCCCAGATGTCATCGCCATTGAATCTGAAAAAGTATACCGGATAGTTTCTACCTTGCCACCCCCATTCTTCAATTCTAAAGAAAAAAGGGTCCATTAGGTGCGTTAGCGGCACCTCAATTACCTTATCGATCTCAGACCGGTTTAACTTTAAGGGGAACTGATCGGAAATGAAACCGACGTATGGCGACACATTGTAGTGGTGGATCGAATAAACATCGTCCAGCGGTCCAAGGATGTCCACATTTGCCGGATCTATGCCAACCTCTTCCCATGTCTCCCGCAAAGCCGCATCTCTGGAGTGCTCTTCTGGGTTGCACACTCCTCCTGGAAAAGATATTTCACCTGCGTGGTGATTGAGCTGTGCCGACCTTTTGGTTAGCAGGAGGTGCAGCTCTCCTCTTTTGAGAAACAGGGGCACCAGCACTGCCGCAGGAACAGGCCCGGGAGGCAGCACTTTGCGCTGACGAGATGAGAGGAGGCAGCGGACTCGCTGGAGAAAGTTGTCAGAGTACCGGTTCTCGTGCAAGCCGTTTCAATTCATTGATCGTTGCAGAGTAATCACTGCTGCCGAAAACAGCGCTGCCAGCGACAAAGACATCGGCACCGGCATGAGCGATTCTGGCAATGTTGTCGATTTTGACGCCGCCATCTACTTCGAGTTCGGTTTCAAGGCCTTTTCGGTCGAGCATGCCGCGCAGTGCCTGGATCTTGGGGATACATGCTTCAATGAAGGACTGCCCCCCAAATCCAGGGTTTACAGTCATCAGCAGCACCAGATCGAGATCGTCAAGGACATAATCGAGGTGTTGCAAAGGGGTCGCAGGATTAAGCGAAACCCCGGCTTTCTTGCCGAGTGACTTGATCAGTTGCACCGTACGGTGTAGATGCCAACATGCCTCGGCATGCACCACTATGATGTCGGCTCCGGCTGAGGCAAAATCGGGGATGTACCGGTCGGGGTCGGTAATCATTAGATGGACGTCAAGCGGCAGATCAGTGACCTTGCGGACGGCATCAACAATTAATGGGCCGATTGTTATGTTTGGCACAAAATGTCCATCCATGACATCGATATGGATGTAGTCGGCTCCTGCGGCCGCCACTGCCCTTACTTCGTCTCCGAGCCGGGAAAAGTCTGCTGAAAGAATCGAAGGAGCTATCTTCTTCATAATTTCTCCTGTCTCCTTAACCGTGCTGCAAAAAATCCGTCCATGCCGTGCTGGTGCGGCCATGGACGAAAATACCCCTGATTGCTGCACAGGATAGCGTATTGAGGACGAAAAACCCGAATATCTTCTAACACAAAATTATTATGCCGTGAAAGAAAATCATCTACTATACACTCGTTTTCCCGGATCGTCGTGGAGCAGGTCGCATAGACCAGGACTCCGCCCGGTGCCACGGCAGACGAGGCATTGGCCAGGATAAGGCGCTGACGTTGAGCAAGTGCTTCGATATCATCCGGGCTTTTCCACCACTTGCCTTCGGGATTCCGCCGTAGAACGCCGAGTCCCGAGCAGGGGGCGTCCACCAGCACCTTGGAGAAAGAGTTTGCCAGAGAAGAGGCAAGCGGTTTTTCTGCGTCCATTAACGCAGCCCCCACTATTCCGGTACCAAGGCGCTTTGCCAATTGCTGCACCTGAGCCAATCGGCGGGGATTGCTGTCGCAGGCCACAACTTCACCAGTGTTCCCCATTAGTTCGGCGATGCCAGTGGCTTTTCCTCCTGGAGCGGCACAAACATCCAGCACCCGGTCGCCGGGGGCTGGGTCGAGAATCAGGGCAGCCAGTTGCGATGCCTCATCCTGGATGGTGAACAGCCCTTGCTGATAGCTGTTTAGCACGGTCAACGGTGTGCGCGAAGAAATCTGGATGCCGAGTGGTGAGAATCTACATGGTCTGGCCGGCACCTCTTCTGCCGCAAGAGTTTCGATGAGTTGTTCTCTTGAGTTTTTAAGCGTGTTTGCCCTGATGGTAAGCGGCGGTGCTTCACTCATTGCTTCGGCAAGCAGTTCCGCTTCCTCCGGCCCGAGCTGTCCCAGCCAAGCTTTTGCGATCCATTGCGGGACAGAATGACGGGCAGCCATCCATTCCGCCTGGTTTTTGGCCTTGTCCGGCCAAGTTATGGCGTCACGTTTGCGGTCTGCCTCTCTGAGGACTGCATTGACGAAACCGGGGGCCTTTGGTGCAAGGATCTTGGCGAGCTTGACGGTTTCATTGACCGCCGCAGAAACCGGAACGCGGTCCAGAAACAGCAGCTGATAGAGGCCGAGTCGCAGCAGAATCAGCACAGACCGTTCAATCCGATCAATTTTTACGCTGGAAAACAGACTGATGACATGGTCGAGCGTTCCCTGGCGACGCAACACACCATAGACGAGCTCGGTCAGCAGCCCCCGGTCAAGCCCCTTGATGGCGCCATGGGAGAGTTCCTGATCCAGCAGGATGTCTGCATAGGAGCGCTCTTTGGCTATTCTGTTGAGTATCAGGAATGCTGCGTGACGCGGGTTGACAGTTGCCAATGTGTGGTCCTCAGATATTGCGCGCTATCGGGATTGATGCCTTAGGAGAAACAAAAACGAGACTCCTGCTGTGCAACAGGAGTCTCGCCTAGGTGAAGTGGGGGCAACTTTTCAGGCGTTCTTGTTGTCGTCTGAGTCCTTGCGCGGCTTGATCTCGATTTCGTCTTTACCTTCTGATGCCTTTTTGAAATTCCTGATACTCTTTCCCAGCGCGCCACCTATCTCAGGGAGCCGACTGGCACCAAAAATAACTACGACTATTACAAGTATCACTATCAGTTCCGGCATGCCAAATCCGAACATACAGTTCTCCTCTCAGGAAAAATTAATGACGTAGTATGGCACCACAGCTGTAAAAAATCAAGGGCAAGCTAAAGACTCAGCCGGAGTTGTGCTGGTGAAGGCAGGCAGAAATCTCTCCATAAGTTGGAATTGTTTGAGAATCAAAAAAAGAGGGGCAGCGCATGCCCCCTCTTTTTTCACAACCAGCTGGAACTTCGGAAATTACTTCTTGTGGCAAGCTAGGCAAAGCGCGCTGTTTTTGTTGTCTCTGCGGAGGAACTTGCCGAACTCGTCGTCATGAACCTTGTGGCAGCTGGCGCACTCCATCATAGTTCCAGAAGTGCCACCGGTAAGTCCAGAGTTAAAGAACGGGTAGCTACCACCGGAAACGGTACCGAGGCTCACTGCTGCAGCAGCTCTCGGATGAAGGGTGGCATCAGTGCTTTGAGCGGTGTCATAGTCGAACCCTACCGGATGAGAGGCGGAAAGGTTAACGCCGAGCTGGTCGCCTCTGTCAGGCGAAATAGCTACGTTGTTTGTAGTCATGGTATGACCCATGGAGTTCTTGATGTTGCCGAGTTTTGTTACGCCGTCATGGCAGCTCATGCAGAAGAGGGAAACGCTGCTATCAGCAAATGCAGATGCTTGCGTGGCGGCGGTCAGGGTCGGGCTGGTCTTGTAAAGAGTGAAGCCGGCGCCTGAAGGGTTGTTCCTGTTCCAGAGGGGGATTGCCTGTACCGGGTTGTGCGGGGTGTGGCAGTAGATGCAGATTTCGTCTGCTCCAAGCGAATACCTGCTGCTGTTTACGCCTGCACCGGATAGATCGTGGGCGGTTCCGACGATTGAACCTAGACCATATGCTGCGGTTGCCCCTGCTGCTAGTGCTGCTGCTGCGAGTACGATAATGTGCTTTTTCATTTCTTCCCTCCTGATAAAGTGTTAATACATGGGATTAATTCCCTTTTATTGGAAAAAGCAAATTGTGTGCCTTGTCTAATGTTTAGTTAATGCGCTAAAATGATTCAGCTATTGCAATTGAATGTAAAGGCTGTGGCCAAATAACAGAAGTAAATAGCTGTTTATGGTTATATGGCTGAGTTTGGCTATTTGACTGATATTTGAAAGCGCTCGGGATACAATTGTGGATCGTGGAGGGGATAGACAGGCGAAAGATGAGTATGTCTTATGGAGGATTGAAAATAGGCTACTTAAATGAACCCGCGCATAGGGAAACCCCACCGAAGATAGCTTTGAAAAGGTTCGATGGGGTTTCTACAAGGGGAAGGAGCCTTGTAAAGGGCATTTTATATTTAAATTGAAGTATGTCAATTAAAAAAAATTATAAATTCTGCGTGGGTTTATAGATATTCACTTTGTTCATATAATTGTTCTGTTGCATGCCATAGCCATTATTTAAGTTCTGTGAAGATTAGATAGTCTTTCTGATTATCTGTCGCTAATCTTGTGATATGTTTTTCTGGTGGCATGTGGCCGTGTCGCCTGGGAACGAGTAAAGTCGAGGGACAGATGGCCAGATATCGGAGCGGGAACCTCTTCCATATTCAAACACGGGATTTCTCCGCTACATGACTTGACTGATACATGGTATCATAATCAGCTATGACATCCCCATTCAAGCTCACTACAGACTACTCCCCCCGCGGCGACCAGCCGCGAGCCATTGCCGAACTGACCGAAGGGATCCTGCGTGGCGACCGCGACCAGGTGCTGCTTGGTGTTACCGGCTCGGGTAAGACCTTCACTGTGGCCAATGTCATAGCCGCAACCGGCAGGCCGGCTCTGATACTGGCTCCAAACAAGACCCTGGCTGCCCAGCTTTACGGTGAAATGAAGGAGCTGTTCCCGGAAAATGCCGTGGAGTTTTTCGTCTCCTATTATGATTATTACCAGCCAGAGGCGTATCTCCCGACTACCGACACCTTTATTGAAAAGGATTCGTCGATCAACGATGAGATCGACAAGCTGCGCCATTCTGCGACTCGAAGCCTGCTGACCCGCCGTGATGTGATCATTGTCGCATCTGTTTCCTGTATTTACGGGATCGGCTCCCCTGCAGAGTACCAGGCAATGCATATTTTCTTCCACCAGGGGAGCGATTACGGGCGCGACGACTTGCTGCACAAGCTGGTGGAGATCCAATACGAGCGGAACGACATCGATTTCCATCGTGGCACCTTCAGGGTCCGCGGCGATGTGGTGGAAATATTTCCGGCGCATGACGACGAAAAGGCCCTCAGGATTGAGTTTTTCGGCGACACGGTCGATGCCATCAGTGAAATAGATCCACTGCGGGGACAGGTGCTTAATCGGTTGTCAAAGTGCGCCATCTATCCGGCCTCGCACTATGTAGCTACCAGGGAAACCCTGGAAAGGGGAATTGCCGAGATTCGCGTCGATCTGCTTGACCGGATTCAGTGGTTCCGCCGGGAAAACATGCTGGTGGAAGCCCAACGGATTGAACAGCGGACCATGTTTGATCTGGAAATGCTGGAACAGATGGGATTTTGCCACGGTATCGAAAACTACTCCCGCTATTTTGATGGTCGTCAGACTGGCGAACCTCCATATACGCTGATCGACTACTTCCCAAAAGATTTTCTACTGTTCGTGGACGAATCGCACATTACCGTCTCCCAGGTGGGGGGGATGTATCGCGGTGACCGGAGTCGCAAGGAGACGCTGGTTAATTTCGGGTTCCGGCTCCCTGCAGCCTTGGACAACCGGCCGTTGAACTTCAAGGAATTTGAAGAAAAGGTCAATCAGGTTGTGTACGTGTCTGCCACTCCTGCAGATTATGAATTGAGGCAGAGCGGCGGGGTAGTGGTAGAACAGGTGATCCGTCCGACTGGTTTGGTTGATCCGGTGATAACGGTGCGTCCGGCTTCTGGCCAGGTCGATGACCTGCTTGGTGAGATCCGGACAACGGCCGAACGGGGAGAGCGGGTGCTGGCAACTACTCTCACCAAGCGAATGGCCGAGGAACTGACCACTTATTACGAGGAGATTGGCATCCGTGTGCGTTACTTGCATTCCGACATCGATACCATTCAGCGGATGGAGATTATTCGTGATCTTAGAATGGGCGTTTTTGACGTGCTGGTAGGTATCAATCTCTTGCGGGAGGGACTCGATCTCCCGGAGGTGTCACTGGTGGCCATTCTCGATGCCGACAAGGAGGGATTTCTCCGCTCGGCCCGCTCGCTGATTCAGACTTGCGGCAGGGCTGCTCGTAATGTGAACGGTCGGGTGCTTATGTATGCCGACACTGTGACCGGATCGATGCAGGCATGTATCGAGGAGACCAGCAGAAGGAGAAAAATTCAGCTTGAATACAATGAAGAGCACGGCATTACTCCGCAGACAGTGAAGAAGAGTTTTCGGACGATTCTTGAGTCAATCGAGGAGAAGGATTATCCAGAACTGCCATTGGCTGCCGAATCCCAAGAGGAATATATCGCGCCTGCCGCTATCCCGAAAATGGTCAAGGACCTACGCAAACAGATGCTGGCTGCGGCAAAGAATCTTGAATTTGAGAAGGCGGCCGAGTTACGCGACAGGATCAAAAAACTTGAAGATATGGAACTCAAACTCAAGTAGCTGCCCCTTCCTTATCAAGCAGATTCATGTTATATAACCCATGGCCTGGTATTTATCATCTAAGGAGAAGCAAATAATATGGCAAAAAAAGCCGAATTATGCCCCTGTGGTTCGCAGGTATCATACAAGTCATGCTGTGAACCGCTGATTATCGGAAAATCTTTTGCAGAAACTGCAGAACAGCTGATGCGGTCGCGATACAGTGCCTATACTAAGGGGGCTATGACCTATCTATATGAAACCACTCATCCAAGCCACCGGGCAGGTTATGATCATGACGGGACCAAAGAGTGGGCTGAGAACTCTGATTGGCAAGGACTGGAAATAATCAGCACAAAAGACGGCAGCCCTGATGACTCCATTGGCGAGGTTGAGTTCAAGGCGAGCTACGTTGGGGGAGATGGGGAACACGTTCACCATGAAATCGGTCGGTTCCGCAAGGCAGACGGCAAATGGTATTTTACCGACGGCAGGATGGCCGGGCAGATGCCGCTGCATGTCGAAAAAATTGGCCGCAACGATCCATGCCGCTGTGGAAGTGGGAAAAAATTCAAAAAGTGTTGCGGCGCGTGACTTACTGAGATTTGGCGGCTGGGCTGGGTAACAGCTTGGTAAACTGTTCCAAGGGCAAAGGTTTGCTGAACAGGAATCCCTGGAAGGTCGGACACTTTTGTTTTTCCAGGAATTGTCTCTGCTCCTCGGTCTCAACCCCTTCGGCAACGACATTGAGATCAAGGCATTGGGCGATGGTGATAATCGTATTGACGATTACCGCATCGCTTTTGTTTTCCGGGACATTCTTGACAAACGCCCGGTCAATCTTGAGTTCGCTGATCGGCAGTTTCTTGAGGTAACTGAGTGAGGAATAGCCGGTGCCAAAATCATCAATGGATAGAGATATCCCCAGTTCCTTGAGTTTGTGAAGTCTTTCCAGCGTTGACTCCGTATCTCCCATCAACAGGCTTTCCGTCAGTTCCAGTCTTAGTGACTCGGGCTTGAGGCCGGTTTCCTCCAGGATGAAGGCAATATGTTCAACAATGTCGGAGCGGCTGAATTGTCGCGCCGAGATGTTGACCGACAAGGTGAGGTCTCTTCCCGCCTTGTCGGACATGAGCTTGGCATCTCTGCATGCTGTTTCCAGTACCCACTCTCCCACCGACACGATCAACCCACTGTCTTCCAGGGAAGGAATGAATGCCAGCGGCGGCACAATGCTGCCATCAGCCCGCTGCCACCTGATCAAGGCTTCCATGCCGATTATTTCACCGGTTGCGGTATCAACCTGAGGTTGATAGTACAGCAGGAATTCATTGTTTTCCAGCGCATGGTGAAGGCTGGTCTCAAGGGCGAGCCTTTGATGCATCTTGGTGTTGAGGTCGTCGGTGAAGAAACGGAAATCATTTTTGCCCTCTTTTTTTGCTTCGTACATGGCGGCTTCCGAGTTCTGCAGGAGCAGTTCCACGGTGTTACCGTCAGCCGGATAAGAGGCGATGCCGATGCTTACCGTCACGTACAGTTCCCGCTCCCCGATCATGAACGGTACCGAGAGTGAGGATAGGATCTTTTCAGCCATAACTGCCGCACCTTCACCATTTGGCAACCCTACCGGGAGGATGGCGAATTCATCTCCACCCAGGCGGGCAACAGTGTCGGATTTGCGGATTACATCGAGAAGTCGTTTTGAGAAGGCGAACAAAAACTGGTTGCCGGCATCATGACCCAGCGTGTCATTGATAATTTTGAAGTTATCGATATCCAGAGTGAGGAGTCCCAGAAATCCCTTGCTCCTGGTGAATACCGCGATGTCATGGTTTAGCCGGTCTGTTAGAAGATTCCGGTTGGGCAGCCCAGTAACAAGATCATAGTTGGCCTGATAGACCAGTTGATGCTCGTAGGCACGGCGCTCCGTTATATCATTACCGACTGAGAGCATGCCGATAAGGACCCCATGTTCATCGAACAGAGGTCGGTTCGACCAGGATATCCAGTAACGGGAGCCATCTTTGTTGATGGCTTCGCTTTCATGCGCCAGGTATTGTTCCGGGTGAGAGAACATGGTTTCGATCAGGTTGGACAGGATGCGCCCGCTGCTTTCGGTTTCAGGCAGAATTGTTCCGATAAGCTGACGGCCGATTATCTCTTCTTTGGCAAAGCCGAAGAACCTTTCGGCGTATTCGTTAAAAAATGTGAGACTGCCACCGGCGTCAAACTTGATAATGATGCTGTTGGCCGACTCTACCAGCTCGCGGTATTTCAACTCGCTGTCTAACAATGCATCCTCTGCTTTGCGCCGATCTTCAAACTCTTTGTTCAATGCTTTCGTTCTTTGTCGAATTTCATGTCGCAGGAAGGCATTCAGTGCGACAACAACTGCGCACAGTAGCGCAATAATGATAATGACCCACTTTATCCAGGCCGGAAGGCCTTTCTTGTTGACTACCTGCAGGTATTTTTCCAACGCTTGGTGGTAGGAGGAATTCGGATCAGCTTTCATGGCCGCCAGCTGACGGTCGATTGCCTGAACCAGGTCGGGATTCGTCCCTTTGGGAAATGCGTAACGCACTTCTATTGGATTGAAGACAATAGGAGATGGAGAAACACCGTATTTCCCTTCGTTTACCATCCCGAAGAATCTGCCTACTACGCCGGCATCAACCTTGTTTTGTTTAAGCAGGGCGAAAACTTTCTCAAAATCGTCAACTTCTACATATCGCGGATTGAGCGAGAATTGATCCATCATGTGCTTGAAGGCAGTGTACTGGATATTGTTCCTGACTACGGCAATCACTTTGCCATCAAGGTCCAGGAACGATTGCATTGACTTTGATTTTGGCGTATAGATCTGCCCCCAGTTAACGACAACATTTATTCCATTGAAATCAAAATCTTTTTCCCGTTCGACAGAATATGCCAGAGGCAGCAGGATATCGATTTCGCCTGCTTTCAAACGCTCGATCCCTTGAGTGAGGTTTCCGGAAACAAATGTGAGGCCCCAGTGTTCTTTTGACGCGATGTTTTTTAGAATATCGACATGAATACCGGAGATTTTTTCAGCCCCAGACACTATTGCCAGAGGCGGGTTGTCATATACCCCTACTCTAACCGGACGTTCAGCAAGGGCTGAGCACGGTAGCAGCAAGAAGTACACTGTTATTATTATGATGATATTTCGGTAAGCCATATTGATATCTCTCTTCGGACAATTCCAGGCAAACTGAAATAATGAGATATAAAAAATAACACTGGTTGTGATAAATAAGTTGCCAGAATGAAAGTGAAAGGAGATATGCAAATGTCGCAGACCGATGAGCTGGTTCGGTGGACTTGGGAGCAGAAGTGCGAAAAGGCTGTGGAGGCTCTTGGTCAGAACGGGTTTACTTCTGTCTATTGTCGCACGGCAAATGAAGCGTATGACTACATCATGAAGGAAGCGGAAGACGCAGCGAGCATAGGCTTCGGAGGATCGCGTACGATTGTCGACCTGATGGTGCAGGCCCCCTTACAAGAGAAGGGAAAAGAGATTTTGAATCATGGTCTTCCGGGACTTTCTTCAGAGGAGCGGATGGCAATCATGCGTCGTCAACTGACCTGTGATCTGTTCCTTACCGGGACCAATGCCGTGACCCTCTCTGGATGGCTGGTAAATATTGATGGCAACGGCAATCGGGTCGCGGCGATGTTTTTTGGCCCACAAAAAGTGATAGTGGTTGCCGGAAGGAACAAGATTGTCGATGGTGATCTGCCGGCGGCAATTAACCGGATAAAGAACTGGGCTTCGCCGCCGAATGCCAAAAGGCTGAACTATAATACTCCATGCGCCAAGACCGGTTTTTGCAGCAACTGTAATTCGCCGGAACGGATCTGCAGGGTTACGACAGTTATTGATCGCAAGCCAAGGGTCATGGATATCCGGGTGCTGGTGGTCAACGAAGATATGGGGTTGTAACCGATGTTTTTTGCCAGGCCATGCTGAAATTTCTCGTCGACATGTTTTTCCCGCCGCTTTGCCATAACTGCCGGGAATTTATCCCGAACGCCGGCCGGGTCCATGTCTGTGAAAAATGTCTGACAACGTCACGACCGATTCAGTCCCCAATGTGCAGTTGCTGCGGGATACCATTTGCTACAGATGAAGGGATCAGTCATCTTTGCGGTAATTGCATTGCAAAGCATCCGCCGTTTGATGCTGCCTGCGGTGCCTATCTTTACGAAGGCGCTGTTAAGGAGCTCATCCACCGCTTTAAGTATGACGGCAGGGTTCAGTGTCGCCGGCCGTTGGCCCTGTTGCTGCTGGAGCGGCTGTCAGGGGTTGTTGCTGATTTCTCTCCGGACCTGATAATTCCTGTCCCGCTTCATAAAAAGCGGTTACGCCAGAGAGGCTTCAATCAGGCCATTCTTATTGGGGAGGTGCTGGCCAAGGAGTGGCGCGTCCCGTTTGAGAGAAGGTTGTTGCAGCGGATTCGTTGGACTGAACCGCAAGTCAATCTTGCAGCCAGTGAACGGATGGCCAATGTAAAAGGGGCCTTTGCCCTTAGAGAGCCGAAGTTGGCCAGTGGAAAGCGGATCGTGTTGGTTGACGACGTACTGACAACCGGCAGTACCGTTGCTGAGTGCAGCAACGTCCTGAAAAAAGCCGGTGCTCTGGCAGTCATTGCTGTCACAGTAGCAAGAGTTGCTGAAAACTGACATTTTTGATTAAGGGTTGTAAAAGAGCTGATTTTTGTTAAGGTAGGGACAAATTCTATTGTCGGAGAGAGACATGGCAAATTCACCTAACTACACCAGACTGCGCAGAATGACAAAAATCTACCTAGTGATTCAGATTTTTCTGGTGGTGCTGCTGCTTTTCATGGCGCTGAACTTTCAGGTGAAAATGAAGGCAGAAGGGCTTTCACAAAGGTTCCTGCATAGCGTGGTTACGGCATTGGCTATTCAGATGGCTCTGTTTTACCCGATCAGGAAATTTGCAGGAAATGAGGCGGAACGAGAAATTGAATCCTGTACGCCCGGTCTTGATGCGGCCAAGCTGAAATCCCTCAGAAACAGGCGCATGATAGCTGATGTGGCCAAAATGGGGGTGTTCGTATTTTTTGTTACCTTTGTTGCCAGGGCGCCAAAGGTGCTGTTTATTCAAAGCCTGATATTTTTCTCGTTTATTCTGACATTCCTCAGTTACTTTCAGTGCCTTTCAATTTCCTTGAAGCGGGGTATTCCTCCAGAGAAGTGAAAAAGCTCCGCATCCCTTCAAGGACCTCTGTCTGTGGTCCGGCAAGCTGCCTGGTGCCGGTCAGCGCCCTCAGGAATGACCGGCCGTAGTTCTTGGTAAGCACCCGGACATCCAGCACCAGTGCTGCTCCCCGGTCATCGCGGCTTCTGATGAGCCTTCCGAACCCCTGCTTGAATTTGATGACTGCCTGGGGGACAGTGTATTCGCGGAACGGGTCTCCCCCTTCTTCGGCAATATGTTCTGCGCGTGCCTCCAGAAGTGGTTCCGTTGGTACCCGAAACGGCAGCCGGGTTATTACCACCAGTTCCAGGGCTTTCCCCTGGACATCAACTCCTTCCCAGAATGAATCGGTTGCAAAAAGTACGGCGTTCTTCTCTTTTTTGAACCGGGAGATCAGCAGGTGTCGGCTTGCCTCTCCCTGGCGGAGCGGGGTGAGTCCCATGGCTGTCAGTGGCGTTCTCATGCGATCATAGACCCTGCTGAGAAGTTCATAAGAGGTGAAGAGGATGAATGCCCGCCCCTGGGTTATTGCTACAGCCTGAAGTAAAAAACCTTCGATTGCCGATGCAAAGGATGGGCTGCCGGGTTCAGGGAGGTCGGAAGGGATGCCGACTAGGGATTGGGAGGCAAAGTCAAAAGGTGAAGCCAGCAGCAACTCGCTGACTCTGTCAGTGGGGAGCAGGTTAATGCCGGTTCGTTTTTTCAGGTAAGCAAACTTATCTCCTACCGCCAGTGTCGCCGAGGTGATCACAACGGTTCTGAACTTTTCGAATACTGCTTTGCGCAATGAGGCAGCAACCTCAAGCGGAGCAAAGCACAGCTTGACAGACAACCCTTTGGCGCTTTTATTGACTTCTATCCATCTGCAAAACTCATCGTCCCGTTCACAGAAAAATAAAAGCCCCGATGCGGCAACTTCGAGCCGGCCGCGTATCCCTTTCAGATCAGTAATAATCCCAGAGAACTTGGCGGCAATCTCCTCAGGCAGTTTTTCACATAACCGGCAACAATTCTTGATTGCAACCGTGTAGGCAGAGAGATCTGCGGCAAGCTTGGTGACGGTGGCTTCGACCTCTCCCCATAGAGGCGTTGCATATATTGGTGGCGTCAACCGGAGCGTATGTTCGCCTTGGCCGGCGCCTGAACGTTTTAACTGAGCAATGAGCGCCGTACCTATGAGGTCCATTGTTCGACTGATAGCGTCCACCAGTTTACCTCGGCCGGGAATCAGGTGCTCTTCCAGGGTATTGGCGGCGTTGAGGTAAAGCTCATCAAGTTCTTCAGGGATCTCTTTTGCCAGCATAGTGGCGAGCTTGGGGAGAATCCCATGCCCCTGTTTTTTGGGGTGCTGAAGCTTTGTAATGAGTTTTAACAGCCCCTGTCGCGAAAACTGGCTGGCGAAATGACTCGTCGCAACGTCTTCAAGGTGGTGCCCTTCGTCGAAAATGAGGCGTTTAAACGGGGGGAGAATGGCAGAGCTGTCATAACCCGCTTCCTGCCGGACAACCACATCGGCCATGAGCAGGGCATGATTAACTACCAGTAGGTCAGCGCTGGCAGCATCCCTGCGAGCGGCATAAAAGAAGCAGCCGGCATAATGGGGACATTTGACCCTGTTGCATTGGTCGGCTTCGCAACAGAGTTCTTCCCAAGTCTCATGCCTGGGTAAAAAAGAGAGGTCGTTTCGGCACCCTTCTATGGTTTTCTCACTCCAGGCGATGATCGCTTTCAGCTCATCAGCGGATTCGTCCTGGAAGAGCGTCGGCTCATGGCGGATCCCGGAAAGCTTTCGCTTGCAAAGATAGTTGCTGCGGCCTTTTACCAGCACCGCCTTGAAGTTGATTCCGCTATACCGCAGGAGAAAGGGGATGTCTTTCCGGATGAGCTGTTCTTGAAGGTTGATGGTGTTGGTGGATATTACAACTCTCTCCTTGTTGCGTGTTGCCCAAAGTGCTGCAGGGAGCAGGTACGCAAGAGACTTGCCTGTCCCGGTTCCGGCCTCAATGATGGCAACCTTGTCCTCATTGAATGCCTCGGTTGCCAGAAACGCCATTCTGACCTGCTCTTCACGGAATTCATACCCTTTGAGCGAAGCCGCCAGGATTCCTTCTCTGGCGTAAAACGACTCAACGTCGAGGTATTCAAGCTTGTGCAGTTCTTGCGGGATGAAAGGCGTTACTGCAATGTAGAAGCGCTCAGCCTGGTTGTCGATTATTATGAAGCCAACGCCCTGGTTGCCCATAATGGAAGCGATTTCAATGTCTGCCTGGGAAGGGGTGAGGTCGCCCGATGGGTGGTTATGTATGACGATGTCTCCGCAGGATGTGGCAACAACAATTGCCGCTACGGCGTCACGATTGCCGCGAGCCAGAGGTTCCACCGATGTTACAAACCCGGTGCCGTCGGTATGGCCGAGAAAGAAAACCTCATTGCCGCATGCTTCGGCAATAGTCTCTCTCATTACTTTCTGGGTATGTTCGGAAAAATGACGATCCATGAACTCTGAAGATACTACCTTTATCCCGCAGGCTCAAATGAAAAAGGGGTGGCTGAGCCACCCCCTTCGAAAGACAGAACGGGAACTGTAATTACTGATTGGTTACGCTGTTTTTCAGTATTTGCCTGGAGCGGGCAGATGCGCTATTTGCTCTTTTTGTGGCATTCTGCACACCGAACTGGTCCGGCTTTCTTGGTCTCGTGGCACCCCTTGCAAAGGTTGTGAGCCTCGCTTTTTTGCGAGAGCTTTTCAATCTTGCCCCCTTTTTCGTCCTTGTGGCAAGCGGTGCAAACTTTCAGACGGTCCTGATGCTTTTTGTGGGTGAAGGTTACGTCACCAGCATTAGGGGCTGGCAGGATTTTAGTATCGGCTGCGAATAGTGCTGATGTGCAAAATAGAGATAAGGCGATAGCTGCGACCAATTTTTTCACGGAACGACTCCTTTCAGCGGGAACAATGAATTGTATACTATGCCGTCCCTTCTTTGGGGCGCTGAGCCTTTTTCAGGAGTGCAACAGTAATGGGGTGATTGTTGGTTTCGGCATAGACAATCGCTGTGTTCCCTGCCTTGGTTCGGGCATGAATCTCGGCACCATTTACCAAAAGGGCCTGAACCGTGTGGTTACATCCGTAGATTGCTGCAAACATCAGGGGGGTGTGGCCGTCGCGATCACGGGCATCTATAGTGGCTCCGTGCTCCAGCAACAGCTTGACAATTTCAACGTGACCGTTTGACGCGGCATAATGGAGGGCGGTTTTTCCTTTTTCACTCATTGCATCAATATCTGCGCTTCTTTTAAGGATTTCACGTACAGTTTCAATGTCGCCTGCTTTGGCAGCTTCCATCAAGGGCGTATGCCCGTGCCGGTCCTTCGCGTTCACGTTAGACGTCATCCCGTCCCCCTTTCTGATCGTGTTCCCCGCTACAATTGTACTCTCCATCGGCCTTCTCCTTTCCTGACTAGGGTCAAAGAAAAAATGATGAGACCACACATTTGCGCATCAGTATGCAATGGTTTGTCCGTCGGCTCTTCGTCACCTCCTCATAATATTCATCAAATTCGATGGCAACAGTATATTAGCCAAGCCTAAGTGAGTCAATAAATTCTACTCAAGGAACTGTTGTGTCAGGCAAAACCGTCAATCCGTTTTTCGGAGACTTGGTGGCTGAGAGTTTCGGCGCTGGAGGTCTGCATACCTCGCAAGGTTTGTAACCAGCATCCCTTGCTGTTACTGCAGAGTCAAACTTTATTCGGTTATTCTTCCCGGTTTTCTTGACATAACGGCATGATGCAAGATGGTAGCTCTTGGATTTTATCGAGCCCCATACTCCCCCGTATGCCGTATTTGGCATTAAGGGGAGCAGAATAAATACTCCCAGAAGGAAAGCGACTGAACAGAGAATGCCGCGCATGAGTAAGCTTACCGCTTCAGACTGTCAATGCAAGCAATCAACATTTCTTTTGATTGATGAATTCACCGATTTTTTTATCCATTTGGGCAATATGGTTCAAAAGCCAGTCAATCATCATTCTGTTGGTGGCGATCGTCAGTGAAAGGGTGGCTCCCTCAGTAAGCATCTCTTTTTTGAACTCATCCAGCTTGTTGATGAAGATTCGATGTTGTTCACGGTGGAGCGGATAATCCGGATAGGAATGAGCGACTTGCAGTTTCTCTTCATCGCTGAAATGGACACGAACATATTCATCAAGAAAACAGAGGAGGCTGCCGATCTCCTTGGATCCGCTCCCGGCGCTGCATGCCTCCAGGAGGTGGTTGAACCTGTTAAACAACTCTTTGTGCTGTTCGTCGATCTTTTCGACACCTACGGCAAGGTCTTCGTTCCATTCAATTTTCAATGCTACTTTCCTCCCTCATTGCTGTTTTGCCCCAGCCATTTCACGACTTCTGCTGGGTGCGCATCTGCTTTTGCCACTTTAGGCCAGTGTTTGAGAATGGTGCCATCCGGACCGACAATAACGGTTGAGCGAATAACACCCATGCATTTCTTGCCACACATTACTTTTTCGCCGTACGCTCCATATAAGGACATCATTGAGGCATCCGGATCAGAGAGCAGTACAAATGGGAGATCAAAATCACGGATGAATTTGTCATGTGATTTGAGGCTGTCTTTGCTTATCCCTAACAGCACCACATCCATGCTATCAAATTGGGGCTTGAGATCGCGAAAGCCACATGCTTCTTTGGTGCAGCCGGGAGTGTTGTCCTTTGGATAAAAATAAAGGACTATTCTTTTGCCGGCAAAGTCTTGTAGCCGGTAATGTTTGCCGTCGCTACCCTCCAGATCGAAGTCGGGTGCTTTGCCCCCTGTGAGTGGCATAGATTTGCTCCTTTGTGTGAGATTGACTGGCGTGGATATAATGATAACGCGTTTCAGAGAAATGTTAAGCTTCCAGATTTGGCGATTCGGCAAATGCTGGTATACTTTCGCTCATAAATGATAGTAGGGAGCAGCACGATGATACTTGGCAAATTATTGGTGACAGGCATTGTTGCCGGTCTGATGGTGGTCTCAATGCCGCAGTGGGCTTTGACACAGGAGGTTGCGAATGAAAACCAGCCGCTTCCCTCAGTACCGGTATCTCCTTCAAGTGAAAAGAGTCCAGACGTCCGCGAATTGCAGATAGCCGAACAGACCTTGCGCAAGGCGTTGGAAAAATCCGAGGCCGATAAGGCCGATCTTGAGAAAAGACTCACCGACTTTGCTGCTCGGGAGCAGCAGGTGCGTGATGAATCGGCAAAGCTTGCTGCGGAAAAAGATGCCATTGAAAAGTCCTGTCCCAAGCCTGCTCCCGCAACGGTTAAGGCGGCAACCAAACAAAAAAAGAAAAAGACCGTTCATAAGTGGTGGACTTCGGAGCGGCGCGCTTCGGATAATCTAACGGCAGGCGATGGATCTGCCCAAAAGACGGCACGGCTGAAAAAGACCGGCAAGAAAAAAAAGAAGGTTGGCAAGACAAAGAAGAAGGCAGCGAGTGCCAAAAAAGCCTGCGCCGGCCCGGTAGTCTCCTTGGCCGACATCAAAAAGGCACTGAGCGGTAAGCGCAACCTTGCCGGGAAAAATCTGAGTGGCTTGAACCTGACAGGGATGGCTCTTGTTGGCGCTGATCTGAAAGGGGCCTGTCTTGCAAAAACCAACTTGGAAAGGGCTGACCTGGCGGAAGCCAATCTGGAAAGAGCGGATCTTTCCGGGGCAAATCTGCGGATGACGAGTCTCAGGCTGGCAAATATAAATGCTGCCAAGCTGGACGGCGCAAAGCTAGATAATGCCATCTGGATTGACAGTCGAATCTGTCTCGATGGTTCAGTGGGGGGCTGCAAAGACGTGATCCCATAAGGAAATGGCTGTGATCTTAATATGGTAAAACCTCTGGCGGACTACTGTCTCCAGGGGTTTTATTGTATGGGGCTACAGCATATCCAGCGGGTCAATATCAATGGTAAGCCGGACATTACTCGGCAGGTCCAGTGCTTCTTTTGTTGATTTGAGCAGTTGATGCAGGTCGTTTCGGTGCTTTGCCTTCAGGAGGATCTGCCTGCGGTGGCGCCCGCGAAGTACTGCTAGTGGGGCAGCTGCTGGTCCAAGAATGTTGACACGGCCATGCAAGGCTCGCTTTTGCTGTGAAAGCTCTGCCGCAGCTTTCTGTGCCGACTTGTTAACGGCTGCTTCAGAAGTGCTCGAAAGCTCGATAAGGGCAAGGAATGAAAAAGGCGGGTAGTCCAGTTCTGCCCGGAACTTGAGCTCCTGTTCACAGAAACCTTTACAGTCGTAGTTGATGGCACTGGTGATGGCGTAATTATCAGGGGCCATTGTCTGGACCAGTACCCGGCCGGGCTGGGTGCCACGGCCTGCCCTTCCGGAAACTTGAGTCAGAAGCTGGAATGTCCGTTCAGCACTTCTGAAGTCTGGGAGATTGAGGGAGGCATCGACTGAGATTACCCCGACCAGAGTGACCCCGGGGAAATCGTGCCCTTTGGCTACCATCTGAGTGCCGACAAGGATGTCAATTTGTCTGTTTTCAACCTGAGTCAGAATGCGTGAGTGCCCACCTCTGCCTCCGGTTGTGTCTTTATCCATTCGGGCAATACGGGCCGATGGCAGCAGCTCCAAGACCTCATCTTCAACCTTCTCTGTGCCACGCCCCAGTAGGACGATATCACTACCGTTGCAAGCCGGGCATAAGCTTGGTGCGGGAATGGAGTAGTCGCAGTAGTGGCAGTAATGACGATTCTTGCTGCGGTGGTGAGTGAGCGATACGGCGCAGTTTGGGCAACGGAAGGTGTGGCCGCAATCCTGGCACACCAAATATGTCGCATAGCCACGTCGGTTGAGGAACAGCAACGTCTGGCCGCCACTTGCCAAGGTTTCCTCCATTGCTGTGACCAGTTCAGTTGAAAACGCGCCACCCTTCTTGCTGCGCATCTCAATCAGTACGGTTTCCGGCATTGGCAGGTCGCGGACTCGCTTTGGGAGTTCAATCAGTCCGATTTTTCCCGTTTGGGCGGCATGCCAGGTTACTACTTGGGGGGTAGCGCTCCCCAGTACTACACAACTATTTTCCATTTTACCCCTGACCAGTGCCAGGTCACGGGCATTGTACCTGAATCCGTCCCCTTGCTTGTAGCTAGCTTCATGTTCTTCGTCCACTACGATGATGCCGATGTTTTCCAGTGGTGCGAAAACTGCAGATCTGGCGCCGATGACGATGGCGGCTTCGCCACGTCTTATTCTGCGCCACTCGTCAAAGCGTTCTCCTGGTGTGAGACCGCTGTGAAGAACAGCAATACCGCTTCCGAAACGTGACCGGAATCGTCTTACCAGTTGAGGCGTGAGTGCTATCTCCGGAACCAGCACCAGTGCACTCCTTGCCTGCGCAAGAGCATGACTGATTGCTTGAAGGTACACTTCGGTTTTGCCGCTGCCGGTAACACCGTGCAGAAGGAAAGACGAGAATTTACCCTGGTTGAGGGAATCCTGTAGCCGGCATACTGCAAGTTCTTGATCCGCTGTCAACGCCGGCGGTGTATCTGGAGTGGTGGGCAGATCACGAAACGGATCGCGGTAGACTTCTCTCGTTTCTGCTGTCAACCAGCCATTTTCTACAAGATAGCGAAGACCTGCAGCATCAATATTGGTTGCTCTTCGGAGCTGCAGTGCCGGCATTTCCCCTGTTGCCAGCACCAGCTCAACTGTAGCAAGCTTTCGCCCCTGAAGCGGGCGGCATTGGGGCTGGAGAGGTGCAAGTCGGTAGAAGGTCTCTTGTTTTATGGTGCGCCCGCCTGAGAGTACCTCATCGCAGACGATTGTCCCATCCGCCAGCACAGCCTGTTGTTTCTTGCCAATGATGTTTATTCCGCCCGGCAGAGCGGTTTTGAGAACTTCCCCGAGCGGATGCATATAGTACGAGGCGGCCCAACGGAAAAAATCCAGTTCTGTAGATGTGAAGAGCGGTTCTCGATCAAGGATTGCAATGACTTCTTTCAAATTGGCAACCGGATCTGCTCCGGTTTTTACGGTGTATGCGGTGAGAGTTCGTTTGCCGAAAGGGACCAGGACGCGCATGCCGACTTTGATGGTTCCCAAGTCGGCAGGAACGATATAGTTGTAAACGGCATCCAGGTAAAGCGGGACAACTGCTTCTATAATGACGGGAGGGTTGAGCATGAACGATATAATGCCTGAAAATGGCATCAGGGAAAAGGTGGAAAAGAAAAACGCGGAATAATAGGCTTATTCCGCGTCAATCGGTATGGTGCGATTAGTTCTCAGGCAGTGGTCAGGATTTCGTCAGCTATTGCCCTGCCTAAAGCCTCACATTGTTGAAGTACCTCCGCTCGGGGAGTAAATGGTGAGCGGACGAATGGTGTCGGCAGCTTGAAGTTGAGGCCTTTAAGCCGCTCCTCAACCATTTTGCATGCTTCACCGCTCCAGCCATAGCTGCCGAATGCCCCCCCAATGTTCCCTTTCAGCTTGACTGTAGACAGATAAGACAGGACATCCCACATCGGTTTAGGGATATCGCGGTTTATGGTTGGTGTCCCGAAGATTAGGGCATCCGCTTCTTCAAGATGGTCCCGTATCTCATTTGCCGATAACTGAATGATGTGATGGCAATCCACCTCCAACCCCTCTTGTGAAGCTCCTTTTGCTACAGCTTTGGCCATCATCTCGGTATTGCCGTGTGGGGAGAGGTAGAAAATGACTACTTTTTTAGGGCCTGCCACCGGCCTCGCCCATTCCTGATAAAAGCCAACATAGCGGGCTGGGTCTTTCCTGATTATCGGGCCATGGCTCGGACAGATCATGGCGATTTTTTCGTTTTCGATCTTATTGATGGCTGAGAGTACCTTGTCCTTGAAGGGGCGGATAAGGCAGTCGAAATAAAAGTGCATATCTTTTGAGTAATCCTGGACTTCATCATTGTAGATGCTGTTCCCGCAATAATGGGCACCGAATGCATCACAAGTGAACAGGATCTCGTCTTGCTCCAGCAGGGTGAACATTGTGTCAGGCCAGTGCAGATAAGGAGCTATTACGAAGCGCAGAGTCCGGCCTCCCAGATCTAAGGTCTCGCCATCCTTGACTACACGGGCAGGAAAATCTTTATGGATAAGGTTGCCGAGAAAGGTTCTTGCAGCCTGGGTGGAAACCACCGTTGCATTTGGGCAATGTTGCAGCATGAACTCAATGGAACCGGAATGGTCCGGTTCCGTATGATTTGCTATGATGTAATCGACCTTGGCCGGATCAATCAGTGACTTGACCTTTTCAAGGAATTCACCGCAACGTTTTGTTTTTACGGTGTCTATTATGGCAACCTTTTCGGTTCCTTGAATCAAATACGAATTGTAAGTTGTTCCCCGTTCGGTAGGGAATAAATCGTCGAATATGCGAAGGTCTGGATCGGTAGAACCAATCCAGTGAACTCCTGGCTTGATTTCTATTGCCTTATTCATTCATAAGCTCCTTTCAGTCGAGGTGTTTTATTAATAGTACTAAAAAGGTCTTTTTTGGCAAGCTTAATTTGCTTTGTCAATGACCTTTGCCTTGATCCTGCCGACTATACCGGCCAGGGGCGCCATTTCTTCCGGCTCATCTCCTTCGACCAGTCTTATGTGGGTAATGTCAGCTGGTGCCTGGCCGAACGTTGGATCAACCGCGATCCATCCTTCTGCATAGCTCTCGGCCCAGCTATGATACAGGAATCCTTTGCCCTGAATGTAGACAAGGCCAGATACCATGCGGCTCGGAATCCCGGCTGCCCGTGCCATGGCAACATAAAGTCGGGCATGCGACTGACAGTTCCCTTTACGGAGTTGCAAAGCCTCAACAGCTGAATGGCTGTCTGTGACAGAGTCTTCGAGAAAGTCGGCAACCCACCGGGTAAGAGCGGCCACTGTTTGCTCGGGAGAGGCATTGCCGGCAATGGCTTGCCGCTGCAGAGCTACAATCTCAGGGTTATCGGAATTGATGCGAGGGGTAGTCTGCAGGTACTTTGTCTTGTCGATTAAAGTAGCTTGTTCACCTGTTTGCCGTAGAGGTGCTTTCATTGAAAGTTTGATCCGGTCTGGAGCCTGCCGCGCAGCAGTCTGCCCAGGGCCTTCCGGCAATGGATACCCCGCAGGATAACCTGTGAGCTCTATTGTAAGTTGCCGGAGTTTTTCCTGAGCCTGGAGATCCTCTGTTATTTTGATAAGACTGAAATCCAGGACAAGGTCTTTTTTCGCAATGGCATCCTCAAAGAGCCAAGCGACAGCTTTTTTGGCATCTTCGGTTTTGGTAAGGATCAAGCCGTCACGCACAGATTCCTCAATGGTGTTTCCGGATGAATCAACCCAAATGTCATTATCAACGAAGGTGTAGAGATCGTTCTGCAGGTGGAAGGTGTCCATGCCGTAGCGCTTTTCGATGCCGATCCCCTTGATAGAGACCTCTTTCAGTTTGACTGCTTCGACATCTAGCATCTGAAGTGAGTATTTTTTACCCGGTGCAAACCCCTTGATCAAGGGATAAAGGTTTACTACCGGAGGAGGATAAACCGCCCCTTTGGATTTGAGGGATTTTTCATGCTTGCCTCCCTTTGATGTAACCGTGAGCTTAACCGTTCTTCCAGAGACCGTGCCGCTCAGGTTTAATGGACTCTTGTCTATAGTTTGCTCAACCTCAAAGGATTTTAGGGTAAGGTCAGGATTTACCTCGTACCGTTCTCGTGCTGTGGCTTCTCGGGAAAAGCCGAGAACCAGCATTTTGGCGCTTCCTTCGCTGGATATTCTGAAACCGTCAGGAGTGGCGGTGACGTTGACGTGGGCAAAGCCGACCCTGTCGCCATTCATCGATATGCTGAACCATCGGTCGCCCAGCGGCGGCGAAGTCAGCGGCGGTAACGCTGCCGCAGCGGTAGCAACTAACAGCTGAACGAGGCAGCAGGCCGCGATCCACTGGATTGACCGTTTACTTGGTAATGAACTGATTGCTATTTTCATTTGGGAATTTCTCGCTTTGTTGCTCGGAGGAAATGTTCATCCGGTTACTTCCTTACATATTTTCAATATTTATATCATAGCATTGATAGGCAGGCAACGATGTCAGCTGCTTGGGCCTTGGTTTGTTGCTATTGGGACGGACTTGCACACGATCTGTTCAGGCAGTATAATATAGACAACAGATATAACACTTGCGAGGACCTTCGGGTTCTCATTAAGCCCTAGTGGACTTGCCCTCCTAGTCACTAGGGTGTTTTTTTTGAGGTAAGTGGTTGCCCATTCTATAAACCCGGAGAGATGCTGATGACATCTGGTTACACATTACGTGTGTCAGCTTTTCTTGTTGTGCTTGTGGTTGTCGCATTGTGGGAGTTTATCGCCCCGCGCCGGAGAATGCTGACTGGCAGACGGAAGCGGTGGTTTGCCAACCTTTCACTGGTTGTAATCGACAACGCAGTAGCAAGGGTTCTCTTCCCTGTGATGCCGGTAGGAATGGCGTTCATTGCCAAAGAGAAGGGGTGGGGGCTTCTTAATTTTGTAGATTTTCCTTGGCTGGCAGAAGTGGCCATCGCGGTTATTGTCTTGGATTTGGTGATCTACCTCCAGCATGTCGCGTTTCATTTCTTGCCTCTGCTCTGGCGGCTGCATCGAATGCATCATTCTGATCTTGATCTCGATGTCACCAGCGGTAACAGATTCCATCCCTTGGAAATCATGATTTCACTGGTCCTTAAACTTGGGGTTGTTGCATTGATTGGGGTCGATCCAGGTGCAGTTATTGCGTTTGAAGTCATTCTGAATTCATGTTCCATGTTCAGCCACGGTAATGTCAGGCTACCGATACCCATCGATCGCTACCTAAGGCTGCTGATTGTGACTCCAGACATGCATAGGGTTCATCACTCTGTCATCCCTAGGGAAACCAACAGTAATTATGGTTTTTGCCTGACTTGGTGGGACAGGCTCTTCAAGACTTACCGTGAGCAACCAGAAGCCGGACATGAAGCTATGTTGATTGGGCTTAAGGAGTTTCGGGACCCTGAACGGTTGCGGTTGCTGCATCTTCTTGTACAGCCGTTTGTGAATCGTAAAAGCGGTATGACCGTTGATTGATTATACAAACTGCGTCATCGGCCTTGGTTATGGTCTTCTCGTTTTGTCGGTAGGACAGGACAAGCAATTTAATATTTTTTAAGTAAGTTTTAAGTTCAGAGTTTGATGGTAAAATTCATAAATCGAAGAACTTAATAAAGGAGAAAATTATGTCTACTTTGCACGGAATCATAGGGACTCTGCTGGGGGTAGCAATTGTGGCGCTAAGCTCTCAGGACGTTATCGCCCAGACGGAGAAGGCTCCAAATGCTGAAAAACCGGGATTTGCGGCAAAAGGTCGTACCGGAATGAGCCTGGATATGCCGGACAAGCGGCTTAACCTGATGACAAGGAACTTGGGTTTGACCAAGGACCAACAACAAAAAATCCGGCCGATTCTGGAGGAAGAAGCTGCCCAGCTTAATGCTCTCAGGGGGAATGACAGCTACAACCGGGATGAACGCCGCGCTCAGTTGCAACAGTTAAACGAAGCGACATATGAGAAAATTAAGCCGTACCTTTCTCCGGATCAGCAAAAAAAACATGAATTGGCAAGACAGACAATAAAGGAGAATCGCTCCAAGCAAAGAGACACCAAGGCTCGACCGAAAATGACGGCCAACGACCCGGATAGCCGGCTTGCCCGTCTGACGCAGGACCTCGGACTTTCCAGTGAGCAGCAAGCGAAAATCAAGCCGATTCTCACTGAAGAATTTGCCCAGTTGGAGGAATTGCCGGGGAACGACACCCTGAACCGGGACCAGAGACGAGTGAAGTTGGAAGGATTGAATGACGCAACCTATGAAAAGATAAAACCGCTGCTTACTCCGGAGCAACAGAAAAAGTATAGTGAAATCAAGCAGAAAATATCGGAGCGCCGCTCACTTAAGAAGGCAAAGTCCCCTGCACAAAATCCTGCTAAGCCGTGACCCGTTGGGTTGAGCCCAAATAATTAGTGGGGCGGTAACGCCCCTCTTTATTAAAATGAGCAAAATATCAAATAAATAAAGATTTATAATCCCCTGTCGATATGTCTCCTTGAAGACAAAAAGTGGCGTTTTCGGTTCACGCTCAGGGGGAGTTATGGGTAAGGGAAAAGTTATTTATCTCGATGAATACCGGAGGGCCAGACAATATAGAAGCCTGCTTGGGATGATCGAGCGCCATCTTGCAGAGGCTGGACTCCTTTGGGATGGATATTGTCTGCGCAACAGTGAGAATCAGGGGCTTGAAGATTGCTGGCAAGCGCCGGAGGCAGAAGAGTGGGCTGGGAATAAAGATTTGTCGTAATAAGTGATTGCGGGGTGTCATATCAGGCAAAGCCTTTGGTAGACTTCGGAGACAAGGAGCAGGAGATGGTAAATATCAGTAGAGCAGAAATCAGAACTTTGCGTACCTATGGCTATAACCTTAAAGGTGATAACTGGATGCGAGCACGTTCTACCCGAACCAAGGCAGCAGAAGGAGAGCAGGTTATTAAACTTGTCAATACCGATACTCTAGCAGTCATTTACCTTCCTGACGACCTTCTTGAGGGGAACTTCAGTTGATTAAGTTCTCCTCTTGGTGAAGGCAGCATGCTTAATGAAGAAAATAATTCATTGGTGTTGGACCGTGACGTCGTTGCACGTTTGAAGGACGCCATGCAGGCCGGCCCTGACGAGCTTTTGACTTTTTTGCAGGATCCTGCTGCAGATATTGTGAAGGCGGCCATTCGGAACCCGCTGATCAATGAGTCACATGTCCTAACCTTACTGAAGGGACGAGACCTGCATGAAGACATCTTGCGGGCAATCTGGAACTCGCGGATTGCCAAAGATAATCATCCTATAAAGGTCGCAATTGCCCATCATCCCGCCACTTCTGCAGCGCACCTTTCTGAAGTCCTTCCTTTCCTTTATTTATTCGACCTTGCGACGCTTTGTGCTTTGCCGGGTATCGCGCATGACCAGAAAATAGCCGCAGAACGGGCGATTATTCGGCGATTGCCGACAACGCCGCTTGGCAACAAGATCGCGCTTGCTCACAGGGCAACTGCCGCAGTGGTCGAGCAGCTGCTGAAAGAGGCTGATTCAAGAGTCATGGCGGCATGTCTGGATAACACTCAATTGAAAGAGGGAATGCTTTTCCAGTTCCTGAGGAGTGCTGCGTCAACACCGGAAACCATTTCGATGATAGCTCGCCACCCCCGCTGGAAGAATATGCCGAGCTTGAAGCATGCAATACTGACTAATCCCAAAACGCCGTTGATATGGTTTACTCAATGGCTTAAAGACCTCAAGTTTACGGAAATTCGTAATATCTATAACTCTCAAAGGCTCAGTCAGGTGCAGAGACGCGAGGTCCAAACAGAGCTCAAACGTAGGGGCGGTAGCCGATAACCGCCAGGATTAGGGCTCAATCCATCTCCGTACAACAAAGCTGTTCTTCAGCTCTCCCCCTTTTGCTTCAATGCTATTCACCGGTTTACGGTTGCGCAGTATTTCTGAGAGCCTTTTGTGCAAAGGCCTGATTACTACCCCGCTTTTTCTGCCGTCACAATACAACCTGCTCTCAATAACTTCTCCATGGTCCAGGGCAATGAGAACATGACCTGGCCAGACAATAAGGTCCAACGGTCTTAGCTTCCGCACAATTGTTCCCAGGTCAAGTCCTTCTATGGCAACTGACTTGCCATAGGCAACCAATTCACTGGTGTTGCGAGGGGTCCAGCCATTTGAGGCCTCGTAAAGCAGTCCTGAGCAATCCAGGCCGGCAAACGAAACCTTCTTCCCACTCTTTAAAGATAAAGAGCGGTTTCCTGTTGAATAAAGGTCTGCAAGTTTGGGAATGCCTTGTTTTACATTGCCACCCCAGACATATTCCACGCCTGCAGAGTTTCTCAGTCTCTGTATGATTTCCTTCTTTGGGGAAAGGGCTGCTCGCCGGGGAGAGGGGGGGGCAATGGTCGTGCTGACAAAACGACTGTCAATAAACAGCCCGTTAGCTGGAGCATGGGGGTAATCGCCTGTTGTTACCCTGTAGATGACGGTTGTGCCGGTATTGATCTCTTGCTGGATTGCAAATACTGTCCCAGGAAGAGCAATAAATTCGAGTTCCCGAACTTGGCCGCAATTATCGGTTTTGGGATTATTCCCCTGGGCATTCGCAAAAATGTCATTGAAGCCAGGAGTATTGAGGACCGGTGTCGGAGATTCTGCAATTGCAAATCGCTGCGTTGTTTCCTGGGCTTGCAGGGTCAGAGGTAAAAGCACTAACAGAATTATTCGGATGACTAAATTCACCATTTCAGCAACCACTGGAGAAGTGCCGCAGTGGAGAGCCAGACAACAAAGGACACAGAGAGGGTAGTATTCAATGAAAGGCCTCTTTTTAAAAAAATCATGGTCGAGCCAAAGAAGAGAGCAGTCGGCACGATCCCCCAAAGAACGCCGCGGGTATAATCAGTCAACAACCCATTGTCTGAAGGCTTTTCTGCGTGGAGCCACAAAAGGACTGCCAGCGTTGTGATCGGCATCGTTGCCACGAGACCGGCGACAGAGGGTAATTTTTTTCCAAGTTGGACACAGCCGATTATCACGATGTTGGTGACAATCAGTTTTATGACAAATGGCATTCTCGCTCCGTTTGCTCCCTCAGAGTACAATTCCTAACCGCCTGCGGCGAGAAGAGGGCTGTGCATTAATAAGATACGCGCTGCTTGAGACCGTACATTCTGACAAAAAAAGGGCGCAGGCATGAGTCCTGCGCCTGGGGAAACGGTATTGCGGGTCAGCGCGGACGGTAGACCATGGTCTCCAGCCTTCTGACCCGCTCTTCAATTGGTGGGTGGGTTGAAAACATCGACATCAAACCTCCCCCGGTCAAGGGGTTTACGATAAACATATGAGCTGAGGCAGGGTTTGCATCCATGGGGATCTGTTGATTGGCCATATGCAGCTTTCTTAGCGCTGCTGCCAGGTAGAGCGGATTATGAGAGAGTTCGGCTCCTCCCCGGTCAGCTTCATACTCTCTGGCGCGGGAGATCGCCATTTGAATAAGCATTGCTGCTATTGGCGCCAGTATTGCCATGAGGAGCATACTGAACCCGCCTCCCTCTTCGTCACGATCGCGGCCTCCTCCAAAAATGGCTGCCCATTGCGCCATGTTGGCCAGATAGGTTATGGCGCCGGCAAAGGTTGCCGCAATGCTCTGGATGAGGATGTCGCGATGTTTGACATGGGAGAGTTCATGAGCCATCACTCCCATAAGCTCTTCACGGGTCAGGATTCTCATGATCCCGGTTGTTGCTGCAACTGCCGCGTGTTCAGGGTTGCGACCGGTGGCAAAGGCGTTGGGGGTAGGTGAGTCGATCAAATAAACTTTAGGCAGCGGCATTCCTGCTTGTATGGCGAGTTGCCTGACGATGCTCACGAGATCAGGTGCTTCGGCTTCCTCAACCTGGCGGGCACCGTACATTGTCAAGACTATCTTGTCCGAGAACCAGTAGCTGACGAAGTTCATTACGGTAGCCATGATCAAGGCAAAGGCCATCCCATTCTTGCCGCCAATGGCACCCCCTGCAATTACGAGAAGCGTCGTCATCAGGGCCATAAGAAATGTCGTTCTCAGTGCGTTCATAAAATATCTCCCCAATAAATCAACGGCTTGCTGTCTTTTTCATATATAAAGTATAGTCACAGCCCTGTAAAACATCAATAGTGGAAGTCACTTCCGGTTTTTGAGCAAATCTCAAATGTGTTTGTCTGGTTTTCTGCGTTAAAGCTTGACAGCCACCTCCTTCGCATTAAAGTAAACAGATAAAAATGGAACAGCTTGATAACTTGACAATGTCCTAATTAAGCATCGAGGCTATGGATCATTTTTTCTGGAGCATCCTGATTGGAGCTGTTGCTTTCCTGTCCTTGGCCGGAGGGGTTCATGCGCTTCTGTTCAAGCGGGATCCTCGCTCCGCACTGGGGTGGATAGTCGTTTGTCTGACCCTACCCATTGCCGGATCAGTTTTCTACTGGGCAATGGGGGTGAACCGCATCCATCGGAAGGCACGGCAGTGGCTTGAAAGTGGCCGGCGCGTTGCCGGTTGGGACCGGTTTGCCAGTACTCCGCAAATCCCCAGGGCATTTGCTCTTCCTGAAAACGCCAAGCATTTGAGTGAACTTATGACCCTCGCAGACCGGGTTGTTATTGCACCGCTCATTGAAGGGAACCGGCTTACCCCTCTTGTTAACGGCGATGCGGCCTATCCTGCGATGCTGGAGGCCATTCGCACTGCCCAAAAGTCAGTTCACATTTCAACATATATTTTCGATGCCGACAGTGTCGGGCGTTCCTTTGTTGAGGCTCTTATCGATGTTGCCTCAAGAGGGGTGGATGTCAGGCTGATTGTGGACAGTCTGGGGGAAAAATATTCACGACCGCTTGTAAGGGATTTTTTTCAGGGGTCAAAGGTGCAGGTGGGGCGGTTTCTTCCGCTACGATACGGTGGTTATGTAAACCTTCGCACCCACAGAAAAATCCTTGTTGTGGATGGCTCTGTTGCCTTTACCGGAGGGATGAACATCGGCGGGCGGCATATGGTTGCAAATCCTGTTTGCCGTCAGCCTGTGGTGGACATGCATTTTAAGGTGGAAGGCCCTATTGTTGCTTATTTACAAAGGGTTTTCCTCGAAGACTGGTACTTTGTAGCAAAGGAGCTGGTTAGTGCGCCTGTTTATTTCCCAAAGCTTGAAGTCAAAGGCAATGCACTGGTTCGCTCGGTAAGTGACGGACCGGATAAAGAGTTTCGTAAACTCCTCTGGCTTATTTTGGGCGGGTTGTCATGTGCACGGCAGAGTGTGCGCATAATGACACCGTATTTCATTCCTGACCGGCCTTTGATCTCTGCACTGGTAACTGCGGCAATGCGCGGGGTAGAGGTCACGCTTGTGCTGCCCGAAAAGAATAACCTCCCATTTGTCCATTGGGCAAGTAAGGCCTATCTATGGGAGATTCTCCAACACGGGGTGAAGATTTATTATCAGCCCGCTCCGTTTGTTCACACCAAACTTTTTCTGATCGACGATATCTGGGCGCTCATCGGATCGGCAAACCTCGATCCTCGAAGTCTGAGGCTTAACTTCGAACTGAACCTTGAGGTGTACGACACCGAATTCGCGTCAATATTAGTCGCTCACTTTGCTGATGCCATTGCTGTCTCGCGCGAGGTGACCCTTGCTGAGGTCGATGGCCGCCCGCTTAGAGAAAAGATCCGGGACTGTGCAGCAAAACTGTTCTCACCTTATCTTTAGTGGCCACGCTTCAGGCGAGCCTATCTCTAAGCCGGTCCAGCGCCAGTTCCACTTTTGCTCTGTCATGAGCCTCTATTGTATAAATTGAGCCTGGTGCGTATTGTTTCATGAGCCTGAAGTAAAGCTCGAAATCAATGTTGCCGTCACCGATCGGGAAATGATCATCCCGCAAACCATTATTGTCATGGACATGCACATGGGCGATATAGGGGCCGAGCACCGAGAACCACTCCTCCATCCCGATAGTCTTGAAGAGGTTCCAGTGGCCGACATCAAAGCAGTGCCTGAATGATGGTGAGTCCATTGCATCAAGCAGACCTTTTAGCGTCGACGGTTCAGTTTCGAAGATGTTTTCAACGGTGATGGTAGTGCCGATTTGCACGCCGCGTTCCAGAACCGGTTTAAACGTTTCCATGCAGTACCCAAGCCATTCTTCCTGACTCTCGCCTTGCCGCCAGCGATCATACCCTGGATGAAAGACCATTGAAACCGGTTTGAGGATCTTGGCTGCATCCATTACCTGGCTGAAACGGTGCGCGGTTGCTCGCCGGATCATCGGCTCCGGCGACCCTGGATTCAGGTCCATGAACGGAGCATGGATGGTGCATAAGATCCCACCGGACTTCAGCGCATCGGCAAAGCTTGCAAGTTCTTCGACAACTAGGGTATCCAAAGCTTCTGCATTGAAAAAAATCTCCGGGGAAATATTTTTCTCCAGGATATATTCCAGGTAGTTGCCGAGGTAGCGATAAGGGAGGTGTGCAAATATTTGGTTTTTCATAATCCGTCCATAATTTTTAGTGTTTCAGAATTAAGATAGGTGGCCGTTAGCCAGGAGAGGCAATCAGCTGCTCCAGTTTGTCAATGGCGCCGGGTTCCCCTAAGATTATCAGGGTATCGCTCTCCTCCAATTTGGTGTGGGAATGAGGGTTGAATACCATTTTCCCGTCAGTCTTTTTTACGCCGATTATAATCACTCCTGTTTCCTTGCGGAATCCGCAGCTAACCAGGGTCTCACCGGCAAATCTCGATTTTTCAGGGATTTCGATCTCTTCCATTTGCAGGTCAAGATGTTCTCTGCCTGTTGCAATTTCAATGAAATCGACCACATTCGGTCGCAGGATCGCCTGGGCCATCCTGCTGCCGCCTATATGGTACGGCGAAACTACCTTGTTTGCCCCTGCCCTTTTCAGTTTTATTTCCGAGCCCTCTTCCCCTGATCTCGCCAGGATATAAAGATCTGGATTAAGTCCGCGAGCTGTAAGGGTTATGTAGACATTCTCCGTGTCTGAAGTAACCACAGAAATCAGCCCTTTAGCTCTCTTGATGCCGGCCCGGAGCAGGGTCTCGTCATCAGTGGAGTCGCCATGCAGGTATAGATATCCTTCGTCTTTTATCTTATCGATGATCTCGCTATTTTTTTCGACAACAACAAAAGGGAGCGGTTTAGCGGCGAATTCCCGGCAGATAAGTGAGCCCATCCTGCCATAGCCGCAGATGATGTAGTGGTCCGAAAGTGCTTCAATCATCTTTTCCACTTTTTTCCTCCCGATGATCCTCTGGAATTGCCCTTCAAACATGATCTGGGCAAGGCTTCCTACGATATACCCCAAAACGCTGACTCCGAATATGACAAGTACTATGGTGAACACTTTCCCAGGGTCGCTCAGTTCATGGACCTCCCTGAACCCTACAGTGCCAAGGGTGATTATGGTCATGTATAGGGCATCAAGAAAACGCCAGTTTTCTATCGACATGTATCCGAATACTCCGACTGACACGAGAGCCACGAGTACTGAAAAAGATATTTTAAGATGTCGAACTGGATCCATTGCCTACTCCTTCCGGCAAAGCTTACTATCGCATATGACAAAATGCAAGCCGCAGAGATCAAAGAGAAAAAGACGAACCGCTTTGTTGTTAGCAAAAAGAGAGGTCTTGACTTTTTAAGTATACTGTATACAATTTGCGAAATTTCTTTCCGGAGAAAATGATAATGAAAAAAAACCTTGAAAAACACCTTACTCTACGTGAAAGGATCTTGGAAACAATACGGGATGCAATCATTAAAGGTTCTCTCAAGGCGGGTGAAAAGGTTGCTGAGCCTGAGTTGGCAGAGCGATTCGGTATAAGCCGCACTCCTATCCGCGAGGCTTTTCGCCAGTTGGAGTCTGAAGGTTATCTCAAGGTAATACCGAGAAAAGGGGCGGTTGTTGCTGCTTTTTCTGAGAAAGATATTGAAGAATTTTATGCGATTAAGAGCATTTTAGAAGGATACGCTGCAAAGCGAGCCTGTGAGAACATCTCGTTTAAGGAAATTGAGAAGCTCGAAACAATAAACTCAAAACTGGCGATGCTGGCTGAAGGTAGTGATGTTAAACAGTTCTTTAAGGTCCATAACGATTTTCATGATTTGTTTATTAAGGCTGCAAATAATGAAAAACTGTATGAAATGATTAATGGGTTGGTCAGCAAGTTCCAGCGGTTGCGGCTGGCATCGCTCAGCATTCCAGGCCGAATGAAGAATTCTGTTGAAGAACATGAGAAAATTATCGACGCGTTTCGCAAGAAAAACCCCGGCGCTGCGGAAAAACTGGTGAGAAAGAATGCTGAATACGGCGGCAAGGTATTGATGGGGGGGGATCCCGCCGCGACTATGAAGCCTTCGGAACGTTCTGCTATGTTACATCTGGATCTCTAGCTGCAGTTATCTTGCTCTCCTTGCTGGTTTTACGGCAATAATAGGTGGTTATGAAGCACTCTCCGGTATTCATAGCACATTGTTGTTTTCAATTCTAAGCATCCTCGAAAAGCTGGTCAGCGGCTCTAACTCTCAATTTTTGCTGGTCATTTCATTGCTGCATCCGTATAATTAGCCGGTTTTTTACTGCCAGTTTTCTAGGCCAGACATGAAAGTGATTGCTCTCATCCCTGCAGCAGGCATGGGCAAACGAATGGGCGCAGGTATCAATAAACAGTACCTGCTGCTTTCCGGGACTCCTATTGTTGCCCGGACCATTGCGGTATTTGAAGCCTCTCCGCTTGTTGATGATATCTATGTTATTACTCCAGAGGCAGAAATCCCCTTCTGCCGCGAACAGGTAGTCGCTGCCCATTGTTTTACAAAAATCAGGGCCATTGTTCCGGGTGGTGCAGAGCGGCAGCACTCGGTGCTTAATGGTTTGCGTGCGGTGCGAGACGCAGCTGCCGACGACGTGGTTCTTGTCCATGATGGCGTAAGGCCTTTTGTGACACAAGAGATGATCGCCAACAGCATTGCCGCGGCAAAAACAGCTGATGGCGGCCTGGTTGCTGTTCCGGTAAAAGATACGGTAAAGATTGCAGCAGATGGGATCGTCTGTGGAACGCCGCAGCGTGACACGCTCTGGCTCGCCCAGACCCCCCAGACTTTCCGTTATGGCATCATTCGGAATGCCTATGAACAGGCTGCAGGTGAAGGATTCCTCGGTACGGATGACTCGTCGCTGGTCGAGAGATTGGGTGGTAAGGTTCAAGTTGTTGTTGGGGATTACCGCAATATCAAGATAACAACTCCAGAAGATCTCGTACTGGCAGAGGCTTTCTTGAGTGAGAGCAATCAGAAGGCTTGAATTAGTGGGGTAAAGATGAGAATTGGGCATGGTTACGACGTTCATCGCCTCGTAGAAGAGCGAAAGCTGATCATCGGTGGGGTAGATATCCCATGGGAGAAGGGGTTACTGGGGCATTCGGATGCTGATGTGCTGTTGCATGCTATCGCAGACGCCATTCTCGGTGCCATAGCCGAAGGTGATATCGGCAAACATTTTCCCGATACCGACCCGCGTTACAAGGGGGCGGACAGTCTGAAACTCCTGGGACACGTGGGCCGCCTGGCTGAGACAAAGGGGTATCGAGTTGGCAATATCGACGCCACCATTGTCGCCCAGCGGCCTAAAATGGCGCCGCATATCCCGCAGATGCGTGAGAACATTGCGGCGGCTCTGAATTGTGCCGTAGACCAGATAAACGTCAAGGCCACCACCACAGAAGAACTCGGGTTCTGCGGACGCGGTGAGGGGATCGCCTCTTACGCGGTGGCGCTAGTAATCTCAATATAGGATTAACGAGGGTCTTAGATGTCAGATACTGCCGAAAAAACGACTATAGCAGCAAACTTTTTGCGTAACATAGTTGCCGATGACCTGGATAGCGGCAAATGCCAGACGATAGTTACCCGCTTTCCGCCTGAGCCGAACGGCTATCTGCACATAGGTCATGCAAAATCGATATGCCTGAACTTTGGCCTGGCCCGCGATTTCAATGGCCGGTGCCACCTCCGGTTTGATGATACCAACCCGGCTAAGGAGGATGTAGAATACACCGAGTCGATCAAGGAGAGTGTCCGTTGGCTCGGTTTTGATTGGGGTAATCATCTCTATTATGCATCGAATTATTTCGACCAGCTCTATGATTGGGCCGAATACCTGATAGGTGCCGGCAAGGCTTATATTGATGATCAGACTGCAGATCTGATCCGGGTCAACCGTGGAACCTTGACTGAGCCTGGGGCAGAGAGCCCGTTCAGAGATCGAACGGTTGACGAGAATCTCGATCTATTTCGTCGCATGCGCGCCGGGGAATTCCCGGATGGAGCAAAGGTTCTGCGCGCCAAGATCGACATGGCTTCTCCGAATATGAATCTGCGAGATCCGGTAATCTATAGGATTTTGCACGCCACTCATCCGCATGCCGGCGATAAGTGGTGCATTTACCCGATGTACGATTTTGCCCATGGCCAGAGCGACGCACTTGAAGGGATCACGCATTCCATTTGTACCCTTGAGTTTGAAGACCATAAGCCTCTTTATGAATGGTTTCTGGAGAATCTTCCGGTTCCTGCCAAACCCCGGCAGTATGAGTTTGCCCGGCTCAACCTGTCTTACGCTGTAATGAGCAAGCGCAAGCTGCTGCAACTGGTCCAGGATGGCGATGTCTCAGGTTGGGACGATCCTCGGATGCCTACCCTGGTGGGGCTCAGGAGGCGCGGTTACACGCCGGAATCCATCCGCTCCTTTTGCGAGACCATCGGCGTTGGACGCAGCGATTCGTGGATCGACATGAGCATATTAGAGGAGTCGGTAAGGTCCGATCTGAATGAGCGGGCACCTCGTGCCATGGCCGTCCTCAGGCCGCTGAAGCTGGTGCTGGACAATTACCCTGAGGGTGCTGCCGAAGATTTCATGGTTGCCAATCATCCGCAGAAACCTGATCTGGGGAGCCGCACGGTCCCATTTTGCCGCGAACTCTGGATTGAGCAGGATGATTTCATGGAAGAGCCGGTCAAAGGGTTCAAGCGGCTTTCGCCAGGCATGGAAGTCAGGCTGCGCAATGCATATATTATAAAATGCACTCATGTGGTTAAAGATGAAAAGGGAACGATAACCGAAATCCACTGCAGTTACGACCCGGATACCAAGAGTGGCATGCCTGGCTCCGAGCGAAAGGTGAAGGGGGTAATTCACTGGGTGTCGGCACCGCATGCCCTGACCGCCGAAGTTAGGCTTTACGACCGGCTTTTTTCTGTTCCTAATCCTTCTGGCGATGACTGGAAGTCACAGATAAACCCGAATTCTGTCGAGCTCCTTTTCGGCTGCAAACTGGAACAATCCCTTGCAACTGTCGAACCTGAAACCAGATTCCAGTTTGAACGGAACGGTTATTTCTGCGCCGACAGGGTCGATTCCGCCCCCGGCAAACCGGTATTCAACAGGACAGTAACGCTTCGCGATTCCTGGACAAAGTAAAGAAACGAGGAAATTTCCATGGCACTCCGTATCTACAACACTTTGACTGGCGGCAAAGAGGATTTTGTCCCGCTCGAACCTGGCAAGGTCAAGATGTATGTCTGTGGCGTAACGGTCTATGACAACTGCCACATAGGCCATGCCCGGGCATACACCGCTTTTGACATGATTTTCAGATATCTGAAATACAGCGGGTACGATGTTACCTATATCCGTAATTATACCGATATTGATGACAAGATTATTAACCGTGCCAACGAGCAGGGTATCCTGTGGAGTGAAGTTGCAGAGCGTTTCATCGGGGAGTTCAATAAAGACATGACGGCTCTTGGTATCCAAGCGCCAACCTTCGAGCCAAAAGCAACGGAGCATATCCCGGAAATCATCGCAATTGTGCAACGGTTGGTGGATAAGGGCAATGCCTACGAGGCAAATGGAGATGTCTATTTCCGGGTCGAGCGCTTTCCCGGTTATCTGAAGCTGTCCAAGCGCAATCTTGAAGATATGCAGGCTGGGGCGAGGGTTGATGTTGATGATCGTAAGGAAAACCCCATGGACTTTGCCCTCTGGAAGAGTTCCAAACCGGGCGAGCCGGCATGGGAATCCCCGTGGGGGCCTGGCCGCCCAGGCTGGCATATCGAATGTTCCGCCATGAGCATGAAATTCCTAGGTGAGACTTTTGATATCCACGGTGGTGGCAAGGATCTGGTATTTCCGCACCATGAGAACGAAATTGCCCAGTCAGAGGCCGCCAATGGCAAACAGTTTGTCCGCTACTGGATGCACAACGGTTTTGTAAATATTAACTCGGAAAAAATGTCCAAATCTCTCGGTAATTTTTTCACGATCAAGGAAGTGCTGGATAAGTACGATCCGGAAGTGCTTCGATTTTTCCTGCTTTCAGCACATTATCGCTCGCCCATAGATTTCTGCGACCATAACCTTGATGATGCAGAAGCCGGTTTGGAGCGAGTCTATAAGGGGTTGGCCGCGATCTCCGCAGCCCTTGACGTTATGACCGCAGTTTCAGTTTCGGGTGGTGAAGCTGAGTCGGATCTTGTGGAGAAGCTTGCGGCTTTTTCAGACCGCTTTCGTGAGGCTATGGACGATGATTTCAATACAGCACTTGCCTTAGCCCATGTTTTTGAGCTGGTCAGGGCAGCCAATCGGCTCATAACTGAAGTCTCGTCTCTGGACGAAGGGCAGAAAGGTCTGTTGGCGGCAGTGCGCGAAAAAATAACCGAGGTTGGACAGGTTCTCGGACTGTTTTATTCTGCGCCTGTCGAGTATCTGGAACGGATAAAAGGGCGCAAGGTTGCAGGGATGTCAATTGCTCCGGAAGAGATTGAGCGTTTGCTGGCAGAGCGTGCCGCTGCTCGCAAGGCAAAGGATTTCAAGCGAAGTGATGAGATTAGGGATTCATTGCTCAGTCAGGGAATTGAACTGCTCGACGGGCCGCAAGGGACTGTTTGGAAGGTAAAATAATAGATACAGTAAAGGCCGCTAACGCGGCCTTTACTGTATCTATTATGCTTTATTAAGCCTTATGCAGCTTTTCTAACAGTTGTCTCTGCCTGGAGCTTTATGAGTTCCATGGCTTCGCGCATGAGCTGTGAAACGCTTTTGTTGGTCGAATACATGATGTTGTCAAGGGTGGCCCTCTCCTCATCGCTGATCCTCATCGAGATTACATTGTACCGCGGATTTTCTCTCATTTTTCCCATTTCATTCTCCTCCTTATTTTTTCAGTGGTTTTGTTTTTTAAGTAAATAATAAACTCATTAATGCTAAGGGTGTGCCAAGTGAGGCATCTCTTGTAACTTGCTTGAATTACAGACGTAAAAATAGACGAGACTGGAGAGTGGGCTTGATGTTGTATACAAGGTGTGCCGCGTATGGCACACCTTGGCGGAAAGTGGGGATTTTTGTCACATGTGGCACATGTTGGGAGAATGAGCTTGTGGTTATGGAGAGATGGCTAATTATCCGGGGTGTTTTCGCTGCGGCACTTTAAGCCGTGCTTGTCGAGCAAGCGGTAAAATGTGCGGCGAGGGATGTTGGCAAGTTTGGCTGCCTGAGAGACATTGCCCCCGGAATCGGAGAGGTAGCGCTGGATCAGTTTTTTCTCAACACGCAATACATGCGGTTCTCGTTCATTCTTGAACGAGCGTAAATCAGGGAGTTCTGAGGCCCCGTCAGCATAGTTTTCGGCAAAAACCAGCGGCAGATTGCCGAGCTTGATTAATTCATCATGGGTGAGGACGGCGGCCCGCTCGAGAACGTTCTTCATTTCTCTGATGTTTCCCGGCCATTGGTACTGCAGCATCGCTTTAATGGCTCGATCTTCAATCCCGACAATATTTTTGTTCAGCTTTTTCCTGGCCTTTTCGAGGAAATGGTGGACAAGTAGCGGGAGTGATCCCATTCTCTCCCGTAATGGCGGCATGGTGATGGCGAATACGTTCAGGCGGTAAAAGAGATCTTCTCTAAACCAGTTATTGCGTATTCCTTCTTCAAGGTTCTTGTTGGTTGCTGCTATCAGGCGCACGTCAACTTTTTTGGGCTGCGTTCCGCCTACAGGCCTTACTTCACCGGAGTCGAGCACCCTCAGTAGCTCCGCCTGGAGCTTTGGGGTGATGTCGCCTATTTCGTCAAGAAATATCGTGCCACCGTCTGCTGCCTCAAAAAGTCCCTTTTTGTCGGCAAGGGCACCGGTAAACGACCCCTTGCGATGGCCGAAGAGTTCGCTCTCCAGGAGTGAGTCCGTCAACGTGGTGCAGTTTAGCGTGACCAAGGGCTTGTCGTTTCTGAGGCTGTATTTGTGGATTGCCCGAGCTGCCAGTTCCTTGCCGGTTCCGGATTCACCCCGAATCAGGACAGTGGTTGGCGTGGGGGCGACCTGTTTGATCAGGTCAATCACTTCGACGGTCTTTTCGTCGTTGCCCACAATGAATTCATCACCATATTCCTTTTCCAGTTCGCGTCGAGCAAGCTCGTACTTCTGGATCAGCAGACCCCGGTCTTCCTCAAGCTTTTGCACATTGTAAGGAAGGCACATTTCAAGATTTGCCAGACCCTGGAACACGGCGACCGCATATTCCCTGCAGGTCTTGTAGCCGCATGCCCGGCAGTTCAGCTCGTCTTTGCGGGTAAATTTGTTGGTGGTCTGAAGTACGGACTTGATGTCTCCTCCGCGGGGCGTAGGAAGCTTCACATGCTTGGATTGAAACGATCTCGATACGTCAGGTCGGCTGTGGTCTCCTGTGTATTTGGACAATGTGCGATAAGGAAAGTTTTTCGTGTAGTGATTGATGATCAGTTTCCGCTTGAAAAATTCCGTGATCTCCCTGTTTTCGCAAGGGCTGCCGATACAGCCGTGATAGCAAAAACGAAGATCAGCTATCCGTGGAGTAATGCGGGTGGCTGCCAGGTCTCCGATAATGCCCATGACATTGACTTCGCCGCTGACGCTCACCACATCGGTATCAAGTGGGTCGGTAGCTATGGAAAGGGCATGAAAGGAGCCGGTGGTTATCGGGAAAAGTCGTCCCTGATGAGGTTGAATGCCGTCAAAAGGGGTTTCTGTAAGGGCTGGCAGGGAAATCGAACGGGCGCGGAACATGGCGTCGAGTTCCTGATAGGTCAGGACTATGTCAATGGCACCGGTAGCATCTTCTGCCTGGATTTCAAATTTTGCGGCAATGCACGAGCTTATGTAGATGACCCTTGCCGGCCGGCTGTGCGAGGTCTTGAGGAAGCGGCCCATTGCAATCATTGGCGATACAACGGGTACCAGATTTTCGATGAGCTTAGGGTAGTGTCTTTCTATAAGGTCGACTACTGCCGGGCAGTGGGAGGAGATGAGAGGTAAGGAGGACGCCTCAATTGCCTTTGCATAGGCTGGGGCAATAAGCTCCGCACCGTAAGCTCCTTCGTGGACCTCTGCGAACCCAAGCTTTTTTAGGCCGCTGGCAAGCTGGCCTGGGGATACATGATGGAAAAAAGTCGGGAATGATGAGCCGAGAACGGCAATTACTGGCTCGTCAGAAGAAAGATATAGTTCCGTTGATTGAACCTTGTCTGCAACGACCTTTGCTTTCTGGGGGCAGGTTTCCAGGCAGTTGCCGCAACCAATGCACCGGTCGAATATTATTTCAGGGTGGGTTTTTTCGATCTTAAGTGCCTTTACCGGGCAGCTTCGTACGCAGGAGTAGCATTTTCTGCATCTGTCTGTGAGGGTAACAATCGGTTGCATGTTCATCCTTGCCGGTTCGGGCTGTTAAATATCTTGTGGCCGGTATGTTAACCTAAAAAGATCCATTGTGCAATAAATGGCACAGTGTATACGCAGCGTGTCAGTGGTGGCACAAAAAGACCCGACCTGAAAAAATCAGGCCGGGCCTTTTAATGAATAGCACCGCTGGCTAGTTAGCGGGAGCGATTGTTGGTGAGTTGATTGACTCGCCAGCGGGTGAGCCCGGCGGAGAGGGGATTGTCACAGGGGCATCGATCTTCGGTGGCGGCACATTCCGGGAGGGAACTGGAACGTCACTCTTCACCGGGGTTGGCTGGGCAGGAGGCGCTGGTTGAGGCTGCCTTTCCGGAGCAGGTTGGTTCTGAAGCTGGGGCTGTGGTTGAGTCTTTTCTTTTTTGTCTCCACCAAAAGGATTAGACGGATGGCGCAGCATGGAAATCATATCATCGAATATTGCGCTGTAAGCATCGGAAACCGAGCCCTTGCTTCTAAATGAAGATGGCGAACTCTTGCCGAGAAATCGGTTGATGCCTGGAATGGTCCGGAATTTTACTTCAACCTTGTCGGTTTCATTCGCAGCAGCTTCGTCAAAGTCGGGGTACTGCAGCGCCAGGAATTTGGGGTAGGTAAGCCGACGTTGCCGGAAGTTCGGAAATTCCCAGAGAACATTGCCTTCGGCATCAATGATCTGTCCACTCACAATTAAATAATTGTAGTCAGAATCGAGTTTTGACAGCAGGTTGCTTGAATAGACATTCTCTCGAGTGGTTATGCCGCTTACCACCAGCAGCAATAATGCATCAAGGCTGTTTTTCGAGATGATATCCCTGATTTCCGGGCCTTTGTAAAAATACTTATTGTAAATAATGCCGGCATCATCCCGCTTTTCTCTGCGAAAAAAAATGTTCGAGAAAAGTTTGTCGGCATCGTCGTTCAAAAGTGCCACGGAAAAATAATTGCCGGCATTTTTTATTCCGGCAACAAGTTCTGCTTCATTCTTGCGGTTGAAGTCTTTGAGCAGGGCAACCAGGGTGTCACGTTCCGGATGGCGAATATCCGAATCGGCATCAACGAAAATCGGCGCTACCCCGAGTGTTCGGACCTTTTGCTCGTATGTTTCGCGGGGAATGTTGTAGTAATTGTGCGAACAACCGACAGAACTGAGGGTGACCAGAGTAAGCAGTAGGAAAAGGGAGAAACGCGTCATTCCAGGCCTCCTTGAGGGGTTATCACGGTGCGAGATGATCGTCTGCGTACTTATAACAGAGAGGCAAATCATTGACCAGAGAAAACAGCCGGTGCCGAACGGCGAGGGTCGCGGACCCAGAGGAAGAGTAGCGTCGAGATGACAATGAGCGCAAGCGGAAGCATAAAGGCCTGGTGATAAGCGACAGAGGGGAAAATCCCTTGAGCTGATTTCGGGAATCTGGAAATAAGGATTCCCATGGCCTGCTGGACGGTTGCTGCTCCAAGCAGAATAAAAAAATTCACTGCCGTAAGGGCAGTGCCGGTAATTCTGTGCTGGAAGCTTTCACGGATCAAGGGATAGACAGCAACCCCTGATGAGACCGTCAGCCCCATGAGAAAGAAAACCAGCGGCAGGTAGGGTAACGGAATGTGCTCCATGGGGCCGAGAAACAGCGACATGAAAAGCAGAAAAGCAGCTTGCCCGAAAAAAATGGTCTTCTTGGGAGATCGCGTAAATTTTTCGGTTACCTCGCCGATGAACAGGCAGCCTACAAGAAAGCCGAGCGACGTCGCCAGCAGCATCCGCCCGGCACCCACCTTGGAAAGGCCGATTACCCCCATCAGGTAGGGGCCTCCCCAGAGCCCTTGAACAGCCATATAACAGGCGTACCAGCTGAAAGCGGTAAAAGATATCAGCCAGTAGGAACGGTTGGCAAAGATCTCTTTCAGGCCGTCCAGGTTCAGTGGAGATGGCTGGGGTTGCTCAGCATCAGGGAGAGTGGGGTGCTCAGCAACCGATTTGTAGGCAAGAATCAAAAAAAATGCCTGAATACAGGCAGCGGCCAGGAATACCGGTCTCCAGCCGACATGGTTGGAAACCCAGGCAAGTGGGGCTGTTGCCGCAAGGTTGCCGATATTCCCCATTGCGATGATGAACCCTGAAATTCGTCCGAATTCATCGCCATGAAACCAATTGGTGAATACTCGCAGTGCGCCCATCAGAACGGATGCCGAACCGATGCCTATCAGTATCCTACCAACCAGCGCCTGCGGGTAACTGTGGGAGAGGGCAAAAGCAATGACCCCTAAAGTTGTGATAATCCCGGTAAGCACGACGATCCGCTTGCCGCCGAAGCGGTCGAGAAGGGGGCCAAGAGGAAGCTGGGTCAAGGCAAAGGCATAAAAGAAAGAGCCGGAAAGGGTCCCGAGCTGGGCTGGAGAAATCGACATCTCCCGGGAGATGTCGTCTGCCAGCACTGCCATTGTAACTCTATAAAAATACGCCAGACAGTAAAGGAGGGAAAAGACGGTAAAAATGCGCCAGCGAAGCTTCATTTGAGCATGATGAAACCGAGGTGGCGACCGGTCTCGCCTTTATCCCGCCGGTATGAGAAGAAAAGCTCCTGAATGCAGCACACGCACTGTTGCGATGTCTCGATATTTTCGGGAAGAACCCCGGAGTCTTTTAGTTGAAGGGTAACTGCAGCGGCAATGTCAAGCTTCCATTTTCCCGGGGCTTTTTCTTCTGCCGACTTATCCCAGGTGTCCCTTTCGGCTGAGAATGCTGCACGAACCGGCTCATCGACTTCATAGCAGCACGGGCCGATGGCCGGGCCGATGGCAGCGACCAAGTCAGCCGGGTTTGAGCCGAAATTGGTGGCCATTGCCGCTACGCCTTTGCGCACGATACCGGATGCGGTGCCTTTCCACCCGGCATGAAGTGCAGCGACAACACGTTTGACCGGATCCAGCAAGAGGACAGGTGCGCAGTCAGCAACGCCGATGCCGATCATTATCCCGGGTTGATTAGTAATGATGCCGTCACATTCAACTTTGAGAAAATGGGTAACATCCTGATTAGGGCTGTCTACAACCAGGAGGTCGGTACCGTGAACCTGGGTGACAGTGAGCAACTGCTCTACTTTTGCGCCAAAAGCCCTGGCCAGCAGACTTCTGTTACCCTGAACATTGTGCGATGAATCATTGGTGTTGAGTCCAAGGTTCAGAGAGTTGTATGGCGGGCGCGATACTCCTTCGTGACGGGTGGTGAAGCCTGCAACCACACTCGTAGTAGCTGTAGCTAATTGCGGTTCCATATAATGAATTTTACTGATTTTGGACTGTTTCATGAACATACTCCTTCACTATTTTGCTGCTGGACTTCCATCTGCTGCAGAACTCGCTGCATATCCTCAGGCAGATCAGTATCAAACTCCAGGTACTGACCGCTTGTTGGATGAATAAACCCGAGGGTCTTGGCATGAAGCGCTTGACGAGACAGGCTTTTCAACAGGGCGCGGACGCGCGTGTCGCGGATTGCCATCAATCGGCTTTCAGTGCCATACAGCTGATCACCGACAAGCGGATAGCCCGCTTCAGACATATGCACCCTGATCTGGTGGGTTCTTCCGGTCTCAAGCCTGAGCCTCATCAGGGTAACGCCTTCATATCTGGCCAGAACCTTCCAGTGGGTTACAGCCTCTTTGCCGTATTTTGACTTGCTTGACATCTTTTTTCTATCTACCGGGTGTCTGCCGATGGCCGATGAGATATGTCCGGTGTCGGTCTTCGGGGAACCGAACACCAAGGCAAAATACACTCTTTTGATGGTGTGTTCCTTGAACTGCAGCGCCAGTGATTGATGGGCATGATCATTTTTGGCGGCGATGATGACGCCAGACGTATCCTTGTCGATCCGGTGCACTATTCCGGGGCGGATAGCCCCGCCAATCCCGGAGAGATCGGTGCAATGGCCAAGCAGAGCGTTGACCAGGGTGCCGTGGGAGTTGCCGGCACCGGGATGAACCACCATGCCGGCTGGTTTGTTGACGACAATGACATCACTGTCTTCATAGAGGATATCAAGGGGGATATCTTCCGGATCAGCTTCGCAAGACTCCGGTGGCGGCAAGTTGACGGAAATATGCTCGCCCCCTTTCAGTTTCAGGGAAGGCTTGGCTTCAAGGCCATTTACCGTTATCTCACCTGCAGCAATAAGCCGATGGACCGATGCTCTGGAGAGTTCGGCAATGCTGTTAGCAATAAACTGATCGAGTCGTTCGCTTGCACTATCTTCGGGGAAATCAATTTCTATGATATTCACAGCGGGATTCCGGAAAAAACGAAGGCGCGACGAGATATCGCGCCTTGAAAGAGTTGTCTGTTAACGATACTACCAAATGGTGGATTCGATTTTGCCGGCTCGCTTGATCAGGACATCAACAACCGCGAGCTCATAGATATTTGAGGAAGCCAGTTCTGGAGACACTCTGGAGATAAAGTGCTGTTTCCCCTCTTCCAGTTCAGCGGCAAGGATCTCAAAGATCGTATCCGACTTGATTCCTTCTAAAACTTTTTCCTGATTATAGAGGGCTACGTCCGAAAGGATTGCCCTGGCCAGACGCCTTGCCTGATCGCTATTTTCTATTAAATTCATGAAAAACCGCTTCCACTGTATAGGTTGAAATCAGTTTGCAAGTATACATGATCTTCAGCCAGATTCTAGCGTAATCTGAGAACAACGTAAATGCTGGCATTGCCACGCTTGACCAGAAGGGCAACTGAGCCACGCTTTTCTGCTTCTCTCATGGCCTTGCCGTATTCGTCAAGATTTGCCACTCGCCGCTGGTTAACCGAGACAATCAGATCTCCTGGTTGCATGGATTCTGCTGCCGGACCTTCGGGGTCAACTTCGGTTACAATCACTCCCTTAACCCCGGAACTGCGCATGTTCCTGGGGATTTCATCAACATAAAGCCCAAACCAACCTGCTGCAGGTTCGGCTGAATGTGCTGCGCTTGCTTCAGCACTATCACTGCTGGCAACAGTCAGGGTGATTTTCAGGCTCTTCCCTTCCCGATACACTTCGATCTCGGTTTTCTGGCCGATCGGAATTTCCGCAACAGCCAGCTGCAACTGTTTTGGGTTCTTTATCTCTTTACCGGCAACTTTGGTTATGATGTCGCCTTGTCTGATGCCTGCTTTTTCCGCCGGACCGCCTGACATTACTTCTGCGACTAGTGCGCCGGTAGTCTTGTTCAGCCCGAATGAGCGGGCGATGTCATCGCTTACCGGTTGAATTGAGACCCCGAGCCAGCCCCGAGGAACACTCCCCTTTTTGATGAGGTGATTAACAACGTTTTTTGCCATATTGATCGGAATGGCAAAGCCGATCCCCTGGCCCGCAGCCACAATCGCCGTATTTATCCCAACCACTTCGCCGTAGACGTTCAGTAGCGGACCACCAGAATTACCCGGATTAATAGAGGCATCGGTCTGAATGAAATCTTCATAGGTCTCAATCCCCATGTTTGACCTGCCGGTGGCAGAGATGACGCCGACCGTTACCGTGCGATCCAGGCCAAAGGGATTACCGATGGCGATAGCCCACTGTCCGACCTGCAGCTTGTCCGAGTCTCCCAGCACCGATACCGGAAGGTCGGAAGCACCAATCAGCTTGATCACTGCTATATCGGTTTTAGGGTCTTCACCCACAATCTTGGCACTGTACACCTTGTCATTCGATAGCTTTACTTGAATGGTGTCGGCATTCTTGACCACATGATCATTGGTGATAATGTACCCTTCCTTGTTGATTATGAACCCTGAACCAAGGCTGCTCTCTTTGCGATATCGCGGACGGGGTTGTCCTCCACCGAAAAAATCGTCAAAGAAAGGTGAAAACTCGAAAAACGGCTGGATGACGCGCTTTTTGGTTACCGTTGAGATGTTGACTACCGATGGCGTAACAGTCTTGGCAACCGCCATGAACGCCTGCTGCGAGACGATAATGTCTTTGGGGACATCTTTGACCGGAGCGTCCTGGGGTCTGGTGGATTCTGTGAAAGGAGTGGCTGCTTCTTTCTTGTTGCATCCTGGAACCGCAAGCAGAGCCAGAATCGATGCTAAAACGATCACGCGCAGTTTCATTGAAGCTACACCTCGTATGATCTGAGATTAAGTGCTTGAAACTGCAGCAATGTTAGCGAAAAGCAGGGCGGATGTCAATTGCAGGAAGCAGGTTTTCAGAGAAGTTTGTGGCGCTGCTTGGCGCTGTGCTCGCGTTGGAGCATCTGGGCGGTCATTTCCCGGAGCTGTTTAACCTCTTCTTCGGTAATGTTCAGAAACCTGAGCCCCATGGCACTGTCCTGGCCGGTATTGCTCCAGATAACCTCTGCCGATATGGAGAGAGCTGATGCGGATTGCGGGGTGTAGAACTGAAGGCATATTGTCTGCCCAACCGGAAGGGGAGAATTGGTGGCTATGGATATGCCATTGTCGGAAATATCGAATGTTGAGCAACAGCAGGATTCCCCACCCGGGCTGACGATCCAGCAGCCAATCTGGACTTGTGCCCGCTTGTCTCTTCGTCCTTCCATTACACTTTGCCTCCTCTGCCAGCATATAGCGAACATAAGGGTACCATGGGCGGCTTTTAATGCAAGTCTTGCTATTAATTAATAGGATCTGGGAGCTTAAACTTTTTGTGATCTGCTCAGGCAATGACTCGTCTGTTACAGATCTGTACAGCTGTTACTATCTGCTACACAGCTTGGTTGATGATAGCTCTTATTTTTCAGGTTGTTACGGATTGGTGGCGCCGGCACTAAAAATGGATGCACCACTATTTAAGGAGCATGCAACCGTAGGCAAGAGGAGAAGATCCATGGAAAAACGAAAATTTACCCGCGTGCCGATACGAGTTGAAGCCTTTGTCAGTTGTCAGGCGAAATCGTTCAAATCAGAGATAGAAAACCTCAGCCTGAACGGCGTCTGCCTAAAAACTTCGGAGAATCTGAAAAAAGGAGATGTGGCCAGGGTGACCCTGTATCTGGTGGGGACCATGCAGCGTCTTGAAGTCTCAATCTCTCTGGTCGGGACGGTACTCAGAGCCGACGACGGCCTGATTGTCGTGCATTTTCAGGAAATGGACCTTGATTCTTTCACCCAGCTGCGCAATATAATTGCCTATAATACCGGTGATTCCGACAGTGTCATGCAGGAGTTTATCAATTCGTTGCAACAGTCGGGTGGCGAGGTTAAAAAAGCCGTATAAAATGGATGGTCACGGGAGTATGGGTATTAAAAAGGGGCGACTCGATTGAGCCGCCCCCTTTTTTTACAGGACTTAAATGATAACAGCCGGTTATTCGATCACTTTCGGTACCCGGAAAAAATCATCCACCCGGTCCGGTGCTGACGAGAGTGCATTGACAGCGCCAATTGACGGCGTTGTAATATCCGCTCTGAAGGCATTTTCCAGCGGGACAGCATGGGCAGTCGGGATAATGTGGTCCGTTTCCAGTTCATTCAGTTTCTCAACATAAGAAAGAATGGCATCCATCTGGCCGGTTAGTGTGGCGATCTCGTCTCCGCTCAGCTCCAGACGCGCCAATTGCCCAACTTTTTCGACATCTTCCCTGGTAATTTTCATTTCTGCCCCTCACTAATAAATACCGTGACTATTTTGTTGTTCTTATCATGGCCCGCCTAAAATGGCAAGGCTGAGAAGATTGCACCGGCAGCAGCTTGAAATGAAGCAGGGGGCTGCTATACTGAAACCCGTTGATATTGCATTAGCAAGGCTGGAGGGATGTTTGAACCTGCAATGCTGTTGGCATAATGTAACTATCTCTCCCGGGGATTGCCCGTATATCGAACCGGGTGAAGAGGATCTGCTTGTCTCCCATGAGCGCAGGGTCATAGAGAAATGCTCGAATTGCCCGCGGTTCATCTCGGAACTTGAAGGGATGAAAAGTGCCGGTGAACCGTTGGCGCCCATACTGAAGATCCTGACTGTCGAACTCGTTGATTTGCGGGTTCGGCTGGAATCAATGGACGGATTTCTCAACAGCAAAACCCGCGAGATCCGCTTTCTTCATGAATTGAGTACGGTGCTGCAAACCTCGATGGACCTGGATGAAGTCTTGTCGGTTGCCATGACTGCCATTACCGCCGGCAAAGGGTTTGGCATGAACCGGGCTTTCCTGCTGATGTGCGACAAAGACCAGAATTACCTGCGGGGATACCTGGGGGTTGGTCCCAGGAGTTATGAAGAGGCGTGGCACATCTGGCAAGAGGTGGAGCAGACCAATCTGACCCTCAAGGAGATGGCGCAATTTTTCAGGGAGAACAAGCTCTTCTCCGAAAAAGTCAAATTTCAGGACATTTTGGAACGGCTTTCAGTGCCGCTTGAAGACCAGACGCACATCCTCACCAGATCACTGCACGAAAAGCGGCCTATCCTGGTGGTGGAGGCTTTCAATAATCCGCTGGTTTCCCGGGAGTTTGCCGAAATTCTCAATGTTGACAGCTTTCTGGTCATGCCCCTCATCTCGGGTAACCGCAAAATCGGGGTACTGATTGCCGACAACTTTATTACCCAGCGGGCCATAACTCATCAGGACATCCAGTCGATAGAGACCTTTGCCTTTCCGGTGGCGTTTGCCCTGGTCAGGGCCTCTCTCTACGAGCAGCTGCATGAAGAGGTGGACAAGCTGACCCTTGCCAACCGCAAACTGCAGGAGCAGCAGGAACTGATCGTCAAAATGGAGAAGATGGCCCTTGTCGGGCGGATCACTTCAAGCATTGCCCACTCCATCAGGAATCCGCTCATGGTTATCGGCGGCTTTGCCCGATCGCTGCTGAAGAGCATCGAAGTGGATGACCCGAAGAAGGAATACCTCTCGTCAATAATCCAGGAAGCGCGGCAGCTGGAAGATGTCCTGGTCGAGATCTTGAACTATTCCGATTCCCTGTACCCGGTAAAGGATCAGTGGGACCTTAATCAGTTGCTGGAGGACTCGTGCCGGGATCTGCAGCCCAAATTTGCCGCGGTTGACTGCTCCTGTCGTTTTGAGCTTGCCGAAGATCTTCCCACGGTGCTGATAGACTACAAACAGATTTCCTATTGCGTTCGGACCCTGCTGGTTACTGCGCTTGAAAACCGGTCCCCCGGTGGCGAACTCCTGGTGTGCAGCAGGTGGTGGGACCATGTGGTTATGCTGGAGATTTACGATCAAAACGGCTCTTTGCCGGAAGATGTCTGGGAAACCATGGCAACGCCGTTTTCATCAACTCAGGAGCTTGGGGTGGCAGGAGTGGTCGGACTGCCGATATGCAGGACAATTCTGGAAAAGTCTGGAAACAGCCTTGAGATTGAAAGGTCTCAAGGGGGTGGGATGCGATATATTATCAGGCTGCATTTGCAGAAGGAGGAGTAACAATGGCAAGGTTATTGGTCGTAGATGATGAATCCAGCATCAGATTGCTCTATTCGCAGGAGCTTGGCGAAGAGGGGTATGACGTGGTCACCGCCGGTTCGGCGGTTGAGGCTGTGGAAAAACTGCAGAATGAGCAGTTTGACCTGATCCTGCTCGACATCAAGCTGAAGAACGAGAGTGGCCTCGATCTCCTGCAGAAGATCGTCAAGGACAGGCACGACCTGCCGGTTGTCTTGTGCTCGGCGTTTTCCTGTTACAAGGATGATTTTTCCGCCTGGCTGGCAGACGGCTATGTCGTAAAATCCAGCGATCTGCAGGAGCTGAAGGATGAAATAAAAAAAGTGCTGGCAAAGAAGCAGAACAGGTAATTCCTGAACGGTTCTCTCCGAACTTTCTACCGATATAAGGAGCTCTTTTTTTATGAAAGCAGTAATCATGGCCGGCGGATTCGGCACTCGGATCCAGCCACTTACCTGCAATATGCCCAAACCGATGATTCCGCTCATCAACCGGCCGATAATGCTGCACATTGTGGAACTGCTCAAGAAATACGAGATAACCGACCTGGTGATGCTGCTCTATCATCAGCCGAGCGTGATCAAGAACTTTTTCCGGGATGGTTCGGATTTCGGCGTCAAGATCACCTATGTTACCCCTCTTGAAGATATGGGCACTGCCGGTGCGGTGAAATGCGCCGAAAAATATATTGATGAACGGTTCCTGGTCATCAGCGGCGACCTCCTGACCGACTTCAACCTGAAAAAGGTCATGGATTTCCATAGTGACAACAAGGCGCTGGCCACCATAACGCTGACCTCGGTAAAAGACCCGCTGCAGTTCGGGGTCGTGATCACCGACAAAGAGCGGCGCATCATCCAGTTCCTGGAAAAGCCGGGCTGGGGCGAGGTTATCTCCGATACGATCAATACCGGCATTTATGTCTTTGAGCCGGAGATCTTCAATTTTATCCCGGCCAATGAAAACTTTGACTTTTCCCAGGACCTCTTCCCGATGCTTCTGGAGAAAAAGGAGCAGCTTTTCGGTTATCCGATCAAGGGTTACTGGCGTGATGTCGGCAACACCGATTCATACCGCGAAGCGCACCACGACATCTTCCGGGGGCGGATAAACGTCAAGATCGACGAGCCGAAACAGGATGTGGTCGGGCGTGACCTCCGGCTGGGCACCGATGTCCGCCTCGATGAATCCGCGCTGCTCGACGGCACGGTGGTAGTTGGCGACAACTCGCAGATCTTCGGCAGCAGCCAGATTAAGGATTCGGTTATCGGCCGTAACTGCACCATCGAACCGGGGGTGAAACTGTCCCGGTGCGTGATCTGGGACAACGTCTACCTGAAAAAAGGGGCCAAGATCGTTGATTCCGTTATCTGCAACAATGTCAGTGTCGGCCAGGGGGTGGTGATCGAAGAAGGAGGGATCATCGCCGATGATACCTCGATCGGCGAAGAGGCCTACATCAAGCGCGACGTCAAGGTCTGGCCGCGCAAGCTGATCGAGGCGGGCGCTACAGTCACTGACAACATGATCTGGGGCGAAAAATGGAAGAAGTCGCTTTTTGAAGGGGCGATCATCAAGGGGTTGACCAATGTCGAGCTGACCCCTGAGTTTGTTGCCAAGCTGGGGTGCGCCTACGGCACGTCGCTTCCCAAAGGGAGTTTCGTCCTGGCTGCCCGCGACGCCTTTCTCGCTTCCCGGATGCTCAAGCGGAGTTTTCTTGGCGGCATATTGTCGGCAGGGGTCAATGTCCGCGACCTGAAGATGATGCCGCTGCCGATCGTGCGCTACAAGCTGAAAACCTTCGGCGAGGTCGGCGGGGTCCATTTCCGGCAGAGCCAGGAAGACCCGGCACTGACCGAGATTGTCTTTCTTGATGGCGATGGCCTCGATTTCTCCAGTTCCATGGCGAAAAACGTGGAACGGATATTTTTCAAGGAGAATTTCCGGCGGGCGCACCACAAGGAGCCGGGAGGGATCACCGAACTGCCCCAGGTTATCGATTTTTACCGGGAAGGGTTTGCCCGGGGAGTAAATCGCGATCTCCTGAAAAAGCAGAACTCCAAGATCGTTATCGATTTCAATCACTCGCCGGCCGGGCAGCTTCTTCCGCCGATCATGAACGATCTCGGCATCGAAGTGATTGCCCTGAACGCCTATGTCGACGAGGAACGGGGCATCAAGAACGCCGATGAGCGGCCGCAGAGCCTCAGCCAGTTGTCGAAAATCGTCACTTCTCTGGAGGCCAGGGCCGGTTTCTGGCTGGACCCCACCGTGGAAGGGGTTATCGTTGTTGACGAGACCGGCAAAGTCTACACTGCCGAGGAGACCCTGCCGTTGATGGTGGCGCTGTTTCTGCGGAGCGGCCAGAAAGGTACCTTTGCCGTGCCGGTATCAGCGCCGTCGGTGGTCGAGATCATGGCCAGCGAAAAAGGGTGCGCCGTAATCAGGACCAAGAACTCGGAACGCGCCATGATCGAGGCGTCTCTCGCCTCCGAAGTCATTATGGCCGGTTCAATGGACGGCCGCTTTGCCTTTCCCAAATTTCAGACCGGGTTTGACGGCATGTTTACCGTTGTCAAGACCGTGGAACTGCTGGCAACCTCTGGTGTGCCGATGTCGGTCATATACGGAGAGATTCCCCACCGGACATTTCTGCAGAGCCGCATTACCTGCGCCTGGGAGATGAAGGGGGGGATCATGCGCAAGATGAGCGAGGACAGCCTTGACTGCGAGGCAACCTTCATCGACGGCATCAAGGTTCATTTTGGCGAGGACTGGGTGCTGGTGCTGCCGGACCAGTACCAGCCTTTCGTCCATGTCGTTGCCGAAGGCAAGGACCCCAAGGTTGTTCACCGGTTGTTGGCCGAGTATCAGAAGAAGGTCGAGAAGTGGAAGAAGGAACTGCAATAGGGGTAACCGGCTGGCCAACGTTTCATTACTGTTAACAACATAGGTACAGGCACTGATGTCAAAGCCGCTCGACATACTATTTATCTGGCATATGCATCAGCCATTCTACAAAGATCCGGTCAGGGGAGAGTATGTGCTCCCCTGGACCTACCTGCATGCCGTGAAGGATTATTACGACATGCCGGCGATCGTCGCGGCAACTCCCGGGGCCAAAGCGGTGTTCAACCTGGTGCCGTCGCTCCTGGAACAGCTTGAAGATTATGCGGCCGGCACAGCCAATGACCCGGTGCTGAGGCTTGGCCGGATGGACCCCGGCGACATGACCGAGGACGATATTGCCCTGATGCTCGATATCTTCTTTGCTGCCAACCGGCAGCGGATGATCGAGCCACAGCCGCGTTACCTCGAACTCTTGCAGCTGGCCGGTGACGGCGATGCCGCCAAGCGCCAGGCAAGCATCCGCAGTTTCCGCCGCCAGGAGATCATCGATCTCCAGGTCTGCTTTTTCCTGGCCTGGACCGGAGAGGCAGCGCGGAACCGCTGGCCCGAATTCCGGGAGCTGCTGGCCAAAGGGCGCAATTATACCGTTGCGGATCGTGACCGGCTTTTTGCCGCCCAGCAAGAGGTCATCAACGCCATCATCCCGCTGTACCGCAAGCTTCATGACGAGGGAAAGGCCGAGCTGTCCCTGTCTCCCTACTATCACCCGATATTGCCACTGCTATGCGACATGAAGATCGCCCAGGTGTCAATGCCCAAGGCCAATATCCCGGCGGCCCGCTTCTGCCACCCCGAGGATGCCCGCAGCCACATCATGGAAGGTATTGCCTGCTTTGAACGAATCTTCGGTTTTACCCCGGCAGGGATGTGGCCCTCAGAAGGGTCGGTGAGCGATGAAGCGCTCAAGATCATCTGCGATTGCGGCATCAAATGGGCTGCAACCGACGAGGCGATCCTGCAGCATACGGTGCCCGGCATCACTGGCCAGAACCGCGAAGGGTTGTATCACCCCTACCGCTTTGGCTGCGACGGTGCCGAGCTGGGGGTGATCTTCCGCGACCATGCACTTTCCGATCTGATCGGTTTTACTTATTCCCAGTGGGACACCGGTCGCGCCATCGAGGATTTCATGGAGCGCCTGCGCCGGATCCGGCAACAGTTTCCAACGAGCAGCCTGGTGCCGGTCATCCTTGACGGCGAGAATGCCTGGGAATATTACCCGGACAATGCCAACCCGTTTTTGTCGACGCTCTATGCCGCCATTGCCGGTTCTGCGGAGTTCCGGCTGGTCACAGCCACAGAGGCGGTGGCAACAATCAAGCCGAAGCAGACCTTGACCCATATTCACCCCGGCTCGTGGATCAATGCCAATTACGGCATCTGGGTCGGCCATCCGGAAGAGAACCTTGCCTGGGACTACCTGGAGCGGGCCCGCGAGGCGGCTGTCACCCGGAATCCCCAGGTCGCCGCGCTGCTGGCGGCAGGCCGGGGCGCGTCAAACATGGCGGTCGAGGCCGACGACACGGCCCGGCTGATCTGCAAGGCGCTCTTTGCCGCAGAGGGGAGCGACTGGTTCTGGTGGTACGGCGACGATCATTTCTCGGCGCATGCCGACCGGTTCGACGCGCTGTTCCGCAAGCATCTGATCAATATCTACCGGCTTCTGGGCCAGGATCTCCCGCGGGAACTGTACGAGCCGATCAAAAAGACGCGGGAAGCCGGTTTTGTCCGTGAACCGTCCTCGTTCATAACCCCGGTGATCGACGGTCTGGTGACTGATTATTTCGAGTGGCTCCCGGCGGGTCTCTTCGATCTCTCGCGCCAGTCATCGGCCATGCACTCATCGGAAAGCAGCCTCCACTCCTTTTTCTACGCCTATGACCGGGAATCGCTCCATCTCCGGATCGATGGGGCTGTTGCCCTGGATCAGCTGCTCGGCTCAACAGATACGCTGTATATTTTTATCGGTGCCCGGCAGAAGGAGTATCGTCTGGCGATTGGCCGCAGCGAAGATAGCGGCTATCTTGCGGCAAAGAGTGCCAGCGGTTTCCGTGCCACCAGGAACCGCTATCGCTACAAGATCCGCAAGATCTGCGAGGTGACCCTGCCCCTTGCTGCGATCAAGCCGGTTCAGGGAGAGCCGCTGCAGCTTTATATAACGCTGCAGCGAGACGGTGAGGAAGTTGGTCGGTGGCCTGCTGATGCGCCGATGGAATTAAAGTACCTGGGTGACAGTCTGGAACTTGATAACTGGCTGATTTAAGGAGAGTCGATGTCCGAGCTTCGTTGGGACCCCCTCAAAAAACATTGGGTAATCATCGCCACCGAACGGGGGCGCCGTCCCCTGGATTTCCACCAGGATACCCCGGCTACCACCATGATCAGCTGCCCATTTTGCTATGGCCACGAGGCGCGCACCCCCCAGGAGATCTTCGCCATTCGCCCGCCGGGCCCTGCCAATACCCCCAACTGGAAGGTGCGGGTCATCCCGAACAAGTATCCGGTATTACGGGTTGAGGGGGAGGTGAAGAGCCGCGGTTATGGGCTTTACGATGTCATGGACGGCATTGGCGCTCATGAAATAATCATCGAAACTCCGGACCATGACCGGGGACTGGCCGACCTTTCCATTGCCGAGCTCACCGATGTCCTCAAGGCATACCGGGCACGCTACCTTGACCTTCGCCAGGATTTCCGGCTGCGCTACATGGTGCTGTTCAAGAACCATGGCACCTTGGCCGGCGCTACGCTCCAGCATTCCCACAGTCAGCTGATCGCCGTGCCGCTGATTCCCCCGGTGGCAACGACCGAGCTCAATGCCTGCCGTGAGTTCTTTGCCACCAAGGAGCGCTGCATCTTCTGCGACATGATTGATTTCGAGATCTCCTGTGGCGAGCGGGTGGTCAAGGAGTTTCCCGATTACGTTACCCTGACTCCCTATGCCTCGGCATCGCCGTTCGAGCTGCGGCTTTTTCCCAAGAAGCATTGCCATGACTTTGCCCTGCTCAATGACGGCCAGTTGGGGGCGCTGGCGCAAGCCATGAAGGATATGCTCTGCCGGCTGAAAGTGGTACTCAAGGATCCGCCGTACAACTTCATCCTGCACACGGCGCCACCCGCGCACCAGCGTCTCGGCAAGCCCGATTACTGGGGCTCCCTGGCCTGGGATTACCACTGGCACATCGAGCTGGTGCCGCGGCTGACCCAGATTGCCGGTTTCGAATGGGGGACCGGTTTCTACATTAATCCGACGGCGCCGGAGGATGCTGCAGCATTTCTTCGGGAGGCAGAGGTCTGACCATGGCTCAACCGGAGGCAACCGAGCAGGAGAAGGGCGTGGTGGACGAACTCACCAGCGAGATCAAGCGGGTGATCGACGATAACCGGAAATTCCTCGAAAGAATCATGGCCGACGATTTTGACGACGACGAACTGCCCGATGAAGAACCTGAGATGACCGAAGAGGAGCAGTGAATCTGGCGCTGCCCTGCCTCAGTTACAGCCATTTTTTCCGTTTGAAATAAAAAAGCAGGGAAACAGCGACTGACAGCATCAGGCCGAGGCAGGCGAAATACCCCCATTGCCAGTGAAGCTCGGGCATGAACTGGAAGTTCATCCCGTAGACACCGGCAATGTAGGTGAGGGGGATGAAGATGGTGCCGATGATGGTGAGGAATTTCATGATCTCGTTCATCCGGTTACTGATGCTCGACAGGTAGACATCGAGCATGCCAGACAGCATGTCCCGGCTTGTCTCGATGGTATCGATCACCTGGATGGTATGGTCGTAGATGTCGCGCAGGTAGATCACCACTGTTTCGCTGATCAGCTGCGAATCCCGGCGTTCCAGGGCGCCAATCACCTCGCGCAGCGGCCAGATTGCCTTGCGCAGCAGGATCACCTCACGCTTCAGCTGGTGGATTTTCCGCACTGTCTCCGGACACGGATCGGCCATCACCTCGTCTTCCAACGCCTCGATCCGTTCCCCCACCTGCTCCATTACCACGAAATAGTTGTCAACAATGGCGTCCATCAAGGCATAGACGAGGTAGTCGACCCCCAGTTCCCTGATCTTCCCCTTGCCGTTTCTGAGCCGTTCCCTGATCGGGTTGAATACGTCCCCCTCCACCCCTTCCTGGAAGGAGATAACGACATTGCTCCCCAGGACGAGGCTTACCTGCTCGGTGACGATCTCACCGTCTGTGTTGATACGCAGCATTTTCAGGACAATGTAGAGGTAATCGCCGTAATCTTCGGCTTTCAGGCGTTGGTAGGTATTGAGGATATCCTCCAGGACCAGGGGGTGCAGTTTCTGGCAATCTCCCAGCTGCCGGATGGCCTCGATCTCGTGCAACCCCTCCACGTCGATCCAGCTGACAATGGCGGTATCGGAGTGGCTCATGCACTCCTCAATGGCCTTGATCTCCTTTTCCTCGCATCCTCCGGCATGGTAATTCATGACCGAGATCCTGATATCCCGGTCGCGCAGCTCGCCAATGTGGACGAGGGTGCCGGGTGGCAGGCCGCTCTTCACTGATCTCTTCTTGATGGTCCGGACCATGGTTACCGCCTGATGATGAATGAAGCTGGATGCTCGGCTTACGCCGGATTGTCAGCTTCTGCCTGCGCAAGAATTTCCCGGGCTGTAGCGTCATCCGGGTTTTGCTCAAGCGCCATTCTCAAGTGTACCAGCGCTTCCTGCCGTTGTCCCAACTGCAGGCAGACAGTGCCGAAATCCCTCTGGAGATCCGCCAGGGTGTTGTCCAATTGCTCTGCCGCGGCAAAGTGTTCTAACGCTTCCGGATTGCCTGCGCGACCGAGCAGGTTGCCCAGTGCGTGATGGGCCTCGGGAAATGCGGGGCTGAGTTCAATGGCCTTCAAGTACAACTCCCGGATTTTCCCGGGGTCGCTGCCCAGGGATTCCTCAGCCGCGCCGAGTCCGAAATAGCCTTTGGCTAGATTCTCATCCAGGGCGATTGCCGCGCTGAAGCTGTTGCGAGCGGCTTCGTAGGATTGCATCAGCAACTGGATATTGCCGAGATTGATCTGGGCCAACGGGAACTCAGGGTCCAGCTCTGCGGCCAAAGTGCAATGGGCGAGGGCTGCTTCGAGCTGGTTGGACATCATCAGGGCGGCGCCGTAATTGTTTTGGCAGCGCGCATGGTCCGGGTTCAGCTTGACCGCTTTTTCATAATAGTCAATCGCCTCGGCGAACCGCCCAAGGTCCTGCAACAGTACGGCATAGGTATAGATCGCCCCCCAGTGGTTCGGCGCGTGTTTCAGCGCTTCCTGCAGCACGTTTTCCGCGTAGTCGTAGATGCAAAGGTCGTGAAGCGTATCGCCAAGCTTATGGAGCATATGGGCATTGTCCGGCACGAGTCCTGCGGCGATTTCGAAACAAACCGCGCTTGCCTGAACAAACCCCTCATCCTTGAGCTGGTCTCCTAAAGAGCCAATGATCTCGGCAATAGCCGGAACGGTCAGAAACGGCGCGCCGTTGATCAGCGCGGCCAGGTCGAGCGAGATGGCGCGGGAAATGGTCTCACCTTTCGCTGAACTTTGCTCGCTGAGCGCGCGGAGGTTCTCCGCCGCCTCGGCGATGTCTCCTTTGCTGGCCTTGGCGGCTGCAGCAAAAAACGGGATAAGGTTATCGTCGGGGTGTTCTCCGGCAAGCCTGGCATAGGTGGTAAGCGCCGCGTCCACTTCACCGCGCAGGTGCATCGCCAGGGCAGCAATGAAATCAACTTCCCCAGGTGTTGTCGTATCTTCTGTAGCATTCTTTCCCAAGATCTTGTCGAAAAAACCCATAATTAAGTTGTCCTTTTCTGTGGGGAGTAAGTTCTAATTTCTTTTCTCAACTCGTTGTTGAACAGTTTCCCTATATAGGAAACTTGTTTCTTATATAGGAAATATATTTCCTATATAAGATGCCTATGAGGTTTCTTATATAAGAAACTATTGTCTTTTCCCCGGCTGTACTAGACCCACGTCTTCATGGGCTACCTTTTTGGCTGTAGCACATAGTTTCGGTAGGTTATAGCATGATTGAGCTTTGAGTAAAATGGCTTTATTAGGGCTGTTTATTAATGGTGCGCAGGCTATGGCAGGCGGCAATAAAAAAGGCTGCCCGTGTTCGCGGGCAGCCTGGATATGGATTCCGGCAACTGTTCAGCCGGATGGCGCTTCAATAATCAATGGTGCTTGGACTGTTTCCCTTCGCCGCCGCCGGGCACGTCATGGCCTGCTGCCAGGTGGCACTCGCTGCAGTTGGTCTTCATCATCTCGTCGCCGATATCAACCGGATGCACGAAATCCTTGACCTGGGTGCCGGCCGGGATGTTCTCCTGCTTCTGGCTGATGACGGTGTGGCAGAGGTTGCAGTCCTTGGAGATAATCTTGCCGCTGGCGGTCTTGTGCTTGCCGTCGTGGCAGCGGAAGCACCCCGGCGTGTAGAAGTGGCCGATATGGTTGGGATAGGTGCTCCAGGTGATCTTCATCTCCGGGAAGTAATTGCGCTTGTACATCCCCTGGATATGCCGTACCGCGTCTGCAATGCCGGCGGCCTTCTCCTGGGCTATTTTGGGGTAATTCTTGGCATAGTAATCCTTGATGCCGGTCTCGATCGCCTTTACCCCTTCTTCGGTGCTCTTGTACGGCTTTTCAAGCAGCTCCACGCCGACCTTCTTGATGAACGGCAGGTTTGAATCGACCTTGCCGGACACGATGCTTTCGTCCATCTCCTGACCCGGCGAATGGTAGATGTGGGTCGGCCGGTTGTGGCAGTCGGTGCAGTCCATGATCCGCTTTTTACCCTTGGCGACTTCATCCTTGGTCAGCGGTTTTTCGCTGTCCATGTACTCGGTGATGGAGCCGTCTTTCTCTTTTACCGCGATATACGGGATATCAAAGCGCTTTTTGTCCCGGGCGATGTAGTTGACCTCGGTGCCGATGTGCCAGTGGATGCCCATGGCGTGAGGCGACTTGGGGGTGCCGCCGATCTTGATCAGCAGGTTGACCTCGCGCGGGGTGTTCTGCTCGTTAGGGGCATAGTGATAGAAGATCTTCTGCCGGCCTGAATAGAACTTCTCAGGCCAGTGACAATGTTCGCAGGTGTCCCGGGCCGGGCGGAGGTTTTCAATCGGGGTCTCGATCGGGCTCGGGAAGGAGTGGGTGAGTACGGCCCAAACCTGGCGCAGACCGGAGATCTTGGCCTTGACGTACCACTCGGCGCCTGGGCCGACATGGCATTCAACGCACTTGACCTTGGCGTGGGGGGAGTTGCTCCAGGCTGTATGCTCAGGTTTCATGACAACATGGCACAGTTCGCCGCAGAAGGTCGTCGATTCGGTGAATTCAAAGCCTTTGATGGTGGCGATGGTTATCAGCAGCACGAACACCACTGTGGCGATGGAAAAGAACACCGTCAGTTTCAACTGGTGCTTGTCGTTCAGGTCCAGCCTCGGCAGAGGCGGGATGACGGCGCCGGCGCCGGCTGCGCGCAGTTTGTTCCTGGTATGCCACATGCCGGCAGGAATAATCAGGAGCCCGGTAACAAGCATGGCAGGGAAGAGGAAGAAGGTAAGCAGACCGAGATAGGGGTGGTCAATCCCCATGATGATTTCCATGGAGAGGAATGCAATGATCAGCCCTGTGGCGACAATTGCAATGATCATCCCGGCAATACTGACCATGTTCCATGCATACCTGAAAGTCTTGTGCATAGCTGCTCCTTGTTAAGAAAATCTTATTGAAACTGCCTAGTTAAAGGCCAAAGGTTGGTAAATCTATATCGCGGTGCTGTGGTTTGTCAAAACAAAAATTTATAATCATTTCCATCTCATCTTACTGAAAGTTTTGCGGGTTTCAAGCCTTGCCAGAGGATTATTGTTTTGCACAGCTTGCATCTAATGAACGCTGTTATAAAATGATTAAAGTCAAAGAACTGCTTTTAAGCCGAAGTGCTGTTTTAACCAGAAAGTTTCTGAAAGGCGATGCGCTATGAGTCATGTCTGGCGACCATTGTTTGTGGCACTGGCTGTTGTTGCCACAATCCTCTGCATGCGGCTGGTGCTGGTGCCCGATGATTTCGGTATTCACGAGCAGGGGTACATGTATGGCTGGCATCGGAAAGGTAACGAGACCGACTGGAAAAACATCAAGGTGAAGTATCGGACCACTGCCTATTGCATTAACTGTCACAAGGACAAATATCTGGATATCAAGGATTCCCCTCATGCGGCAATAATGTGCGAAAACTGCCATGGCCCGGCCCTGGGCCATCCACAGGATCCGCGCACCCTGGAAATCAACCGGAGCCGCCAGCTCTGCGTGCGCTGCCACTTCAAACTGCCGTACCCTAACAGTGCCAGGGGCGGCATCAAGGGGATCAACCCGGCGACGCACCATCCCGAGGCCGAGTGTGTCCTGTGCCATTATCCGCATAACCCGTTACGGGCTGCGGTGAGAAAAGAGGCCAAGCGATGATTTCCCGGCGGAATTTCTGTAAAAAAGCGATGCTTTTCATCGGTGGTGTGGCCGTGCCGGTTGCCGGCCTGGAGATCTTCAACCCGCAGCGGCTGCTGGCCGAAAAACAGGATCCGGCAAAGGTCCGCTGGGTGTTCCTGGTTGATACCCGCAAGTGCGTTGGCTGTGGCTTCTGTGTCAGGGCGTGCAAGCTGGAGAACGAGATTCCCTATGATGCCAATGTTTCCAGGACCTGGGTTGAGCGATACGTGGTCACCAGGGACGGCAAGGTGCATACCGACTCACCCAAGGCAGCCCGGGACGGCTTTACCACAAAGGCCATTGACCAGGCCGGTAAGGGGATGCTGGAAATCAGGGATGAGGATATCACCAAGGCCTTTTTTGTGCCCAAACTGTGCAACCAGTGCGAAAATCCGCCCTGCGTCCAGGTCTGCCCGGTTGGCGCAACGTACCAAACCCCTGACGGGGTGGTGCTGGTGGACCGCACCTGGTGCATCGGCTGCGGCTACTGCGTTATGGGGTGCCCGTACGGGGTTAGATTCTTCCATCCGGTGTACAAGGCGGCAGAGAAGTGCAACTTCTGCTACCACCGGATCTCCAAGGGGATGAAGAGCGCCTGCGTCGAAGCCTGCCCCTTCGGGGCGCGCACCATCGGCAATATCAAGGACCCTGAGGACCCGGTGACCAGGATCATCATGACCGAGCGGGTTGCAGTTTTGAAAGAGGAGTATGGCACCAAACCGCAAGTCTTCTATTTAGGCATGTCCAAGGAGGTGAAGTAGCCATGGTGCATGGTGAGGTTTGGACCGCCAAGGAGCTGTTTGTCTACCCCAATGAATATATCTACTGGACCATCCAGATCGTGATGTATCCGTTCATGACCGGTCTGGTTGCCGGTGCTTTCGTGTTGTCGTCGCTCTATCATGTCTTCGGCGTGAAGCAGTTGAAGGAGATCGCCCGGTTTTCCCTGGTCTTCTCCTTTGCCCTGCTGCCGGTGGCCATGATGCCGCTGCTGCTGCATCTCCAGTTCCCGTTCCGCGGCATCGAGGTGATGATGACCCCTCATTTCACTTCTGCTATTGCCGCCTTCGGCATTGTGTTCACTACCTACGGCATGATCGTGGCGGCGGAGCTCTGGTTTGTCTACCGGAAATACTTTGTCGAAACCGCTCTGGAACTGCGGCAGCTGACCGGGCGGAGTGTCACGCAACAGTTTCGCTATGTGCTCTATTCGGTGCTGACCCTCGGCGCCTGGGATATCAGCGAACAGGCACTGGAAAAGGATGAGCGGGCGGTCAAGCTGCTGGCCGGTACCGGTATCCCAGTGGCCTGTTTCCTCCATGGCTACGCCGGTTTCATTTTCGGCTCGGTAAAGGCCAATGCCCTGTGGATGACGCCGCTGATGCCGGTGATCTTCATCTGCTCGGCGGTGGTATCCGGGATTGCGCTCTGCATTGTCACCTACATTGCCACCATGGAGATCCGCAAGGCCTTGCATGCCTGGAAGCAAAAAAGCAGTCCGGCGTTGCCGCTGCTCGACGAGATGAAAAGCGCGGAGCTGCAGGTGGTCACCATGACAGCGCGCTACCTGGTCATGTTCCTGATTCTGGCGATTACCCTGGAGCTGCTAGACCTGATCTTCCGCGGGTACACCGCCGTCAAGTCGTGGGATATCCTGAGGAGCGTCATCTACGGCAAGGATTTTGTTAATATTTTCGTGATCCAGTACGGCATGGGCAACCTGATCCCGTTTTTCCTGCTGCTGTTGCCGCGTCTGACGATCCGTCGTGCCGTAGCCGGGACCCTGCTGGTGCTGCTTGGCGTATTCATGATGCGCTGGAACGTGGTCATCGGCGGCCAGGCGTTCTCCTCCTCGTTTAGCGGGTTTATGCATTATCATCTGCCGATCTGGCCGGATAACCTGGAGACCTTCAAGGAAGGGCTGTTCGGAGCGCTGCTGGTGGCGATTACGCCGTTTGTCCTGTTTTGGGGTCTCAACAAGGTGATCCCGGTTTTTCCGGTCAAGGATACGCACTGACCGTCCGAATTTTACAGTGGGGCTATTGACAAGCAGTTCCGGCATTTGTTAGCCTCTGGTGACATTTCCGTTTTGGCAATGCTCTATTTCGATTTTGCAGGGGAAGATCAAAATGCACAAAAAACTCTTTATCCCGGGGCCGGTTGAGATTGCTCCAGAAATCCTGGCTGCCATGGCCAAGCCGATGATCGGGCACCGGATGGCAGAGTATGCCCAACTGCACAAGCGGGTTACGGATAACCTTAAAAAACTGATGTTTACCGACTCCCGGGTGTTCTTGGCCACCTCCAGCGCCTTCGGCGTTATGGAAGGCGCAATCCGGAACCTGGTGGCAAAGCGGTGCGCCAACTTCTGCAATGGCGCTTTTTCCGACAAATGGCACGATGTGACCAAGCGCTGCGGCAAAGAGGCCGATGCCTTCAAGGCAGAGTGGGGCAAGCCGATTACCGCCGAAATGGTGGACCAGGCGCTGGCTACCGGCAAATACGACGCCATGACCCTGATCCACAACGAGACCTCCACCGGCGTGATGTCGCCGTTGCCGGAAATTGCCGAGGTGCTGCGGAAGTATCCGGACGTCGTTTCCATTATCGATACCGTGTCCTCGATGAGTGCCCTGAAGATCCCGGTTGATGAACTCGGCATCGATTGCTGCATCTTCGGCGTCCAGAAGGCGTTTGCCCTGCCGCCGGGGCTGGCGGTGTTCACTGCCAGCGAAAGGGCACTGGCCCGGGCCAAAACCGTTGAAGGGCGCGGTTACTACTTTGACTTCATCGAGTTTGCCACCAATGACGACAAGGACAACACTCCGTCGACACCCTGCATCTCCCAGATCTATGCCATGGATTGCCAGCTGGAGCGGATTTTTGCCGAGGGACTGGAGAAGAGATGGGATCGGCACAAGGAGATGGCGTCTCTGGTCAGAAATTGGGTAATCGAGCGCGGCTACAGCTTTTTCCCCGAAGAACGGTTCCTGTCAATGACCCTGACCTGCGCCAGGAACACCAGGGGGACTGATCTCGCCGCCCTCAAAAAGCGCCTTGCCGCAGCCGGCTATGCCTTTGACGACGGCTATGGCAAGATCAAGGGTGAGACGTTCCGCATTGCTCACATGGGCGATATGCAGCTGGCCGATCTTCACGGCCTGCTTGCGGAGATCGACCGGCAATTGGCTGAAATGTAAAGATTGCACTGTTGTTGCCGAAAAGACAGTTATGGTTTAACCTAAAGGCAGTTGTGACAAAAAGCATAACTTGATGTGGAAGAGACAGAGCCCCGGATTGTCTCCGGGGCAAAAAAAGGAGATTACAATGAAGTGCCCGAATTGCGGTGGAAGAGAAGCTGTTGAAATTGACATGCATTCTGAAGGGTTTTCTGCAGAAACATCGCCGGTAAAAGAGTGCGGCACCTGCGGTCTTGTCTGGCGGATCAAGGTGACCGGTGACCGTCACGAACTGGATATCATCAAGCAGGCAGACAAAAAATAGACTAATCGAGGTCGTTTTAATCCTGCCACGAAATGCACTGGACCGGACAGCCGTCAATGGCTTCCTGTATTTTCCTCTCTTCGGCGCCGGTCGGGTTGTATACTTCTGATTTCGAATCGCTGCCGAACCGGAACACCCCCGGGCATGTCGAAACACAGAGTCCGCAGCTGATGCATAATTCCCTGTCAACGTAAGGGATTCTGGACATTTTCATTGATTCCTTTCGGTTGTTCTTATTGTGCCCTGAATTGTATCACGGGGCAATTGCCTGTCAATCGGCTGTTGAAGCCATTCCGACCCATGTCACGATATTTTTATTCATATTACACGTAATTTTATTCTTCCTTAATTCGTGATTTTTGTGGTAGTTTCCCAAACTGTAACAACCGGTAAATAAGCATTCGGCTCGATTATGGGCTTCGCAGTTTGAAGAAGCTCAATTAAATATCTGAGAGGGGGCAAGGTTAATGAGTTACGACGTTCCGAAGAATGAACAGCTGTTGAAGTGGGTTGAGGAAGTTTCGGCCATGTGTGAGCCGGAGAGGATCCATTGGTGTGACGGTTCACAAGAGGAATACGATGAACTTTGCAATCTTCTGGTGCAAAGCGGCACCTTCAGAAAGCTGAATCCCGAGAAGCGGCCGAACAGCTACCTGGCTTGGTCTGACCCGATTGACGTTGCCAGGGTTGAGGACCGCACTTTCATATGCAGCCTTTCCAAACAGGATGCCGGTCCGACCAATAACTGGATGAACCCGAAAGAGATGAAGGAAAACCTGCACAAGCTGTTCAAAGGGTGCATGAAGGGTCGTACCATGTACGTCATCCCCTTCAGCATGGGCCCGCTTGGCTCGAACATCGCCAAGATCGGCGTTGAGATCTCTGACTCCCCTTATGTTGCCGTAAATATGAAGATCATGACCCGCATGGGTAAAGCGGTGCTGGACATTCTCGGCAAGGATGGTGAATTTGTCCCCTGTCTCCATTCAGTCGGCGCACCGCTGCAGCCAGGCCAGAAGGATGTCGCCTGGCCATGCAATAAAGAGAAGTACATTGTTCATTTCCCTGAGGAGCGCGCCATCTGGTCGTTCGGTTCCGGCTACGGCGGCAACGCCCTGCTCGGTAAAAAGTGCCTGGCCCTGCGTATCGCTTCCAAGCAGGGTAAAGATGAGGGGTGGCTGGCCGAGCATATGCTGATCCTTGGCGTCGAGTCTCCCACCGGTGAAAAATCCTATGTTGGTGCAGCATTCCCCAGCGCCTGCGGCAAGACCAACTTTGCCATGCTCATTCCGCCCAAATCTTTCCAGGATAAGGGATGGAAGGTAACCACCATCGGTGACGACATCGCCTGGATCAAGCCCGGCCCCGATGGTCAGGTCTATGCAATCAATCCGGAAAATGGCTATTTCGGCGTTGCTCCCGGCACCAACTACAAGACCAACCCCAATGCCATGATTTCCTGCGAAAAGAATTCCATCTTCACCAACGTGGCGTTGACCGAAGACGGTGATGTCTGGTGGGAAGGAATTGACGGTGAAGTACCGGAGAAACTGACTGACTGGCAGGGGAACGAGTGGACCAAGGGTTGTGGCCGTCCGGCTGCCCACCCCAACTCACGCTTCACCTCGCCGGCATACCAGTGCCCGAGTATTGACGCCGATTGGGAAAACCCCAAAGGGGTGCCGATGAGCGCCTTTATCTTTGGCGGCCGTCGTAAGGACACCGTGCCGCTGGTCTACCAGGCATTCAACTGGAACTTCGGGGTTTACCTTGCATCAACCCTCGGTTCGGAAACCACTGCCGCGGCAGTAGGTGCCACCGGCAATGTCCGTCGTGACCCGTTCGCCATGTTGCCGTTCTGCGGCTACCACATGGCCGACTACTTTGCTCACTGGCTGCAGTTCGGCCGCTCCATCCCCCGCCCGCCGCGGATTTTCAGCGTCAACTGGTTCCGCAAGGATGCCGACGGCAAGTTCATCTGGCCGGGCTACAGCGATAATATGCGGGTCCTGAAATGGATTGTCGAGCGAGTTCAGGGTCATGCTGCTGCGGTCGAAAGCCCGCTTGGCTGGATGCCGCGCTACGAGGACATGGATTGGGAAGGGCTCGATATGCCTCGCGAGAAGTTCAATGACCTGATGTCGGTCGACCGGGACGTCTGGCAGAATGAGGTCATCTCCCACGAGGAGCTGTTCGTCAAGATGTATGACCGTCTCCCCAAGGAATTCCTCCATATCCGGGAGCTGATCCTCTCTTCTCTCTGGCGTTCGCCGGAGCATTGGGAGCAGATCGGCGATGTCCATCCGGAAGGGTGGAACGAGTAATTCTCGTTAAATAGCATAACGTAGAGCAGCAGATAAAGAGGCTGGGTTATTGATCGGAATTTTCGCTCATGACCCGGCCTCTTTTTATATCTGCTCCCGCCATTGCTGAATCTGTCGTACCGGGTATAATCCGAATGGAGTCTTATGATTCATAACTCACCATGGAGGATAGCTTATGAGGCTTAACGACATCACTCGCGGCACCGGTCTTGAAGAGCACGGCATTACCAATGCCAACCTGATCTACTGGACAGCGCCGACATCGGTGCTTTACGAGCAGATAGTCAAGCGAGGCGAAGGGCTGGTGACCCATCTCGGGGCTGTTGCCGTAAAAACCGGCCACTACACCGGCCGGGCAGCCAACGAGAAATTCATCGTCGATGAGCCGTCCTGCCATAAGCATATCAACTGGGGCAAGGTCAACCGCCCCTTTGACCCGGTGAAATTTGATGCCCTGTTCAAGCGGATGCTTGCCTATATGCATGGCAAGGACCTGTTTGTACAGGATTGCTTTGCCGGGGCTAGTCCGGCGCATCGACTGCCGGTGCGGGTGATAACCGAGAAGGCCTGGCATTCACTGTTTGCCCGCAATATGTTCATCAGCGCCACCGCTGAAGAGCTTGTCGTTCATAAGCCCGAGTTTACCGTGATCGACATGCCGAATTTTCACGCCATTCCTTCGGTTGACGGCACCAATACCGAGACCTTCATTATTGTCAACTTCGCCCAAAAGGTGATCATCATCGGCGGCACCAGCTATGCGGGAGAGATCAAGAAATCGATCTTCACGATTCTCAATTATTTGCTGCCGCTTGATAGTAAGGTCATGTCGATGCACTGCTCGGCCAATGCCGGGGACAAAGGGGATGTGGCCATTTTCTTCGGTCTGTCCGGAACCGGCAAGACGACGTTGTCCGCTGATCCGGGCAGGCGGCTGATCGGCGACGACGAACATGGCTGGGACGACAAAGGGGTCTTCAATTTCGAAGGGGGCTGTTACGCCAAGATCATCAAGCTGTCCCAGGATTCCGAACCGGAGATCTATGAAACCACCAGGCGCTTCGGCACCATCCTGGAAAACGTCGCCATCGACACGGTAAGCCGCCGGGTCGATCTGGATGACGACTCTTTCACCGAGAACACCAGGGCGTCCTATCCGATCACCCATATTCCGAACATCGTCAAGTCAGGGATGGGGGAGCACCCCAAGAACCTGATCATGCTTACCTGCGATGCCTTCGGTGTGCTGCCGCCGATTGCCAGGCTTACTCCGGAGCAGGCGATGTACCATTTTCTCTCTGGCTACACTGCCAAGGTGGCAGGGACCGAAGCCGGAATCACTGAGCCCCAGGCCGCCTTCTCCGCCTGCTTCGGCGCGCCGTTCATGGCCTTGCACCCTTCGGTTTATGCCACGCTGCTGGGAGAAAAGATCGCCCGGCATGACGTCAACTGCTGGCTGGTTAACACTGGTTGGAGCGGAGGGGGGTACGGCGTTGGCAGCCGGATGAAGATCGCCTATTCACGGGCCTTGGTCAACGCTGCGATTGACGGCACTCTTATTGACGGCGAGTTCGATAAAGACCGGTTCTTTGGACTCGACATTCCCAAGGTATGCCCCGGCGTGCCGGCAGAGGTTCTTGATCCGAGAAACACCTGGAGCGACAAGGCTGCCTATGACGCAACAGCCGGAGAGTTGGTGGAGCTGTTCCGGAAAAACTTCGAGCAGTATAAGCAGTATGTTTCGGAGAAGGTGGCCAAGGTCATGTAGCCACAGCTTTGGTGGTAAGATTTTTTGCCGGGAAGTAACAAGAGGGGGTGGCCTGAGCCGCCCCCTCGTTTATTGTCTGCCGGATTGTCTGTTTCAGGATGCCAGGTAGATCTTGATTTTCTCCGCCAGGATTCGGTAGATTCGCTCGCATTCCGCCGGGTCTTTTTCCAGCAGGGTGACGCGGAAGCCCTGGAGCGGGGTATTGAAAGAAGAGAGCGGCACGATGCAGATCCCGGTAGCGGCAAGCAGGTAGTAGACGAAGCGCTTGTCGAGCGAGACCCCGGGGGCATTGACCAGGGACTCGACCAGTTCGCGAACCTCGCTGTTTTCGATCGGCAGCGACTGGCGGTCATTGAGCATTCCGTCCTTAAAGGCGACAGCGAGGTAAAAGGCGCCGTTGGTCCGGTTTACCATGAGCCCCGGAACATCTTTGAGGAAGTTCCAGGTGATGTTACTCATCTGCTCATAGCGCCGGGTGCGCTCTTCCAGGTAGACCGGGTATTGCGGGTGGCTCATGATGGCCGGGATCACCTTTTGCGGCAGGGTCGTGGAGCAGACCTCATTCATCTTGGTGTTGAGGATGGCGTTGACATAATGCTGAAAGCGCTCGTCCTTGTCGAAGTTGTACACCTCGATCCAGCCACAGCGAGAGCCGGGCCACGGCAGTTCTTTGGAGATCCCTTTCATGGCAATGGCCGGGACATCACCGATGACGTCGGAAATAGGTACCGTCTTCTCGCCGTTATAGACGATGTTGTTGTACACCTCATCCGCCAGGATAAAGAGGTCGTGCTCCTTGGCAATTGCCACGATCTCCTTCAGGGTCTCCACCGGGTAAGCCATGCCGGTCGGGTTGTCCGGGTTGATGATCATGATACCGGCAATGGCCGGGTTGTATTTGACGATGTTGCGGACCTTTGCCAGATCCGGATACCAGCGGTTATTGGGATCGAGGCTGAAGCAGATCGCCGGCGCATTGGCATGGGACGACTCGGCCGAGGAATGGGTGGTATAGGAGGGTGAAGCCATGAGAATACGGGTTTCATGGTTGAGCACCCCGTAGAGCTTGGCAATGGCATCGCCCAGGCCGTTGAAGAAAATGATGTCGTCGGGCGTGATCTGGGCTCCGCCCCGCCGGTTGGTCAGGTTACAGATAAACTCCCTGGTCTCAAGGACCCCCCTGGTGTGGGCATAGCCGTAAGAGTCGTTCTCCATGGCTGCCTTGGCAACGATCTCCTTCATCCAGTCCGGGATCATCTCTCCCTTGACGATCGGGTCGCCGATATTCTCCCAGTTGATCTTTACCCCATGCTTCTGCAGCTTTTCCGCCACATTGACGATGTTGCGGATTTCGTAGGTGATCTTGCCGGCGCTGGGTGGTACGAGCTGGTTTCTCATTGTTGCCTCCGAAAATAAAAAGGCCGCAGGGTGTTCCCGCGGCCGGTAGTATGAATGCTTGTATAGAGCTGATGCTTACCGGACGGCGGGCATGATTGCGGCGCTTGCTGCCGCTGCGCTGATAGCTCGTGCTGCTGCCGTGATGTAAATCGATCCGATAATCATAGATATCCGAATAGCACAGACGGTTTAAACCGTCAATGGTTTTGTAACGATGTTACTTTTCAGTTGAAATCAGCAGTCTGCCGTCGTCATCCTTCCAGCGAAGCCATCCCGAATTTTCCAGATCAACTAGCACCAGCATCCAGGAGTCCTCAAGCTCCACGACACGGAGCTTCTTTTCCTTGCTGACGGTCCCGACCGGCTTGATTGCGGACGATGGTGCCGGCCTTAACTGGTAGAATTCTTTTCTCAGTCCGTTCAGCAGCCTGGCTTCACTCCCCTGCAGATACCTGGCCCAGGACTTGTATTGTGCCCCGCGTCCCATTGCCAGCCAGCCTTCGCGGCCGCTATCGTCGTAAATGACCTTGAGCCAGTCGCCGCGTTTTTGGGTAACGGCTAAATGATACCAGCCTGCTGCACTCTTGATGGCCGGCGACATTGCTGGGAAATCGACTAGATCTAGATCTGCCAGGCGACCGACGCCCGGTTCACGGTACAGGGCAAGTGTTGTCGGCGCTCCGCCATGCTCAGTGCCGGTGATCTGTAGGGAAAGTACACCGATACCGGCCAGAGGACGGGGCTTGGCCGGAGCTGACCATGCACTGCTATGGATAAAGATTGCCAGGGTTATGAGAAACGCAGTAAAACGCACCCGGTTACTCCAGAAGGTGTGCGGTGAGCATTGCCAGGTATTGGCATGAGTCACTGCTGTCGGCCTGAGGCGCCCATCCGGCCTGCTCTTCCGGCAGCAGCGGGCGGTAGGGGCCTGCCTTGGCCTCGAAAAACACCGTGCCCGGCGCCAGGCTGACCGCGCCGTGGAAACGGCCGTGCGGGATATCCACTGCGATAGCCGGGCCGCCGACAGTGAGCACCACCGAGCTGTCGATTGTACCGTCGTCATTGAACATGAGGACTCCCAAGGCACCGCTGACGATGACAAAGGTCTCGTCCTTGTTGGGATCCAGATGGCGGTGAGGAGGGATGTATGACCCCGGTTCGATGGCATTGAACAGCCGGTGGCTGCAGAAATCATCACTGAGGTGCAGGTTGAGATTCTTCCGCTTGCGCGGGTTTTTCCTGGCTTCGGCAGAAAGCTGGGAGAGTGTTTCGGTAGTGATTATTTTCATTTATGCCTCGGTAAATTTTCAGAGAATGTCGATTTTTCGCAAGATCAAGGCTGTCAAGCGAGTGCAAGGAGGCGTAGCAGCGCTACTCCGACGAACACGAGTGCAGACTTACGCAGAGATTGCGGAAAAGCGGCATTATCATCGATCAACAAGTGCGATCTGGTTGCCATCCGGATCCATCACCACCGCCATCTTGCCCCAGGGTGTCTGCTCCAGAGGCTCGGCAAAAGTTACCCCGGCCTCAGTCAGCCGTTTGCAGAAGGCGTCCAGATCCTTCACCTGGAGGGTAATGCCGGTATGACGCCCTACCAGGGGAAAGGCCGCCTCGTGCAGGGCTGTGGCAACACCCAGCGTGCTGCTTGACCCCGGAAAAAACTCGATCATAAAATCGGTTTCGTTGGCCACCGGGAGCTGGAGCTGTTCCTTGTAAAATATCTTGGCCGCTGCGGTATCTTTGACGAAAACCACTACGTTTTTCATTCGTTCTACCACTGGAATCCTCCCGCTATCAAAGGTTGACTTCTTCATAGCAGAGGGGTGCCGCCATTACAAGTGCATTTCTTGCATAGGGGTGCAAATAAGCCACAGTTGGGTTGGTATTGCCTCTCTGGCCCTGTACTTGCTAGATATCACGGTTCAACCGCGATCTGTTCAGCGCGGTGCCAATCCAGGTCAACCGGGAATATCTCAACTGTGACAGCCGTTTCAACTGATTTGCAAGCGATTCGCCTCTTTTCCGGCCTGGATGAAGCCGATCTTTCCCGGATCGCCTGCCGTCTCCGGAATTGTGTATTTTTGTCCGGCATGGTCATTTTGTCCAAGGATGAACCGGCTGACGCGCTGTTTTTCATCCTCGATGGCAGGGTACGCGTTGAGCTGCAGGAGGCGACCGGACAGATCCTCAATATTGCGGAGCTGGGCAAGGGAGAGCATTTCGGCGAACGCGCCATCCTGACCGGAGAGCCGCGCACCGCTGATGTGCGGGCAATAACCGAAGTACGTGCCGCCAAACTCCTCAGGAGCGACTTTGAAGAGCTGCTCTCCGAGACCCCGCTGTTGTACGCCAACCTCTGCCGCGACCTGGCCCGGCTGCTTGGCAGTTGGGCCCAGCGCCACCAGCGTGACGAACGCGAACACCGCGAGGTTATGACCAATGTCATCGGCTGGCAGCTGTTGCCGGAGTTCGGCGCCTTTCCCGGCAACTCGCTGTGGGTCAAGGATCTTAACCGGCGGCTCGACCAGTTGGGTTCATCCCCTGATAATGTGCTGATTCTGGGAGAGCCGGGCACCTGGAAGGAACTTGCTGCCCGGCTGATCCATTTCCATGGCGACATTGCCCGGCCAGTCCTGTTTCTTGACTGCTCGTCGCCGCCGCCGGTGATAGGTCAGTCAGAACCTGCAAAGCAGGGTGGCAAAGATGAGTCACTTCTGGAAACTGAGCAGGAGGTCGCCCTGTTCGGCCATGCACCGGAGGGAGCGGTTTACAGCCGGCGAGTCAGGAGGGGGATGCTGGAACTCGCCTCCGGCGGCGATATGATCCTGCAAAATGTCGATTGCCTGACCCTGCCCATGCAGGAGCGGTTGCTGTCGTTCATAAAAAGCGGCAGCTTCAAAAGGCACGGCGAGAGCGAGTGGCGATTCGCCCAAGTCAGGATAATTGCCACCAGCGGCGAGCCGCTGGCGCAACTGGCTCAATCCGGAGCGTTCAATCAAGAGCTCCTGGACAATCTGGGTAGCGAGACGATCATGATGTCTCCGCTGCGTGAACGGAAAAAGGATATTCCGGTCATAGCCCGGAGCCTGCTCCGGACGCTCAACACCAAGCATCACAAGAATGTCGTGCGGCTGTCGCAGGATGCGCTCAACTTACTGGTTGACCATGACTGGCCGCTCAATGGCAGCGAGTTGTACCAGGTCTTGAGCCGCGCCGTGGTCGTCTGCGATGGAGAAGAGCTGCTGGCCGAGCAGATATTTCTCCAGGGCCAGCTGTTCGAGGGTGGGCGCTTCAACCTGCTTACCCTGCCGGCAGTTGAAAACCTGGCCAGGCGCCCGGATTTTCCGCGCATTCTTCGCTGGACCACGGTGCCCCTGTTTCTCGTGGTGCTTCTCTACACGCTGTTTGGGCCAGTATTTGATAATGCTGCAAACCTGGCAGTCTGGACCCTCTGGTGGCCGGCGCTGCTGCTGACCGGATTTTTCTTTGCCCGTGGCTGGTGCAGCTATTGTCCGCTGGAGGCGATCGGCGAGTTTCTGGGGACCAGCAAGCGGGTTGTGCGCGAGCCATCCGACTGGCTGCGGCAGTGGGGGCCTACCTTCAGCCTTTCCGGGCTGGTGGTGATCATCCTGGCCGAGCAGGCAACCGGGATGTTTTCCTGGGCGTTCGCCACCGGGATGCTGCTCTTGACACTGCTGACCACCACGATAACCGGGGACCTGTATCTGGGACGCCGCGGCTGGTGCAAATATCTCTGTCCGCTCGGCCGGATTGTCAGTCTGATCTCCCGGATAGCGATGCTGGAGATGCACAGCAACCATAATGTCTGTGTCAGCCGGTGCCGGGTGGATGACTGCGTAAGGGAAAAGGGGTGCCCCATGGGACTCCATCCGACCGGCATTGACAATGCGGACCACTGTGTACTTTGCCTCGACTGCGTGCGCAACTGCCCGCATCACTCCATGCAGCTCGACCTCCGCAACCCCTCGTGGGGGGTGCTCAACCAGGCGCGCCGTGGTTTTCACGAAGCTGTTTTCAGCATAACCCTGGTGGCGGTCGTGATTGCTGCCAAAGGCACGCCGTTCATTTTCGGGCGTCAGCCGGAGGTCTTCCCCCAAAGGGTCTGGGAGCCGGCAGAATTATTGACCGCACTGCTGATTGCCGCATCATTTACTGGAATGGCGATGCTCTTTTCAGTGGGCGGCCGCAGCCATCGCTGGAAGGCGACCTTTACCATCTGCAGTCTGGCCTACCTGCCCCTGGCCTTTACCGGGCTGTTCGTCTATTATTTCCGGGCGCTGGTTGAAGGTGGCGCTGAGCTGGTGCCGCTGACGCTCGCGGCTATCGGCCTTGGTGAATGGCTCGATTTGCAGCAGCTCACCCCGGACTTCGGTACTCTTCGGCTATTGATCTATCCCACAATAGTGTCTGGCGGGGTGTTCTCCTGGATTGTCCTCAACCGGCTGAAGCGGCATTATAACCTGCACCGTTTCTGTTTCTCCGGGCACCGTCTGATGGTGGTCATCACGGCGGCTGTCTTTCTCTGTATCCTCTAGCACCGCTGCTTTTCCCCATTTCGTTAGTCCATCCCTTTTTTTTCTGCAAATCCGTGCTATCCTCTTTTGAATAAGATTTCTCTTACATTGCTTGTTGCTCAATGGTTACCACATGGATAATGGTTTCAAACCCAGACAGGTCTATGTCGCCGCATCGTATAGCGCTCCGGTAGGGCGATACAACGGCAAGGAGCGCGAAAGCCTCTCCTTTCTCGAACTTGCCGAAAAGGGTGGGGCCGTGTTTGAACGGAGCGCTATCCGTCGCCGGGAGATTGATGCGGTTGTGGTCGGTTGCCAGAACCCCGGCGCCTTCTCCGGTGTCGACAACACTGCTTCCAAAGTTTCGGGAGTGCTGGGGGTTTCAGGGAGCAAGTCGGTACTGATCGACACCGCTTCATCGTCCGGCGCCTCGGCCCTGGAAAACGCCTATCTGATGGTGGCTTCCGGCAGTTGCGATCATGTGCTGGCGCTTGGCATCCAGAAGATGAGTGATGTCAGCACCCTGGATGCCACCAGAATCGTGGCCGGGGTGATCGATCGCGACGAGTCCGAATTCGGCCTGACTATGCCGGCCTGCGGTGCCTTGGTTGCCAGGGCGCTCATCGAGCGACTTGGTTTGAGCTACGAGGAGTGGAGCGCTTTTTCCGCATTGTTGACCGAGCGGGCGCACCGCTATGCTTCGCGCAACCCTGATGCCCATCTCAACTTTCCGCTGCCGGTTGCCGAATATTTCGAGCAGATCAAAAGCGGCAAGAATTATCGCTACTGGGCGCCGTTACGCTATCACGATTTTTGTCCGATGTCGGATGGTGTTGCTGCAGTCATTCTGACCTCCAGGCCTCATCCGGTGCTGGTTGCTGGAGTCGGCAGCGCAACCGATATCCCGACCATCGCCGACCGGAAGTACTTTCACTCCTTTCCTGCCACGGTGCGTGCTGCAGCTGAGGCCTATGGCATGGCCGGGATAAAGAATATCAGGGAGTTTGCCGGAAAGCTTCATGTCAACATGCACGACCCGTTCAACGGCTTCGGTCCGATTAATATGGTCGATCTCGGCATTGTTCCGGGTTACAGGCTGCTTGATGCACTGCTTGACGATAGTCTGACCGGGGATCGCGGCGCCTTTCCGACCAACCTGACCGGCGGGCTCAAGGGGCGTGGTCACCCTCTGGGGGCAACCGGCATGATCCAGGTGGCTGAAAATCACCGACTTATTATGGAACAGGGGTTCAAGGCCGGGCTTTCCCACTCGATCGGCGGCCCGATCAATAATAATGTGGTAATTTTGCTGGAACGCACCGATCATTACCGGAGCCGCTCCCCGCAGCCGTACCGATCCTGGGGGCTCCCGTCGCTTGGCAAGCTCAAGCCCAAGGATGTGACTGTGGAAGCCTTGCTGGCCTTGAACGGCCCGGTTGAAGGAAGCTTCGTCACGTCGACCACCCGTTTTGATTACAAGACCGGTAGGCCTGAAGCAATCATCATGATAGTGTCCTGCCGTTACAAAGATAACCGGTTCAGTTTCCTGTTCGGGATTGATGGAGAGCATCACAACGAGATCTCTGTCCTGAAGCCGGGCGACCGCATCAGCCTGGAGCGGTCGGACGACGCCATCCTGGTCAACCGGATGCCGGTAAAGCGGTTTTACGAACGGACCTTGAACGGCCTGGTCGAGCTTGCCGAAACCGGTTGGCGGAAGTTTGCCGGGAAGAGTTAGTAATTACGGAATGCATTAGGTCGCATAACCTCAAAAAGGAGACAAAAGATGAAAATGGATGATGTTAAGGAAGTTGCCAAAGGGCTGGGAATCAAGCCGGGCAAGATGAAAAAATCGGACCTGATCAGGGAGATTCAGCGCGCCGAGGGGAACGAGGAATGTTACAACAGCGGCAAGGCGGATCAGTGCGGCCAGGCGGGGTGCGCCTGGCGCGAAGACTGCTGACGAACTGCCGCAACTAAACGGATTTTCAGCCCTTGTTGCTTGAAGCACAAGGGCTTTTCTTTCGATTTACAAACCAGAGCAAATCGGCTAGAGTTACCCATCCCAGCAAGGGGGGGGTAGCAATGGAACAGCTCAGGGAAACACCGCTTATTGCAAGACATACGGAACTTGGCGCTCTGATTGCCCCGTTCGGCGGCTGGAACATGCCGATCCAGTACGAGGGGATTATTGCCGAGCACCGCTGGTGTCGTGAAAAGGCCGCAATTTTTGATATCTGCCACATGGGGGAATTCCTCTACAAAGGTGATATCGTGTCAGGCGGCCTGGAGGATGTCTTTACCTTCTCCGTGGCCGGCATCCCGGTCGGACGCTCCAAATACGGGTTCCTTCTGAACGATCAGGGGGGGATCATCGATGACCTGATCGTTTTCCGCATCGCTGTTGACGAGGCGATGATTGTCGTCAATGCTGCCACGGCAGACAACGATTTCACGGTCATCTCTTCCCGCCTTAAAGATCCGTCGCTGATCACCAACATCTCTGCCGCTATTGGCAAGCTGGACATTCAAGGGCCATTGTCCCGGGATATCCTGGTTAAGCTGTTCGGCTCCGAGATCGCCACCATTCCCTACTTCAAATTCATCAAGATGACTATTCTCGGTTCTGATGCCATTGTCAGCCGCACCGGTTACACCGGGGAACTTGGCTACGAGATTTTTCTTCCGGCAGACAAAGTGGTCGAGCTGTGGGACAGGATCATGCAAGACCCAGGCGTCAAGCCTGCCGGTCTGGGCGCGCGGGATCTCCTCCGGCTGGAGGTCGGTTACAGCCTTTACGGCAATGATCTGGACGAGTCGATTACTCCGCTGGAGGCAGGGTTGGAGATGTTCGTCACTTTCGATAAAGAGTTTGTCGGCAAGGAGGCTTTGCTGAAGCAGCGTTCTCAAGGGGTTGGCAGGACCAAGATCGCCTTCCGGGTCGGTTCCAGGCGCTCGCCCCGGCATCATTACGAGGTCTGGGCCGGCGATTCCCGGATCGGCACGGTCAGCAGCGGTGCCTTTTCGCCCATGCTCGGCTGCGGTATCGGCCTGGCTTTAGTAGACCCCAAATTTGCTGCCGTAGACACACCGATAACCGTCCGCCATGAGAAGGTCAGCATGGAGGCGTCGATCTGCGGACTGCCGTTCTTTGACGGCGGATCGCTCAGAAGATAACAAACCTTCGTTTCAATTTAATTATCAAGGAGTTTGCCATGCCAGCAACGTATTACACCAAGGAACATGAATGGGTCAAAATTGAAGGGAATATCGCCACGATCGGCATTACCGACTTTGCTGCCCACCAGCTGGGTGATGTCACTTTTGTGGAACTTCCGGCAACCGGTAAGAGCGTCAAGCAATTCGAGGTGCTCTGCGCCATTGAGTCGGTAAAAGCGGCCAGCGATATTTATGCACCGGTTTCCGGCAAGGTGGTTTCGATAAATGAGGCGTTGGAAACAACCCCTGAGATCGTCAACGAATCTGCCGAGAGTGCTGCGTGGATGGCGTGCCTGGAGATGTCCGACACTGCCGAGGTTGCAAAACTGCTGAGCCGCGAACAGTACGAAGAGTACCTGAAAGGGCTCTAGTAGGCGTATCTTTAAATGTGAAACGGAGAGGCTGCAATGAATTTTACTCCCCATACCCCGGGTGAAATAAAAGATATGCTCGCCGCAATCGGCGTCGGCAGTATCCAGGAACTGTTCAGCCCTATCCCTGCTGCACTCAGGGCCAAATCGTTCGATCTGCCGACAGGTGTCTCCGAGTTCGAAATGTTGGCCAGGCTGCAGCAGCTGGCCGCTCAGAACAGCGAGATTACCCATTTTGTGGGTGGCGGCTATTACGATCATTTGATTCCCGCAGCAGTGGATCACCTGGCCGGAAGGTCCGAATTCTATACTGCCTACACCCCTTACCAGCCAGAGGCCTCGCAGGGAAGCCTGCAGGCGCTGTTTGAGTATCAGACCGCCATCTGCAGACTAACCGGGCATGATGTTTCAAACGCCTCTCTCTACGATGGCGGCACGGCACTGGCCGAGGCTGCCATGATGGCGCTCCGTGCCACCGGTCGGAGCCGTCTGCTTGTTGACGGCGCGATCAATCCGTTCTACCGGGCAGTGCTGAAAACCTATCTGGCCAACCTCTCGGTAGAGATCGTCGAAATGGCGCCGGTTGACGGCATGCTCGACCTTCAGGCGCTGAATCGTGAGCTTGATGACCGCTGCGCCGCACTGTTGGTGCAGAATCCGACCTTCTTCGGCTGCATTGCCGACTACTCGCAGGTGGCAGAGCAGCTTCACAACTGCGGCGCTCTGCTGGTGGCCTCGGTTTACCCGGTGGCGCTCGGATTGATAAAGTCGCCTGCAGAGATGGGCGTGGATATCGCTGTCGGCGACGGCCAGAGCCTGGGAAACCATCTTTCCTTTGGCGGCCCTGCCTTTGGCTTTATTTCGGCAAGCAAGAAGTACATTCGCAACATGCCGGGCCGCATTGTCGGCGAGACCGTGGACCGTGAGGGGAGACGGGGGTTCGTCCTGACGCTGCAGGCGCGAGAACAGCATATCAAACGGCACAAGGCGACCTCCAACATCTGCAGCAACCAGTCGTTGTGCGCACTGCGGGGGCTGATTTTCCTGGCTGCCCTTGGCCGCCAGGGGTTGGTAGAGCTGGCAGTGCTCAATCGCGACAAGGCTGAATATGCCAAGGCGACCCTCTCGGCAATCACCGGGGTAACGATCCTCTCTGCCGCGCCTACCTTCAACGAGTTCACCATCTCACTTCCGGTCAATGCCGACCGGGTGGTCGAGCAGCTTATTGCCAAAGGAATCGCCGCCGGGGTGCCGCTGGGGCAGTATTACCAGGGCGCCGAGAACTGCATGGTGGTCACTGTTACCGAAAAAAGAAGCCGGGAAGAGATTGACCGGCTGGCCCTTGAGCTTGACAAACTGATCAATAGGAGCTGAAGCTTTAACAAATGCGGTGGCATATCCCGGTTGTCATAGTGCTGGCCACATTTCTGATTTATGGAAATACCCTGAAGTCGGATTTTGTGTGGGATGACCTCCTGTTCATAAAGGGCAAATCTCCGATTCAGCAGCTGGAAAACATCCCGGCATTTTTTACTTCAGATATCTCGTGGGGGACCAACCTCCCCCACGCAACCCCCTACTACAGACCGCTGTACTCGACGATGATGGCGGTTCAGTACTCTCTGTGGGGGGCGGACAGTAGTGGTTATCACTGTATCAATCTGCTGCTGCAAGCAGGCATTGCCCTCCTTGTATATTTGCTGGCGCGACGCTTTACTCTCAGCGAATCGGCAAGCATTGGCGCGGCGCTTATCTATTCGGTTCATCCGGTTCATTCCGAGGGGGTGGCCTACCTTGGGAGCAGCAGCGAGCTGCAGTATACCTTTTTCTGTCTCGCGGCAATGTTGTTTTACCTCAGATATCGAGACAGCTTTAAATCCGGGGATTTGTTAACTGCGATTTTTTGCTACTTTTTTGCGCTGTTTACAAAGGAGTCTGCTCTTACCCTGCCGCTGCTGGTGCTGGTGCTGGAGGTTGCTTTCCCAAAGGGGACTCCCGGGCAAAAAGTTGCCCGTTTATCGGCAGTAGCTGCAGTAACCGTGCTCTATCTGGTTGACAGATTTCAGTATGTCAAGGAGATCGCATGGCAGGAAAATCCTCTTCAGGACCGGGTTTATACAAGCATCGGCATCATCGGTCGTTATATCTGGAACCTGCTGGCCCCGTTCAATCTGAAGGTTCTTTATGACGTGCCACTCAAGCCCTCGTTTTTCCGGACTGACGTTGTCTTGCCGCTGCTGGGGTTGCTGGTGCTCTTTTGGGTTTTTTTCTACTCCTTCCAAAAGAGCCGGCGCGTTTTTTTCTTTTCCTCCTGGATAGTTATCGGCTTAGCGCCTGCGTCCGGGTTGCCGGCCCTTCTTCTTCCTGCCCCTATGGCCGACCGGTATCTGACTCTTTCTCTTATCGGCTATGCCGTTCTCGCAGGCATAATGTATGATGGACTGAAGGCCAGATTTGGAGAGGCCGGCACATCATGGCGGGGCTCGAAAGTTACGGCATTGTGTGTTTTGTTGTGCCTGGTTCTGGGGGCCATGACGGCAAAGCGCAACCTGATTTGGCGGGACCATGAGACCTTCGTGCGAAGGATGATAGCCGATGCCCCTGAGCACTTTCTCGGCTATGAGCTGCTCGGGACTCTTGAGGGTGGAAAAGGGAACTATTCTGCTATGGCAGACAGTTACTATCAAGCAGAACAGAAGACCCTTGCGCGGAACCTTGCCCTTGGCCGTGAATATCTGGCGTTGGGTCGCTTGGAGGAAGCCGTGGCGGCCTTCGAGAGGCTTATGAAGAAATTCTCTCATGAACCGAAGGTGTTGAACGGTATGGGGGAAGCCCTGCTGCTGAAAGGGAAGCCTTTTGAAGCCATCGCTTTTTTTCGCCAGGGTGCACTGATCTGTCCGTCCTGCACGGAGATAACCGATAATCTGCGCAAGGTTGAGAACAGCGGCAGTTGGCAGAATCAATAAATATGTCTGAACCATTATTTATCTCTGGGAGGCATTTATGCAGCTAATCTATGAGAAATCAGTATCCGGTCGTCGCGGGGTTCATATGCCCGCCTCTGATGTGCCGCCTGCCGCAATGCTTCCCCGTGAACTGTTGCGGAGCGAGCCGGCTGCTTTGCCAGAACTCTCGGAACTAGATGTCGTGCGTCACTTTACCCAACTGTCCCGCCGCAATATCGGCGTAGATACGACCTTTTACCCGCTTGGCTCCTGTACCATGAAGTACAATGCCAAAGCGCTGGAGGAGGGCGCAAAGCTCTCTGCGCCGTTTCACCCGATGACTGCCCTGCTCCCTGGCGGGGAGGCCTGCTCCCAGGGGAGCCTGGCCATGCTCCACCATATGAGTGAGCTGCTGGCCGAGATAACCGGCATGGACGAAGTCACCTGCCAGCCCTTGGCCGGCGCCCATGGGGAGATGACCGGCATCATGCTGATTGCCGCTTATCACCAGGCCAAGGGTAACAACAAAAAATACGTGATTGTCCCGGACTCCTCCCACGGCACCAACCCCGCCTCGGCCGCCATGGTCGGTTACGAGATCGTCACCATCCCCACTGCACCGTATGGCGACATGGATCTGGAGGCCTTCGAGGCAGCCCTTAACGGCGAAGTGGCTGCGGTCATGATGACCTGCCCCAATACCCTCGGTCTCTTTAATCCTCATATCAAGGAGATCTGCGATCTGGCCCATTCTGTTGATGCCCTGGTCTATTACGACGGCGCCAACCTCAACGCGATCCTCGGCCAGGTACGTCCCGGCGATGTCGGCTTCGATGTGGTCCATGTCAATCTGCACAAGACCTTCGGTACCCCGCACGGTGCCGGCGGACCGGGGAGCGGACCGGTAGGCGTCAAGAAAGGGCTGATCCCGTTCCTGCCGATGCCTCAGGTCATAAAGCGGGCCGATGGCAGCTTTGGGCTGATCACCGACAACCCACAGAGCATTGGCCGGACCGCCAATTTCTTCGGTAATTTTGGGGTCATGGCCAAGGCGTATGGCTACATCCTGATGCTTGGCCGTGAAGGGTTGATCGACGCGAGCGAAAAGGCAGTGCTGAACGCCAACTATGTCATGGCAAGGCTCAAGGACCTCTATGAACTTCCCTATGACCAGACCTGCATGCACGAGTGCGTTTTTTCCGCCAGCAGGCAAATGCAGCACGATGTTCACGCCATTGATATCGCCAAGTTCCTGATTGACAAGGGATATCACCCCCCCACGGTCTATTTCCCGCTGATCGTCAAAGAGGCGATCATGATCGAGCCTACCGAAACCGAGAGCAAGGAGACGCTTGACGAATTCATCGCAGTGATGCGCGAGGCTGCGGAGCTGGCAGAGAAAGACCCGGCGGTTCTCAAGCGGGCGCCGATCTCTACCCCGATTTCACGGCTGGATGAGACCAAAGCAGCGAGAGAACAGAACGTCTGCTTTGCCTGACGACATGCACCACCGAGAAAGCGGAAAAGGTGCAAGTCCGGTGAACTGGCGCCTGATTGACACCGGCCCGCTTCCCGGGCCGGAAAACATGGCTGTAGATGAGGCGCTGCTGACCTGCTTCAACCCGGACAGCTCCGTGCCGCTGCTCAGGCTATACGGCTGGCAGCCGCCAGCGTTGTCGCTCGGCAGGTTCCAGGATGCCGCGGCGGTGCTAGACCTCTACCGCTGCCGGGCCGACCAGCTCCAGGTAGTCAGAAGGATTACCGGCGGCGGCGCCATTTACCACGCCGAAGAGCTGACCTATGCTATTGTCTGCTCCCCGCACCATCTCCCCCATGCCGCTACCGTCAAAGATTCATTCCGGATACTGACCGCTTTCCTGCTCCGTTTCTATCGCGGCCTCGGCCTCAATGCTGCGTATGCTGTAGATCTGACGCCTGACAGTTCGAGGCTGGGAGAACGGACACCGTTCTGTTTTGCCGGCAAGGAGAGCTTTGATATCATGCTTGATGGGAGAAAGATCGGCGGCAATGCGCAGAGACGGCTTAAGAATGTGATCTTCCAGCATGGGTCGATTCCGCTGCGCAACATGGTCAATGAAGGCGTTACCTACCTGAAGGAAAGCCACGCAGATCTTAATGATGCCGTTACCGCTCTTGCGGATAATGGGGTGGCGGTTCGGGAAGATGAGCTGAAAGAGTCGCTGTCGAAGGCGTTTTCAACTGCAATGACCACAGAACTGGCCCCATCGGTCCTGACCGAAGAAGAGCGCGAAACAGCAGACAACCTCATTTGTTCCCGCTATGGAGTTGATGCCTGGAATTTATTCGGTGAGGCGCTATGAAGATTATAAGAAAACCGGAATGGCTGCAGAAGCGGATTTCCCCTGGATCGCACGCCGAGATGGAGCGGTTGCTGGGTGATCTGCGGCTGCACACGGTCTGCCAGGAGGCGCTCTGTCCCAATATCAGCGAATGCTTCAGCCAGAAGCAGGCGACCTTCCTCATCATGGGGAATGCCTGCACCCGGCTCTGCACCTTCTGCAACGTCAGGCAGGAGACGCCGCTACCGATTGACCCGGAAGAACCAGTCCGCGTGGCCGCAGCGGTTGAGCGGCTGGGACTGGCTCATGTGGTCATCACCAGCCCGACCCGCGACGATCTCCCCGATGGCGGGGCCGGTCATTATGCGGCAACAGTTATGGCAATGCGGACGATCTCGCCAGCTACCCGCATAGAGCTGCTGGCCCCTGATTTTCAGGGGAGCCGTGATAGCTTGGCAACTGTTCTAGCCGCTGCTCCCGATATCTTCGGCCATAATCTCGAAACCGTGCCGCGGCTCTATGAAATCCGCAAGGGAGCCGATTACCGGCGTTCGCTGCAACTGCTTGCTGCTGCTGGAGAGGCTGCTCCGTCGATCCCGACCAAATCAGGGATCATGCTGGGGTTGGGTGAGGGGCTGGACGAGGTGCGTAGCGTTATGTCCGACCTGCGCTCTGCCGGCTGTTCTTACCTGAGCATCGGCCAGTATCTGGCGCCTAGCCGCAATCATCAGCCGGTGCTTGAATTTGTGAAACCGGAGATATTCGACTTGCTTCGCACAGAAGGGTTGGCCCTCGGTTTCAGTCATGTCGAAAGTGGCCCGTATGTAAGAAGCTCATACCATGCCGGGAGTTATACTGATTAGCTTTGGTGGTGGCGGCTGGGTCGACTGCTGCCGCGTCTAGCAAGTAAATAATAACAAAAGAGGGGTGTCGCTGCTACGACACCCCTCTTTTTGTTCAGCTCAGGTTATGGAGCGGATCAGTGACCGCCGCCGTGCATGAAGGCGAAGATCATCAGGATTACCATGGTCAGACCAATGATCACGGCACAGAAGCCGAATGCCTTGACAAAGAAGTCATACATGACACCGCTGGTCTTCTTGCAGGCATACTTCTCCATGATCCCCATATCCTGGTAGCGCTTCCACTGATCGCCACGCTCTTCAAGCAGCTCCTCTTTGGAGATCTGGCCGTTGAAGATGACGAAGTCCATCGGGAATTTCTCCGGTCGTCCATGGGTGTTGAAGAAGTGGACGGTGAAGATAAAGCCGGTAGCCAGCAACGCCTCATCGGAATGGACGATCGTTGCGATGTTGAATGCCCAGCCCGGCAGGAACATGCCGAAGAATTCCGGGAACCAGAGCATCAGCCCGGATCCGCCGATGGCGAACATACCCCAGAAGACTGCGATGAAGTCGAATTTCTCCCAGTATGTCCACCGCTCAAAGGTCGGTTTCGGACCTCTGAACAGGAACCAGCGCACCATGCCGGTGACATCCTTGATGTCCCTGAAGGTAGGCATCAGTGAGTCAGGACCGAACATCCTCTGGAGGAAGTTGCCGGGGAGATCCTTCCGGACGAACAGGAAGTGGAAGGAGAGCAACAGCGCGCCGGAGAAATAGACGAAGGTGATACCGGCGCAGTAACGGTGGATCAGGCCGGCATTGGCCGAACCGCCAAAGAACTCCATGAACACCTTGGCCCATGCCTGGTTGCTGAACTTGAGCGGCAGACCGGTGATCGAAAGACCGAGGAAGCTGATGATGACCAGCAGGTGCAGGAATACGTGACGCTTCAGGAACCTGCGGTACTGTTTGTGCGGCTCGGTGCAATCCGGACCGTGGTGATGGCCTTCATGCATTGCTGCCAGCTTCTCACGGTTTTCAACAAAGCCGCGGAACATCCAGAGCAGCGAGTGGATCCAGAAGACAATAAATGTGGATACCAGCAGGCCGGTCATGGCCATGAGGGTCCAGTAGAGCAAAGGATACTTGTCACGGTCGGCTTCCCCGTGAGAATAAAACTTGGCAAAGAGCGGTGTTGCCTTGGGGTGGCACTTGGCGCACATCTTTACCATGTTCTGCGGATTGACACTGGAAGCCGGATCGTTCTTGGGGAGAACCATGTGCGCAGTGTGGCAATCGGCGCAACCGGCAACCTTTTCCGGGAAGCCCAGGCGGTAGTTTTTGCCGTGGTAGCTCTCCATATAGGTTTTAACCGCAACATTGAAGACGTTGTTTCTCTGCATCATCTCCTTGTCGCTATGACACTTCATGCAGACCTTGGTGTGGAACTCCCGGACTTCCCTGGATTTACCGTCACCAATAGCCTTGATTTCGTGGAGGTTATGGCAGTCGGTACAGGCAGCAGAGTCCTGATTGCCTGCTGCAACGGCCTTGCCATGTACAGACGTCCGGTAAACTGCTTCCTTGTCATGGCACTGTACGCACTTGGCCACGGCAATCCGTTTGTCTTTTTTCCAGTAGCGGTGGATATGGATATCCGTATGGCAGTCGGCGCACATGACGCCTTTCTGCACATGGACGCTGTTGTAATGCTCGGCGTTTTCCTTCTTGTGGCAACGCTCGCAACGAACTTTGTGGACCTTGGTCTCGCCTTTCATATGTTTGGCGAGATCTACAATTTCCACATGGCAGCTGGTACAGGCATTCTTGCCGTGTACTGAAGCTGCATAGGCTGCAGCAGACATCTTGGCGCTGTGGCAGCCAAGACAGGTAGCAGGGTCAATGGCCATGCCCTGCTCTGCATGGACCGGCAGCGCTAGACAGGTCAGCGCAGCCAGTGCTGGGATTAGAGCTAGTAACTTCTTCAACATGAATGAAACTCCTCCTAAAGCGAGAGTGGTAATAGCTACGAAAAAAACTCCCATCGCCTTAGCCGGATTGCCCGGAATAAGACCTGGAAGTAGAGATGACTTAATGGGAAATCTGTAACGAATACCCATGATTAGTTTATAATCTGGGAGATATTAATTGGCATGGCGGTAAAAAGCAACCTAAAAAGTGTATGCTGTATACTTTTTTTATACACAAATTTGGGCGGTTACTTGTCGCGTACATCTCAGCAGTATTTCAGGTTTTCGGACGGGCTTTTATCTTTGGTTTGCCATCTTCGATCACTACGCGAAACTCGATATTGCTGCAATTGTGCTTATGCCGGAGAGATTCCTTTTGGTTAAGCAGGGTGGATTTCAGTGATTCCGGGTTGATGCCTTCGGTCCCAAGGTTACAGGCTTTCCGCGCTTCAATGTACTGGGCAAACACGCCATCGATATCGCTGTTGGCAGGTGATGCGGAGCCGCCGTTGCCAAGCTCCTGATTATGCTGGTGCATCCCCATTCTGAACTTGTCTCTGGAATAGCGCCCTTCTTCGATTTGCCGGTTGATCCTGTTCCAGTATTGTTTGTAGCTTTGCAGGCGGGCAACCAGGGAGTTGTATTTGAATTTGACCATGGTGTTGACAATAGTGGTCCCAACATATTTCCGCGCGGTCTTGTCAACCTCTTCCAAAAGTTTTAGTGGCTCCCGCTTTTCCAGGCCAAGGAAATACTGCTCGTATTTGCGCACGAGTTCGTTCAGCTTTTCCTCAAAAATCATTATTTCTTCAGCAATTCCCATGCACTCTCCAAGTTTGTAAACTATATCCAGATAATTTGGGCAAGTAAAGTCAAAATGACAGCTGAGAATGAGGCAAATGAGCCTTATTTCTTGACGGTTTCAAAGACTAGTGTATATAAAAAGGGACGGTTTCATAGACTGCTCAATTGTGGAGGTAAGCGTAAATGAGCGAAGTGGCGGCACTTGTCCTGGCAGCTGGCAAAGGTACCAGGATGAAGTCAGAGCATGTCAAGGTTCTGCATGAAGCAGGAGGCGTGCCTCTGATAGATTGGCCGGTAGCTGCCGCCAAAGAGGCGGGAGCCTGCAGAATAGTGCTGATTGCCGGGCATCAGGCTGAAAAGGTGCAGGCTCATTTCAGCAATGATCCGGCGATAAGTTTTGCCCTTCAGGAGGAGCAGCTCGGCACCGGCCATGCAGTTGCCTGCGCCAGGTCGGCACTGGGAGGTTTTACCGGAACTGTTCTCATCCTGTGTGGAGACGTGCCGCTGATCCGCGCGGAGACTCTAAGCGCGATGCTTGACGCCCACCGGGCTCGAAAAGCGGAATTGACGGTTCTTACCACTCATGTTGCCAACCCGTTCGGCTATGGTCGTATTGTCAAACGTGAAGGCGGACGCATAATCAGAATCGTGGAACAGAAGGATGCGACCCCTGAAGAGCTGCAGATAACGGAAATCAATTCCGGGATCTACTGCGTAGAGGCAGGGTTTCTTTTTGATGCCGTGGAGCGGCTCTCCAATGACAATGCCCAGAAGGAATACTACCTGACGGATATTGTCAAGCAGGCTGCGGAAAAGGACCTGATGAGCCTGGCATTCCCGATCAGTGATGCCGACGAGGTCATGGGAGTGAACGACCGGGTGCAGCTTGCCACTGCCGGGGCTGTGCTCCGCAGGCGGATTAATGAAGCGCTTATGCTGTCCGGGGTAACAATGATAGATCCGACAGCTTGTTATATTGACCGGAGCGTTACGATCGGCAGTGACTCCATTATTCACCCCAATGTGCATATTTCCAGTAGGACTGTAATCGGGAAAGGGTGCGTTATTGAGCCGTCGGTTGTGATTAAAAACTGTGTCATTGCCGAAAAAGTGACGATAAAAGCCGGGTCGGTCATGACTGACTCTACCATTGGCGAAGAGGCGGCCATTGGTCCGATGGCCCACCTGCGGCCTGATTCGCAGCTCGGGCCGCATGTCAAGATCGGCAATTTTGTGGAGACCAAGAAGATTATCATGGGTGAAGGTTCCAAGGCATCGCATCTGACCTACCTTGGCGATGCCTCTATCGGGCGTGACGTTAACATTGGCTGTGGCACGATAACCTGCAATTATGATGGGGTAAAGAAGCACCGCACCGTTATCGGTGATGGCGTTTTTGTCGGCAGCGATGTCCAGTTTGTCGCTCCGATCACTGTCGGTGCCAATTCACTTATTGCGGCAGGTACCACCGTTACCCAGGACATTCCGCCTGATTCGCTGGCCCTTGCCAGGGTTCCACAGGTAAACAAGGTAGATTGGGTCAAAAAGAAGAGGAGTGCGTAAATGTGTGGAATTGTAGGTTACATCGGCGGCCAGCAGGCAACACCAATCATCATCGACGGCTTGCGACGCCTGGAATATCGTGGTTACGACTCAGCCGGTGTCTGCACGATAACTGACGGCTGTGTTGAGATCCGCCGCAGCGAGGGGAAGCTGGTAAACCTGGAGCGGTTGATCGGGGAGCGTCCCCTGACCGGTACCATCGGTATCGGCCACACCCGGTGGGCTACCCATGGCCGACCTTCCGAGACCAACGCCCATCCGCACCAGGCAGGTTCGATCATCGTCGTGCATAATGGGATAATCGAGAATTACCTGAAGCTCAAGGAGATGCTAAAGGCGAGAGGGTGCCAGTTCCTGAGCGAGACTGATACGGAGGTCATCTCTCACCTGATCGAGATTCGCTTCCAGGAAACCGGAGATTTCGAAAAAGCTGTGCGTCAGGCCCTGTCTGAACTGCGTGGAGCCTATGCTGTCTGCGTTCTCTGTCAGCGGGACGCTGAGGTCATGATTGCTGCCAAGCAGGGGTCGCCGATGGTTGTAGGATTGGGGGAGGGAGAGTACTTTGTCGCCTCAGACATCCCGGCCATCCTGTCGCATACCCGCAACATGGTTTTTATGGAAGACGGGGAAATGGTGATCTTTCGCAGTGGCCAGCCGGTTTTCTCAACCGTTGCCGGGGAGCCGCTGGAGAAGAAGTCTCGCCATATCGACTGGTCGCCGCTTATGGCAGAAAAAGGTGGCTACAAGCACTTCATGCTCAAGGAGATTTTCGAACAGCCCAGGGCGGTGCGCGACACCATAACCGGCCGGCTTCTGGAAGAGCAGGGGGATGTCTTTCTTGAAGACATGAAGCTTGCCGATGAAGAGCTGAAATCTGTCGACCGGGTCTGCATAGTTGCCTGCGGCACCTCCTGGCATTCCGGCCTTGTCGGCAAATTCCTGATCGAGGAAATGTGCCGGATTCCAACCGAGGTTGATATTGCCTCGGAATTCCGCTACCGGAACCCGGTGATTACCGATAAGACCCTGTTGGTGCTTATCTCGCAGTCGGGGGAAACCGCTGACACCCTGGCAGCGCTGCGCGAGGGTAAATCCCGCGGGGCCAAAAACGTTGCCATCTGTAATGTGGTCGATTCTTCCATCGCGCGTGAGTCCAACGGTGTCATCTACACCCATGCCGGGCCCGAGATCGGAGTTGCCTCGACCAAGGCCTTCGTGACGCAGCTCGTGGCGCTCTACCTCTTTGCCATCCGTTTCGGCCAGGCCCGCGGCACAATAGACATTGACCGCGGCCGGAAGATGATTGCTGATCTGGTCCATTCCCCTTCCTTGGTCGAAGATGCCCTCAAGCTTGATCCGCAGGTTGAGAAGGTTGCCCGTACCTATATGACGGCCCGCGATTTCCTCTATCTCGGCCGTGGTACCAGCTACCCAATTGCCCTTGAAGGGGCACTCAAACTGAAGGAGATATCTTACATCCATGCCGAGGGTTATCCGGCCGGCGAAATGAAACACGGCCCCATTGCCCTGATCGACGAGAACATGCCGGTGGTGGTGCTGGTGCCCAAGGACCGTCATTATGAAAAGGTTGTTTCCAACATGGAAGAGGTCATTGCCCGCGGTGGCAGGGTCATCGCCATCTGCACCGAAGGGGACGAAGAGGTTAGAGCCAAGGCCGAAGTGACCCTGGAGATTCCGCCGGTTCCAGAAGACCTGCTGCCGTTGGTCCTCTCTGTACCGCTGCAACTCCTGGCATACCATGTCGCAGTGCTGAAAGGGACCGACGTGGACCAACCGAGGAACCTGGCGAAATCAGTTACGGTGGAGTAGGAGGGGATAACATGCTCAAGATCATCATCCTAACATTGTGTCTAACCGTTTTAGCGTCATCTGCCTGTGCCGAAACAATCAAAATCGGCGGCTCTGGCAGCATGATCCCCATGCTGACCGATATAGCTAAAGCCTACATGGAGCAGCATCCCGGCGATAAAGTGGAGGTTAACCAGAAGTCTTTGGGGCAGCCTGGGGGAATAGAGGCTCTCACTGCCGGCTCAGTCGATATCGCCATGTCTGCCATCAGACTGACTGATGCCCAGCTGCGGCTCCCATTAAAAGCTTATGAAATTGCTAGAGTTGCAGGGGTGGTTGCAGTCACCAATGATGTGCCTGTATCGAACATTTCCACGCAACAGTTATGTGACATCTACTCCGGGAAGATAAAGACCTGGGAACAGTTTGGCGGCAATGACTCAGCTATTCTGGTGCTTACTCGTCCCGAAAGTGACAGCACCAAATTCAGGTTGAGAAAGTCGTTTGCCTGCATGGAGAATTTGAAAGAATCTCCCGCCGCCGTGAATTTGCCGAAATCACAGGATATGTTTAATGCGCTTGTCTCCAAGAGCAATGCAATAGGCATTGTGGATGCGATTGCTATGGCTGAAGGTATCGGCAAGTTCAAGGCGATCAAAATTGACGGCAAAAACTACTCGCAATATGAAACTGGTCAATGGCCTTATGGCTATAGAAATCAGCTCGTAGTAAGAAATACCGAGACAAAAACCGCAGTGAAAAAGTTTTTGGAGTTTGTGAAATCTCCAGAAGGCCAGTACTTAATCCAAATGAACAAGGCCACGCCTGTTGATTTCAGCCTGTAACAAAGAATAGACTGTAGCTTGAGCCTTCTCTTACCAGCATCTGCGATTGGATTTCTGGTGCAAAGCGCCCTCTGTCTTTCGGGAAGCTTACGAGTTCACTGGCCACTATTTTTTCACCAGCATGATTGAACAGGGCATCCTGCGGATAATGGCATCGTTTTCTCCACCAAAGAGGGCATGTTCAATGTGTCCCTCTTTATGCGCGCTCATGATGATCAGGTCGATTTTCTCTTCTTTGACCACTTTCACTATCTCCTCGACCGAATCGTGATCGCTGACCAGTTCTTTTATGGGGAACCCACTGTTTGTCTCTTGTTTTATGACCTTATCCAACTGCTCTTTTGCTTCCTGCTGACTGTTACTGTAATTTTTGTACTCCTCCGCAGGAAAAAGTCCCGGTGCGTTCACTGCCATTAAACCGACTGGATTGGAAACAAGGTGCAGAACCAGGAGTTTAGCATCGTACTTGCGAGCGAGCGAAATACCGGATCTAATGGCTTCCCTGCTGTACGGGATCATCCTGCTGACAACAAGTATGTTTCTGATGTTTTCCATAAGACCCCCTCTATTAAAATAGATGCCGTCAATTGTTACTAATGGTTCAGCATCAATCGTGCCCTTTTGTAAACAATAATTGTTGAATTATTTAAGGTGGTTACAGTGTGCCTCCTTAAACTCCACGAGTGTATTCTTCTGTAACATTTACTGCCGATCCGGCAGGGCCAGCACATAATATTCTGATTTAACGATTCTATTTCAACATACAGCTATGTGTATAGCGCAACAATTGTGGCAACTTGTAATTCCCTCTCCCCGTATGCTCGCCTTATAATTACCCTGTACAAACAGACCGTTGTTTCCGCTGGTCGTCCCTGGCACGTTAGTTGCCATTTCCCTCCTTGACAGAACTCTAAGGTCAATCTATTCCGCTAAGAGCTTTGCCCTGCAGGAGTTTCAGTCATTATTGCAAGGGGGTAGCCATGAATTGGATAAAATTTGCTGTCACGTTGGCAGCATCAGTAGCAGTGATCGCTCCAAGGCTAGTTAACGCGGAGGATGCGCCCGTGGCCGTTCAGATTGTAGACGCACTAAATAAACACTTCGGTGTGCATCCCGGCTATCGTGCAAATCATGCGAAGGGAATCGTTGTTAAAGGGAGTTTCAAGGGCTCGCCGGAAGCCGTAGCAGTGAGCAAATCACCTTTGTTTGCCGGCGAAAAGCTCCCGGTAACCGTGCGTTTTTCCGATGCGGGCGGATTGCCCGATGTCCATGATGCCTCGCCAGTTGCAAATCCACATGGAATGGCAATCAAGTTCCATCTGCCCAATGGCGGTGAAAGCGATATAGTCGTCAACTCGCTCAAGTTCTTCCCTGTGGCCACACCAGAGGAGTTCCGCGACCTACAGTTGGCAGCCGCCACAACTCCCCCCGGTTCACCAATGTCGGCTCAATTCAAAACGTTTCTCGCCAGCCACCCGAGCGTGGGGAGAGCTAACGCCACGCTTGGCATTCCAGCCAGCTTCGCCGATGAGCAGTACTACGGCATCAATGCGTTCGTATTCACCAACCGAGCCGGCAGGAAACAGGCGGTTCGGTACATCATTGAGCCTGAGAAAATCGTGCACTTAAGCAAGGAGGAAGGGGCGAAAAAGTCACCAAACTACCTGATGGACGATCTACTCGTGCGTCTTGCCAAAGGAGTTGTGACGTTTCATCTCAAGGCGCAACTTGCCGCAGCCGGTGACCCTACCAAAGACCCGACCCAACCGTGGCCGGAGGATCGTAAAGTCGTCGATCTCGGAGTCCTGACAATTGACAAGAGTGTCGCCGACAGCATTGCTGCGCAAAAGGAGCTGCTGTTTCTGCCAGGTCGTCTGACCGACGGCATCGAGCCATCGGATGATCCACTGATTGCGGCACGCGACAGTTCCTATGCGGTGTCGTTCGGGAGACGCAATCTAACACCTTAATGACGAAAGGGAGTCTGAGGTGAATAAAGATAACGAGTGTCCGGTAACGGATGTGAAGACTCCATGGAGAAGTTCCTGCACGACTTTGTAACGGCGTGGGAAAAAGTAATGAATCTTGACCGTTTTGACCTCGTCTGATCGCATCGGTTTCCTCGGTAGAGTGCAAGCATTACATACTCAGTTAACGGTTTATACCCTGGGGCAAACGGTAGCCTTTTGGTGAGTAAAAACAGTTAACTCGATTTATGGAGGAACAGATGAAAAAAAGGGCAACACAGACACTAGAAGAGGAGCATCACATCATCCAGAAGGTTGTGGGCGTTATGGCCATCCTGGTTGAAGAGTTGGACAAGGGAAAGGAGCTGGAGGTTGGAGTCCTCCGGGATATGGTTGAGTTCATGCAGGTTTTTGCTGACAAATGTCATCATGGCAAGGAAGAGGGTATTCTCTTTCCACTCCTTGAATCTAAAGGAGTGCCGGTAAACGGCTGTCCCCTGGGGATTCTCATTCATGAACATCAGAATGGCAGGAAACTCGTTGCGGAGCTAGGCGAGGCCACCGGGGCTTATGCAAGGGGAAAACCGGAGGGGCATGACCTTTTGCGCACAAGCCTGCAAGGATTGGTTAGCCTCTACCCTAACCATATCTGGAAAGAAGACTATCTCCTCTTTCCCATGACCGACAAGATTCTGAACAAGCAGGAGCAACAGGATCTGGTAGAGAAATTCGAATTGGTGGAAAGATCTATCGGTTTGGACGTCCATCACCGGTTTGAACAGTTGGCGGTTACTCTGGCAGAGAAATAAAGGTCTCACAGAAACTCAAAGAGTTCGAGGACGATCTCCACAAACATGTTCACCTGGAGAATAATATCCTCTTCCCGAAAGCTGCAGAGCTTTGAGTAAATTGATAGTAACTAGCAGATTCCCTTCGGTAATTGAGTATGTGTGACTGCTAGCAGAGAAACCGGTTACATTGGCAACTCACAACCAAGTATTCGAAGTAGATCGGATGGAACGGTGATTTTTAGCGGGATAGCCAGCGAACTGTCGTGCACCTTTAACGTGAAAGGAGGAGCAACTATGGGCTTTTCAGGCAAAGAAGCGCTCATCATCGGAGGAGGAAGCGGCATGGGTCTTGAGGTGGCCAGGTTGCTGGTACACGCAGGTGCCACAGTGACAATGGTAGGTCGTCGTCAAGCAAAACTTGAGGGGGCACGTGAAGCTTTCGAAACTCCCGACAAGGCGCATATTTTTCAGTGTGATCTTACTAATAAGGATGAAGTTGACAATCTGATTCGCCACGTGCGTGACAAAATGAAGGATGTTAAATATCTTGTTAACGCAGCGGGCGTTTTTTCCCCGAAATCCTTTTTGGAGCATATGAGTGAGGATTATGACGCTTACATGGATCTCAACAAGTCTGCTTTCTTTGTGACTCAGCAGGTGGCGAAGAACATGACAGCAACCGGCGGCGGAGCAGTGGTCAACATAGGCTCCATGTGGGCTCATCAGGCAATCAAGGCTACTCCATCGTCTGCCTACTCAATGGCCAAGGCTGGCCTGCACTCATTGACCCAACATCTGGCAATGGAACTGGCGGATTATGGCATACGTGTCAACGCTGTGGCTCCGGCCGTAGTTGAGACTCCAATTTACAGCTCTTTCATCAAACCAGACAATATTCACGAGGCGTTGCAAGCCTTCAATGATTTTCACCCTATTGGCCGTATAGGTAAACCTATTGATGTGGCATCGGTGATCATGTTCCTGCTCTCAGATGATGCAAGCTGGGTTACAGGTGCGATCTGGAATGTGGACGGCGGGGTTATGGCTGGTCGCAACCGGTAGCCGACTAAAATTTATCAATTAGTAATATGAGGTGGATAGATGAAAAATGCACGATTGGTTGTAATCGGCGGAGATGCTGCGGGGATGAGTGCCGCCTCACAGGCAAAACGCCATTGTCCGGAACTTGAGATTGTCGTTTTCGAGCGGAGTCCACACACCTCTTTTTCCGCATGAGGGATTCCATACTATGTCGGCCGGGTTGTCGACAAGGAAGAATCTCTCATTATCCGCACACCGGAAAAGTTTCGGGAGCGTGACCGGATTGATGTCAGAATTCTCCATGAAGTCGAGGAAATTGATCCCGCTGCAGGAAAAGTTCGCGTCCGCGATCTGCAGAGCGGCAGAATCTGGTGGGAACAGTATGACCAGCTGCTGATCGCAACCGGCGCCCTGCCGCTCTGTCCGGATCTGCCGGGCTCAGATGCCATGGAGATCTGTGGGGTAAACACCCTCCAGAGCGGTCTGGAACTACGGCAAAGACTTGATGGCGGAGGTATAAAAAAATGCGTGGTCGTTGGCGGAGGCTACATCGGTCTGGAGATGGCCGAAGCCCTCGTCAGGCATGGCCTGGAGGTTTCCCTTGTCAACAGGGCTCCACAGGTCATGGTGTCCTTGGATTACGACATGGGGGCACTGGTTTCAGAAGCGCTGCGCGATCTCGGAGTAAGCCTGCATCTGGAGGAGACCCTGACTGCGTTCGAGACAAAGAAAGACAAAGTGACTGGAGTCGTGACCGACAAACGGACGCTGCCTGCTGACATGGTGATTCTTGGTCTCGGGGTGCGCCCCAACACTGCGCTCGCCGCGGCAGCTGGCATCCCTCTTGGTGAACAAGGTTCAATCCGGGTGAACGAGCGGATGGAAACTGAAATTGCCGGAATCTGGGCAGCGGGAGATTGCGCCGAATCGTTCCATCTGGTAAGTCGTCGACCTTTCTATATTGCCCTCGGTACGGTCGCCAACCGTCAGGGTAGGGTGGCCGGCATCAATCTTGGAGGAGGTTACGCCACCTTTCCGGGGGTAATGGGAACTGCCGTCACAAAAATCTGTGAGATAGAGGTAGCCCGCACCGGCCTCCAGGAGAAAGAAATAAAGGCACTTGGCCTCGAACATGTGAGTGCCATTATCAAGAGCCGGACCAAAGCAGGATACTATCCGGGTGCCGGAGAGATTACCGTCAAACTGCTTGCTGAAAAAGGGAGTGGTCGTCTGCTGGGAGGCCAGATTGTTGGGATGGAAGGTTCGGCAAAGAGGATCGATACGGTGGCAACCGCCCTGCATGCTGGCTTTACGGTAGAAGATATGATTAATCTCGACCTTGGTTACGCTCCCCCGTTTTCACCGGTCTGGGATCCGGTGGTAACTGCAGCCAGAGCAGTGGCTAAGAAGCTATAATTCGAACCAGCTAATAGTGCGGCACAATTCTCTTTGGCTCGACGGAACCAAACTGGTAGGTCTCCTCCGCATGTTAATTAGCAGCAAGTTAATCGCCAGTAGAGTTGCTAGGCTGACATCAGAGCCACAAGCTTAGGCGCTCAAAGCTGCGAAAGGAACCAGCACCATGATAAAAAGAGTAATTCTTTTTTGCTGCTTGATCTTAGTCGCAGCCATTGCCAATGCCACGGACAGTTGCAACGAGTGCCATGGCAATCGTCAGCGGATGGAGTCTCTTGGGGCCGGAGGTTTCACTGTGACCCGCCTGGAGACGGAAGCGCAGACACACATGCCGGTAACCTGCAGCGAGTGCCATCTCGGGAATCCCGATGCAACAGAGAAGAATAAGGCCCATGCCGGGTTGGCCCGATTGCTTGTGGTGTCTAAGAAAGGGCTTGCTGTCATTACCTCAGCCAGAAGGTATCCACTTGCATACGATACAAACCCAATGAACCGAATGTTCCCTGTTACCGGCAAAAATGGCAAGCAGGTCAGGGATGCATCGGTGGCCGCGATTTCATGGCACGATAAAAAGATCGATACCCTGAGCCAGGATTTCGAAGTGATGAGAAGGACTTGTGGGGCGTGCCATCAGAAGGAGTTTGACGAATTCTCCAAAAGTACCATGGCAACTAACGGCAAACAGAGCCAATACAAGGGGTGGATTTCGAAAGACCGGGGTCCCCACAACTGTGGCCCATGGTTTGAAGGCAATTTAGAGTCTATGCAGGCAAACACCATGCTCCCCATGTCACCGGAGAGCAACCGCATCAACCAGAAGGTCTGCAACAGTTGCCATGTCGGCTGCCTGGACTGCCATTATAAACCGCAGAAGATAAATCCAGCTGATCCAAATTCCGGGCCGCATACTTTCATGAAAACGCCACCATCCGAAAGCTGTTACGGTAACGGGAGGGCCTCCATCTGTCATGCCGGTCCCGAGGACCGGCGCCGCGGTGCTGGATATTTTGGCGGATCGTTTTCATTTCCCGAAGGCAACGACCCGGATGTCCATCTTAAAGCGAAAGTCGGCTGTCTTGATTGTCATGAAAGCAGCAAGAGCAACCTTTCTATCGGCCATGGCATGGTCAAGCGACAAGCCCAGGACTCATGCAAGCGCTGCCATGCCGATGTGGTTAAAACCCATGCAACCACCATTCACAGAAATCTTTCCTGTGAAGCCTGCCACATTCAACGGGTAGCGGGCTATCAGGGTACTTACTGGGGCCCAGGTTACATTGCCGGAGCGGCGACTCCATATTTCAAATATAAGGCATATTACGGCTACATGCCGGGACCTGTGCTGATTAGAGACCAGAGTGGGCGCTGGATTCCGGTAAAGCCATTTCCAATGGCGGTTATGAATCAGAAGACCTCACCTTTCAAACCAGGTCTCTACTGGCGTTATCCCCTTGGTCTTCCGGACCTGAAGAGAACAGACGATGCCTGGGGCTATGTGGGGCTGTTTGGCAATTTACCGGAAAACAACAACGCTCTGCTCTGGATTCAAATGGACAAGGTGTCCCACAAGTTGGGTAAAAGCCGTTCTTGTGACTCGTGTCATGAGACCACTGACGGATCACAAATGCAAAAGGTCACCTGGGAATACTCTGACCCCGGAGCCTTCACGTTCAACGGCAGTCACGAGGTTCTTGCCAACCGCAACGGTCTTTACATTAAAGGGATGCAATCGGAAAAAATAGAACTGGAGAAAGGCTATGCCTTGTCGGCACTTGCGCCGTGGGTTTATCTGAAAGATGCCTGGCAAATTCAAGGTGACTTTTCTTTGCCTGTCATAATAGACAGAGGAAAGTACGACCTGTTGAAAAACAATCATGATTCATCAAAGAAATTCGGTTTGATTCATAAGTGAGGAGTTTGAGGTTGTGTGAGGTGTCCTGTCAATAATGGACACTCTTACCCAAGCGGCTGCCGCCTTTATATCTGAAGTTTAGTACAAATGCGGCTGGGGCTAAATAGCCAAAGCGCGAATGTCGCCGTTGGCGGTTATAGAATATCTCGATGTTCTCTCGTATGGAGGCCTCTGCCTCTGTGACTTTATGGCTATAGGAATCAGCTCGTAGTAAGAAGCACCGAGACAAAAACCGCAGTGATAAAGTTTTTGGAATTTGTGAAATCTCCCGAAGGCCAGTACTTAATCCAAATGAACAAGGCCACGCCTGTTCATCTTAGCCTGTAATAAAGAATCGGCATAGATACAACAAGAGCCGCCTCTTGCGGCTTCCGGCGCCATCTGCTCAGGCTCACCCTCCGAACAAAACCTTAATACCTCAAAAATTTCCGACAACTAACCCAAAGTCAATGCGCCCCAAGCAGTATGCCTGGCTAATCTAGAATCAATTTGTGCATGTGGGAGATCTGCCAGTTCATTGTTTTATAGTGAATCACAATATTTGCTAATGTTTACCGGCTGTATACCGATACATGCTGCATCAGCAAATATACTGATACGCAGATGTTAACGGGAGACTCGGGGATGGAATCGGCTGATGAACAACTGAAAAGTGAACAGGTTCTGTGCGAGATAAAACGACAGCATCATTCAAAGGAAGTCGTTGATGTTGAAGAGCAGAAGGTCAAAGTTGTTGTTTTTACCTCGGGCGGCAATCGTTATGCGTTTTACGGGTCGGATATCAGAGAGATTTTAACTTCCTGCGAAATCGCCTGGGTGCCGGGCCTTCCTGAATATCTTCCCGGGCTCATAAACGTGCGTGGCGATATTGAGTCGGTCATCGACATTCGCCATTTCCTGGGCGAAGAAAAGGCCGACCCGCGTAAGAGTCTTATTGCCATGGCAGTCAGAGGGGATTTTCACTCCGGCGTTATGATTGATGCCATTGAAGATGTGGTGGATATCCCGGTTAACATGATCAAACCCCCTCTTATGACGCTCAACGGAGATGCCCGCGAACTGGTGGCCGGTGAAATCGAGCATGGCAACGAGATCGTGACCTTGCTCGACATCGTAAAGCTGGCGGCAAAAATATCATTATGAGCGCTGCCCCTGCGACATGTCTCAATCTGCTGCTCTTTTCCGTTGGAGGTGTCCGTTTCGGCATAGAAGCCGACCAAGCTGAGTCTATTGCCGCGTACACTGGTGAAACCGGGAATGACCTGTTCCGGTTCCATGATGTCGTTCCCTATGGCGATGACTCGATCACCTATGCAGCGCCAACCATAATTACCGTCAGGACAAGGGGCTTTCGCCCATACCGCGTGATCATTGATTCAATGGAAGATATTGCCGAATTCAACCAGAACGATATTCGCCCATTCCCGCCACTGCTTGAACCATTCGCTTTACGCAAGGGGATGTGGGGCATCCTGGTAAGGAACGGCAGCATGGTGCTGCTCGTTGATTTTCAACGGCTGACAATAGAAGGGCAGGTAGAAGGCATCTGATCTTAATCGAAAAGCATGGAGGGGAGTTACCCATGAAGCTGACCACAAAGTTTATCCTGATAAACGTCATAATTGTAACAATGGCCATTGCAATTACCACCTGCTTCGTTTTTGTCAGTGTTCATAAAGAGATAGACCGGCAGGCCAGCAAATCGCAGGAAAGCATCCTGAAAAGTTTTTGGGAGCTGCTTCGCACCAAAGGTAGTGATTTCAGCGTTACCAATGGCAAGTTGATGGCAGGTAATTACGTTATTAACGGAAATTATGAGCTTCCCGACAAGATCACGGAAATCTTCGGCGGTACGGCAACCATATTCATGGGTGATACCCGCGTTTCGACCAACGTCCTGAAAGCTGATGGCGGACGGGCGATAGATACAAAACTTGTCGGCCCGGCTTACGACTCAGTCATAAAGGAGGGAAAACCGTACCGGGGAGAGGCAATTATCCTCGATATCCCTTATTTTACCGCCTATGACCCAATCAAGAACAAAAAAGGGGAGACCATCGGCGTACTGTATGTGGGAGTGAAAAAGAGCGATTATTTTGCCGCATACAACCACCTGCAATGGGTAGTTATTGTCACAACAGCGGTCATCACCATAATTTTCTCATTCCTTGTCGGCTTTCTGGTAAAGAAGTCTCTTTTCCCGATCATAGGCAAGGTTTCCGGCATTTCCGAAAAAATCCACTCCCATGCGGGTGACATTGCTTCAACCATGGATCAGCAAGCAGATTTCGCCACCCAACTCGCCAGTTCGGTGATCGAGATTTCGTCAACAATGGAAGAATTCTCCTCCACAGCGAGCCAGATAGCACAGCACAGCCAAAGTGTGGTTGAACGGGCAGACAAGACACTGGATGACTCTAAAACCGGGGCGGCCGAGGTTGAGAACCTGACGTTCAAAATTAACGACATCAGCCAGAACATTCAGGCAAATCTGAGCGAAATAGTAGAACTGGGGAGAAGGTCAAAAGAGATCAACAAGGTAATGGAGATTATCAACAATATTGCCAACCAGACAAAGCTGATCGCTTTCAACGCTGCCCTTGAGGCTGCGAGCGCCGGTGAGGCCGGAAAACGTTTCGGTGTGGTGGCGGTTGAGATCCGGCGGCTGGCTGACAGCGTGGTCGAATCCACCAAAGAGATCGAAGGGAAAATAACCGAGATCCTGGATTCGGTCAACCGGCTGGTGATGTCTTCGGAAAAGAGTTTCGAACTGATACAGGAAGGACAGGAGTATGCCTCTCACACAGTTATGATGCTTATCGAAAGTGTCGATGGCGTGGAGGAGACCGCCAACGCTGCGCGGCACATCTCGCTTTCCACACAACAGCAGCAGGTTGCCAGCAGTCAGGTTGTGATGGCGCTCAAGGATATCGAAAAAGGAGTCCGGTTTTCCACTGACTCGACCCACCAGTCAAGCGTTGTTACCGGCCAACTTGCCTCATTGGCCGAAGAGTTGAGATCATTGGTCATGTTCTTAAAGGCTGGTGACAAGGTGGCTGATAGTGAACTGAAATCGACACGGGAGACCAACTGACCTATGGGGGGCTCTGAGGGCGCAATACGGGTTCTGGTGGTTGATGACTGCGAGCCAATACGCGAGATGATCCGGGCCATCCTTTCTGCTGAACCGGATATTGTCGTGGTTGGTGAGGCTGCTGATGGCGCCGATGCCGTTGCCAAGGCCTCTCTGCTCAAGCCCGATATCGTGACCATGGATATTGAAATGCCGGTCATGGGTGGACTTGAGGCCATAAAGAGGATTATGGCTCAGAATCCGCTGCCGATCCTCGTGATAACATCCCTGACTGATGTCCGCACTGCCTTCGATGCCGTATCCAACGGGGCCCTGGACGTCATTGAAAAACCGAATATGAGCCCTGAAAGCGCTCAAGATCTCGTAAAAAGACTCCGTCGCTTGAGCCGGGTGGATGTCCCGAAACACCTTTCCGTTATGGGGAGACGGCCCCATAAGCATGCTGAGAGCGAAAAGGCTCCCCTCCCACCTGTAACGAAAGGGAGCATCATTGCTATTGCCGCTTCGACAGGCGGCCCCCAGGCAATCAACAGCATTCTCTCCCAGCTGCCTGCTACATTGCCGGTTCCGATCATCATTGCCCAGCATATTGCCGAAGGTTTTACCCAGGGGATGGCGGACTGGCTGAACAGCGGCACCCCGCTGAAAGTTGCAGTCGCGTGCAACGGTGACATTCTCAAAAACGGCAATGTCTATCTTAATCCTGCCGAACATTCAATGAGGATAACGGAGTCGGGAATGATCCTGCTCAGCGACAGGGATCGGCAGCAGATCTACAATCCATCATGCGATATTCCCCTTGCCTCGGTTGCCTCCGCATACCGGGGGCGGTGCGTAGGCCTTATTTTAAGCGGAATGGGTGATGATGGCGCCAAGGGCATGCAGGCGATTAAAAAATCGGGAGGGGTAACTCTGGCTCAGGATGAGAAAAGTTCCGTGGTGTACGGCATGAACAGATGTGCCGTTGAGCTTGGCTGTATTGACAAGATACTGCAGCTTGACGATATCCCGGCCGAGTTGCTGTTGCGAGTCGGCGGCAGGCAGTGAACCGTTCCATATGGCCGAAATGATGAAAAGCGCTATCGATCTTGCCCCTTTCAAGGAGTTGATGCTCCAGACCTGCGGTTTTTTCTTTGAGAGCGACCGTGAGGCCACTCTTGTTGCAGGTATCATGCAGCGGATGTCACAGAGGGGGATTGATGCAGCGGACCGCTATCACGATCTTCTTGCTGCAGACCCTGATGAGTTCCGACAGTTCATTGAACTCATGACCGTGAACGAGACCTATTTCTTTCGGGAGTCGCATCATCTGGAGATGTTGGTCGATTACGTCGTACCGCAAATCCTGGCAGAGCGGAAAACTGGCCTCATACGAATTGTAAGCGTCGGCTGTTCCACCGGTGAGGAACCGTATTCAATTGCCATAAAGCTACAAGAGCGTTTCGGCGATGACAGCAGGCGCCTGTTTCAGATCGTGGGAACTGATATCGACTCCTCTGTAATTGCGAAGGCGAAACTTGCAACTTATGGAAAAAACTCTTTCAGGAATATGGACGAAACAATCCTTGAGCGCTATTTCAAGCAGAGTGGGACAGGGACATATCAACTCGACAGAACCAGAAATCTTGTCAGTTTCGAGCAGGTCAACCTCAAGGATGCATTCTATCCCGTTCTCATACAACAGGCAGATGTGATTTTTTACCGAAACGTCTCGATTTATTTCCCCTCCCTTGTCCAGCGGGAAATTTTCGGACGCCTGGCTCTGCTGCTCAGGGAAGGCGGTCATCTGTTTGTCGGTACGACGGAAACCATGCAGCATGACATCGGAATCCTCACCCTCGTGAATCGAGGTTCCGTCTTTTTTTATAGAAAAATTGCCGGTGCGAAAACTGATGAGATTCGAACATTGAAACAGGAACCTGCGGAACGGTTGCAGAAAAAACCTGAATCATTCCGGAGGCCAGTAACTGGCGATATTCCCGTATCCACGGCGCCGTCACAGGTCCGGACCGGCATGGCAACTTCTGGACCGAAATCATCAACCTCTGCCAATAACGGCAGCGTAAAAAAACAGTTTGATGATGCCTTGCAGATGGCCATTTCAAGCAGGCTTGACGAGGCATTGGCACTGCTTGATGCCATTATTGAGCAGGATAGCTCTTTTACGAGGGCACATTCCCTCAAGGGCAGTATCTATATGAGCAAATCCAGGTTCAAGGAGGCCGATGCCCTCTGCAACACCATCCTTAGCCGTGACCCGCTCTGCCTGGAAGCATATCTCATGCTGGGCGTTACGGCACGGCATGCGGGGGATGATGAAAATGCCCAGCGCCGCTTCCGCGAGGCACTTTATCTGAAGTCCTCTTGCTGGCTGGCACATTTCTATATGGCAGAGATTCTTTTTGGCCAGGGTGACAAAAACAGGTCTAGAAGCGGATATGAAGCGGCTCTTCGCGTTCTGGAAGAAGGCTCGTCTCTGAAGCGGCAAGAAGAGTTCTTCCCGTTAGCTTTTAATGCCGAACAGTTCATGACTATCTGCCGACACAAGTTGTCGTTATTGAAGAATGGATAAATAATGGCTTTAGATCATTCCAAATTTATTGCCCGTTTTGTTGATGAAGCCAGGGAACATTGCTCCCGCCTTAGCGAAGGCCTGCTCAATCTAGAAGGTTCGTCCGGCGATACCGAGCTGATCAATGGTCTGTTCCGGTCGGCCCATACGATCAAAGGGTCGGCGAAGATGATCAAGCTGGCCGGCATTGCCGAGCTGGCCCACAAAATGGAGGATATTCTCGATGCGGTTCGCAGCGGCAAAATTCTTCTGACCACTGCTGCTTCCAACTCGCTGTTTCGGGGGGTGGACGCCCTTCTGGCGATGCTGGATCGTATTGCTGCAGGGGAAAGTTCTCCAGAAGCGCCTGCCGCGCTCTGCGCAGAGCTTGCAAAGGCGGCTGCTTCTGAGGATACGCCGGCACCGGAGCAACCGCCGTCGGCTTCGGCTTCTCCGGTTCCAGATCTTGTTGCCGCTCCGGCACCTTCTCTTGAGGGCGTAACGCCGCCGGCACCGGCTTTGGCGCCATCAGCCGAAGCCGCTCAAGAACTTGAGAAACCTGCCGCATCCCAAATGGCACCCCCTTCATCAGCTGCTCCTGTCGAGAATAGCAAGCCCGCTCCCTCGCCAGCCAAGCCTCGACAGATCGATTATCTCCGGATCAACGCGGTAAAGCTTGATGACCTGATCAGGCTCATGGGTGAGATCGTCTCGGAACAGGGGAGGTTCCGGCGGCATGTCGCACATCTGCGCGAACTAGAACATGCCACCGCGCTTTATCTGGCAGGCATCGCCGAACTTCTTGGCAAGGACGCCCAGGTAAATAGCGAGCACAAGGCAGTTATTGAGGCAGGAGCCGCGCTGCACCTGTCCTTGCGCCAATCGGTGAGAGCCCTGCACGACGAATCCCTTATGCAGGATCATCTCATCACCGATCTCCAGGAAACCTCTCTAAATCTTCGCATGCAGCCGCTTTCCACCGTTTTTGATCCGCTGCGCAGAACCGTCAGGGATCTTTCGCAGGAGCATGGCAAGGAGATCGATTTCATTGTGGATGGTGGTGAAACCGAACTTGACCGGAAGATTATCGAACGGATCGGCGACTCTCTCATGCATATGATCCGCAATTCCATTGACCACGGCCTGGAAAACGCCAAGGAACGGGCCGTATCCGGCAAGCCGCTCAAGGGAACCATCAGGCTGTCGGCATATTACGACAGTGGCTGTGTCACCATAGCGCTGAGTGACGACGGAAAAGGGTTGGCTGCCGACAGAATTCGTGAAAAGGCGCTTTCCAAGGGTCTGTTCGATGCCGACACCCTGGCTAGAATGTCACATTCGGAGATATGCAATCTCATTTTTATGCCCGGCTTCAGCACCAGCCCGATCATTACCGACCTCTCGGGCAGAGGGGTGGGGATGGATGTGGTCAAGAGAAGCATCGTTGATGAACTCAAAGGGTCAATTCATACCGAAACCAGGGAAGGGAGCGGAACCACCTTTCTTCTTCGGCTCCCTCTCAACCTTGCGGTGTTCACGCTGTTTCTCACAACGGTAAGCGACAAGACCTGCGCTCTGCCAGCCACCTCTATCGTAGAAATCCTCACAGTTCAACAGCATGACATCATTGAAATCGTCAATAAACGGGCAATCCGCCTGCGTGAACAGATCATCCCGGTGGAGAAGCTAGCCGCAATCCTCAAACTTCCACAAGATGGTGTGCAGGGGAAAAATGAAGCAGTAATCGTCATTATCAGGAACGGAGAGGAAAAGCTCGGCCTGATAGTTGATGAGATCCTGGGTCGGGAGGAGATGGTGGTCAAGCCACTTCCCCAGCATCTTCAGAACCTCCGGATGGTCTCGGGAGTCACCATTGGCGAGATGAACAGCATTATCAATGTTCTGCATATTCCGGAGTTGTTCATTACGGCCCATGAAATAACCGCACCCGCGAATAGGGTTGCACAGGCAAAAGACAAACTAAGCCGAACAGTACTGGTCGCAGACGATTCTCTCAATACGCGGGAGATTGAAAAAAGCATACTTGAGGCTTACGGCTATGTAGTGGAAACAGCCGAAGACGGCCAGGACGCCTTTGAAAAAACCCGCGACATTATGTACGACCTTGTAATCACTGATGTGGAGATGCCCAGAATGGATGGGTTCTCCCTGACCGAGCGGTTGCGTGATGATGATCGCTACCGGAATATTCCGATCGTCATCGTAACCTCTCTGGAAAAGGAATCGGACAAGAAGCGTGGCATAACGGTAGGAGCCAACGCCTACATCGTAAAAGGTGCTTTCGATCAGTCCAACCTGCTTGAGACGGTTCGCACTTTGATCGGATAGTTTGTGCCTATTACAACCCAAAAAGGAGTCAGAACATGAGTGCTGCACCTGCAAACATTCTGGTAGTGGACGATGACGAATTTACCGGCGAGTTGACGGGGCTGATTCTTGAATCGGCCGGATATGACACGGTGATTTCGTTAGGCGGCATCGATGCGCTGGAGAAACTGGCGAACGACCCAACGATAAACGCGGTGGTTTCGGATATGAACATGCCGGGGATGGACGGAATTCAGCTCTTTGCTGAGTTGCGCAAGCAGGGCTTCTCTCAGCCGTTCGTTCTCCTTACCGGAGAAGAGGCCGCCCCCCTAAGAATCGCCCATCCGGATATGCAGGCAGTACTAACCAAGGATGAACAGCTTCAGGAGGTTCTTCCCGAGGTTGTTGAATCTCTTATCGCCCGTCCTTGAAAGGATGATCACCTATGAGCACTCAGGTTATTTCAGTTGCTAACAAACTGCAGCGGATACGAGATTCATATATCAAACAGCTTCCCACGCAACTGGAGGCGATCCGCAAGGCATATGACGATCTGTGCCAAGGGCCTATGGAGGATGAGGGGCTAAAAGATCTGCATCGGCTTATCCACACCATAAAGGGAGCGAGCGCATCCTTTGGCTTGAGCGGATTAAGCGCTGCCGCAGCGGTAGGGGAAGGCCTGGCAAAGGAGGCGATGCAGGCCGATGAAATACCTGGTGACTGGCGCCATAAGATGACAGAGAGTATCAACGGGATGAGCGCGGAGGCAGCAAAAATTGAAACTGCCCAGGAGGTTGACCTTAATACTTTGGAACTGGTGGCTGCCACCGAGTCCTCGATAGGCAAGGAAACCAAAATGGTTTACCTCTGCGAGGACGATTCCTTTCAGCGGCTGACTATGGCAACCCAGATCGGCTGTTTCGGCTTCGAGGTTGTCTCCTTTGCAGATCTGGACCAACTCAGCCAGGCTGTGAAAAATTCTCCTCCTGCCGCCATTGTCATGGATCTGGTATTCCCAGGCCGACCGCTGGGTGGGGCCGAGACCATTCAGAAGCTCCAGTCAGGGCAGGATGTTGCTATCCCGACAATTTTCATCTCCTCACATGACGAGCTCTCTTTTCGGCTTGCGGCTGCCAGAGCCGGTTCTGATGCCTATTTCGTCAAACCGGTAAACCTCACTGTTCTCTGTTCGACCCTCAGCTTGCTTACCTCAACGGAAAAGCCCGAACCTTACCGGGTAATGATCGTGGATGATGACCCGCATCTTACTGAATTGTACTCCACCATTCTCAGTAGTGCCGGGATGGTAACCAGAACCTTGAACGACCCGATGTTGGCAATGCCACTGCTCTTTGAATTCAAACCGGACCTGATCCTCTCGGACATGAATATGCCGGGGTGCAACGGAATTGAACTTGCCCGGGCAATTCGGCAGATCGATGCCTATTCCGGTATTCCCATAGTCTTTCTATCGAGCGAAACCGACAGCGACCTGCCGTTTCACGCAATGAGGGTGGGTGGTGACGAATTCCTCTCCAAGCCGATCAAGGCGGACCACCTTATCAGTGCCGTATCCGCCCGCGCCGGACGCATGAAAACGATTCGTCAGAATATGGTCCAGGACAGCATGACAGGCCTTCTTAACCATACCAACTTCAGGGAACGGCTGATCAGTGAAATTGCCGAAAGCCGCAGTTGCGGTAAAAAACTCTGTTTCGCCATGATAGACATTGATGGTTTCAAGAAGATCAATGACAGCCATGGACACCCCACCGGAGACCGGGTCCTGATCGCCATGGCACGTTTCCTTCAACAAAGGTGCCGTAAAACGGACATTATCGGTCGTTACGGCAGCAATGAATTCGGGGTCATCCTTCCTGACTGCGACATCCCCACGGCCGCACCCCTTTTTGAACAGCTTCGGGAAAGCTTTGCCGCCATACGCTTCCCGGCTGGAACCGACTCCTTCAGCGCAACATTCAGTTGTGGTATTGCCGCACTTCCACTTCAAGGTGATGCCGAACAGATTTGCAAGGCAGTGGACGATGCCCTCTCTGAAGCAAAAAAAGGTGGGCGCAACAAGGTTGTTGCTGATCAGCAGTAATCAGGAACAGGTTTCATTTTACCCGGAGGTTGATTATGCCTGAAAAACCTAAACTGGCGATCTATTGGGCGGCTTCATGTGGCGGTTGCGAGATCGCGGTGGTTAACCTTCACGAAAAGCTCCTTGATGTTGACGCCGCGTTTGAGTTCATGTTTTGCCCATGCCTTTTGGATACGAAGAAAAAGGATATCGAGGCATTGCCCGACAAGAGCATCGCCATTACCCTGTTCAATGGCGCCATCCGTACTGGGGAAAATGAGGAGATGGCCCAGATTCTCAGGAAAAAGTCGCAACTTCTGATCGCCTTCGGTTCCTGTGCCTGCGAGGGGTGCATTCCCGGTCTCGCAAATCTCCATTCCAAAAAAGACATTTTTAAAGCGGTGTATCTGGATAATCCAACCATCGACAACCCTGACGGCACCGTCCCGTCAATCTCCAACGAGGTTCCGGAAGGTACGCTGACCATCCCGGCATTCCATGAAAAGGTCAAAACTCTTGGGCAGGTGACCGAGGTCGATTACTTCATCCCCGGCTGCCCACCCGAGTCCCACCAGATATGGAATATTGTGGCTGCTGTTGTCAGCGGGGCACAACTCCCTCCATTGGGAAGCGTGATCGGCGGCGGGTGCATCTCAGTCTGCGACGAGTGTGAGCGGGTCAAAGCAGACAAGAAAATTGAACGTTTTTACCGTAACTTTGAAATTACGCCTGAGCCTGAAAAGTGCCTGCTGGAGCAGGGCCTTCTCTGTATGGGAATCGCCACCAGAGACGGATGCGGCGCCCCTTGCCCACAGGCTAACATGCCCTGTACCGGTTGTTACGGCCCGCCCGAGGGGGTAACCGATCAAGGTGCCAGGATGATTGCCGCTCTTGGCTCTATTCTCGATATCGGTGACAGCAAAGGGAAGAGTGAGGAGGAGATCGCTGCCAGAGTCGAAGCCCTTCTCGACAGGATCCCGGACTATGCCGGCACTTTCTACAAATACAGCCTGCCCGGTTCGATCATCGGCGGGAAGGTGGACAAATGAACCGAATCTCGATAGATCCCATTACCAGGCTTGAAGGACACGGAAAGATTGATATTTTCCTTAACGAAGAGGGGGACGTAGCTAACGCCTACTTCCAGGTGCCGGAGCTTCGCGGCTTCGAGCGGTTCTGCGTCGGTCGTCAAGCTGAAGAGATGCCGGTCATAACCAACCGCATCTGCGGGGTCTGCCCCGAAGCTCATCATATGGCAGCAACAAAGGCACTGGATGCCCTTTTTGCTGCTGACCCGCCGCCCGCCGCCAAAAAGCTGCGGGAGCTTTTTTACTCGGCTTTTTATGTTACGGACCACACCACCCACTTCTATGCTCTGGGTGGGCCGGACTTTATCATGGGGCCAGATGCCCCGCCAGGTGAACGCAATATCCTCGGCGTAATCAGAAAAGTCGGGCTGGATATCGGCAGGCAGGTGATAGAGTGCCGTGCCCGCAACCATCATGTCATCAAGACTGTGGGGGGGCGAAGCATTCACCCGGTTGCCGGCCTCCCCGGCGGCTGGAGCCGTCCGATTACAGAGAGCGAACGGGATGAGATTGTTGGTATTGCTCAGAAGAATATCGACTTTGCCCTGTTCACCCTGCAGGTCTTCGAGGATCTGGTACTCAAAAACCAGGCTTACGTTGACCTGATCACTGCCGATACTTACACCCACAAGACATATTACATGGGACTGGTTGATGGACAGAACCGGGTGAACTTCTATGACGGTACCGTACGAGTCGTTGGACCGGACGGGGACGAACGGGTCAGGTACCCTGCGAAGGATTACGCCTCCCACATCGCCGAGCGGGTGGAACCCTGGACCTACCTCAAATACCCCTATCTCAAGGATGTCGGCTGGAAAGGGTTTGTGGACGGCCCTGAAAGCGGTGTCTATGCCGCTTCGCCGCTCTCCCGGCTGAATGTTTCCGACTGCATGGCCACTCCCAGGGCTCAGGAACAGTATGAACTTTTTTACGAGACATTGGGCAGTGGCAAGGTCAATGGCCGTTACAAGCCGGTTCACTATCGGCTGGCAACTCATTGGGCGCGGCTGGTGGAACTACTCTACGCTGCCGAGCGGATGCTGGAGCTGGCCAACGATCCAGAGATAACCTCCCCTGATCTCAGGACCGTACCCGGCGCCGTTATCGGTTGTGGTATAGGGTGTGTGGAGGCTCCGCGCGGAACCCTCACCCACCATTACGAGGCCGATGAGCGGGGGGTGCTGACCAGAGTAAACATGATCGTCGGCACTACCAATAACTACGCCCCCATGACCATGTCGATCAAGAAGGCAGCCCAGCAGATCATCACCAAAGGGAAGGTGGTCGAAGAGGGAATGCTGAACCGGATCGAAATGGCCTTCAGGCTGTATGACCCGTGCCTTTCCTGTGCCACCCATGCCGCAGTCGGCAGGATGCCGCTCAGCGTCAATATCCGCGATCTGTCGGGCGAAATCATCCGCACTGTGAGCAGAGGGTGATGCGCACCATCGTAGTTGGACTGGGCAACCCGATCCTTTCTGACGACAGCGTAGGGATCAAGGTTGCCGCATTGGTCAAGCAGGCTATCCCGGAAAATGCCGGGGTAGATGTTGTTGAAGCGTATGCCGGAGGTCTCAGGTTGATGGAGGCTATTGCCGGTTACGAACGGGCGATCATCGTGGATGCAATGAAGACCGGCTTACACAAGCCGGGCACAGTTCAGATGCTCTCGCTGGAATCATTAACCAAGACCCGCAATACCCTCTGTACCCATGACGGTGATCTCTCCACAGCCCTTGCGCTGGGCAGCGATCTGGGGCTGGCGCTTCCCGGTCTTGTTGAGATTATGGGGATTGAAGCCGACGATGTTGAAAGCTTCAGCGAGGAACTCAGCAGTGGAGTGAGCATGGCTCTTCCGCTGGCAGTGGCGGATATCCTTTGCCGCTGCGGTATTTTTGAATCTGAATACACTATTGATTAAGGCTCCCAAGGGGTGAAAGCCATGAAAATCGGCGTATACTTCTGCAACTGCGGTACGAATATTACCGACAGGATTGATCCAGACAAAGTCAGGGACAAGCTGAAATCTTCCGGCATGATGTCTTATTTCAAGACCTGCCCGTTTCTCTGCTCGGAGGATGGCAAGGGTTTTCTGGAACAGGATCTTCAAGAGGAAAAACCGGACCGGATTGTCATAGCCGCTTGTTCACCCAGGGACCATGAGGCTACTTTCATGCGGGTGATGGAGCCGGCTGGTATGAATCCGTATTTGATGCAGATGGTAAATATCCGTGAACAGGTCGCCTGGGTCACCGAAGATCCTGAAAAAGCGGTCAACAAGGCAGCGGTGGCAATCAAAGCCGCGCTCAGGCGTGTGGAACTTCATGAACTGCTTGAAAAGCAGGAGCTGGAGGCCTCTTCAGCTGTGCTGGTAATCGGAGCCGGTCCGGCCGGTCTCAAGGCGGCGCTGACCCTGGCTGAAGCTGGACGGAAGGTGACTCTGGTGGAGAAAACTCCGGTGATCGGCGGGTTGCCTGTTTTGTTTGAGGAGCTGTTTCCCAACATGGAGTGCGGACCCTGCATGCTTGAGCCGGTCATGGGGGAGATCCTGCACGGTGAGCATGCTGAAAACATTGAGCTTCTTACCATGGCCGAACTAAGTGAGGTAGCCGGCTATTTCGGGAATTTCGAGGTCAAGATCCGGCAGAAGCCCCGTTATGTCGACATTCATCAGTGTATCGGGTGCGGTGAGTGTTTTGAGCCATGCCCCGTCAGCGGAACGAATCCGTTCAATAATAATATGGACGAGAAAAAGGCCATTGGTTTCACCTTCATGGGGGCTCTCCCCAATGCGCCGTATCTCGATCCGTCCCTTTGCACCCGCTTTACTGAGGGTTCCGACTGTACTGCTTGCAGTGCGGCCTGCCCCATGGGTGAAGGTGTTGTTGTTTTTGACGACCAGGAAAAAATCATCGAGCGGCAGGTTGGCGCCATAATGGTTGCAACCGGTTCGTCGCTCTATGATTGCTCCAGCATCGACAACCTAGGTTATGGCCGTCTTCCTGATGTTAAAACCGCCCTCGAGTTTGAGCGGATTCTTGCTTCAAACGGTCCGACCGGGGGGGAGGTGGTAACATCAACCGGAGAATCGCCGGGATCAGTGGTGTTCGTTCACTGCGTCGGATCACTCGACGATGACCACAAGCCGTACTGTTCGGGAATCTGCTGTCAATATGCCTTCAAGTTCAACCACCTTCTGGAGTCAAAACTTCCGGATGCAGAGATTGTTCATCTCTACAAAGAGATCGTCTCTCCCGGCAAGGAGGAGTATGCCTTGCACCGTGCCGCCCGGGATAACCACAAAGCAAAGTTCATCAGGTATGACCGCATTGCTGACCTTGTGGTTGCCAGCGAAGATGGCTGCCAGCAAATCCGCCTGCCGGACGGTAGCAACTTCAACGCTGATATGATTGTGCTTTGCCCGGCAGTGGTTCCCAGCTCCGACACGGTAAAACTTGGAACTATGCTGGACGTTTCCCTTGACCGCTTCGGCTTTTTCGAGGAACTCCACGGGCGAATGGATTCATCCCGCAGTAAGATACGTGGGGTCTACCTTTCCGGGGCATGCCAGGCACCGGCAGATATCCAGAGAGCAACCAATCAGGCCATGGCAGCCTCCGGATTTATCCTGTCCGAACTGGTCGAGGGGCGGAAGATCGAGCTAGATCCGCTGTTTGCCTCGGTCTATCCGGAAAAATGCGCCGGATGCAAGGTCTGCATGAGTGTCTGCCCTTACCGGGCCATAAGTTTTGATGCAGAAAACAGCGTGTCAGTGGTAAACGCGGTGCTCTGCCACGGGTGCGGCACCTGTGTCGCAGCCTGTCCCATGGGCGCTATCAAGGCAAATCACTTTACCAGCGCCATGATTCTGGCTGAAATCGAGGGGGCGTTGAAATGAGCGCAACGACATGCCTAGAGAAAGATACACCCGAGACCAATGTGGATGTCGAATTCGAACCGAAGATTGTCGGCTTCCTTTGCAACTGGTGTTCCTACGCCGGAGCAGATAAGGCCGGTTCTTCTCAAACACCATACCCGCCCAATGTCAGCATCATCAAGATCATGTGTACCGGCAGGATGGACCCCCAGTTTGTAATGAAAGCCTTCAGAGGTGGAGCGGACGGGGTGATTGTCCTGGCATGCCATCCCGGAGATTGCCACTACAAGGAGGGGAATCTCCGGGCTGCCCAGCGTCACGCCATGCTTGTCAGGTTACTGGAGCAGATGGGAATAGAGAGGGAGCGCTGCCGTTTTGATTACGTTTCCGCCGGCGAGGGCGAGAAATACGTCCAGGTAATCACCGAGATGGTTGCAACTGTTAAACAACTGGGTACACTGTCATTATCTGATTAGGAGGAGTTTAATTATGCCTGTCCAACAACTCGACGCACGCGGACTGAAGTGTCCGCAACCGACACTAAAGGTTACTGTCATGGCATCAAAAATGAAACCCGGCGATGTGCTTGAAGTGGTCGCCGACTGTGCCACCTTTGAAAAGGATGTCCGAGACTGGTGTGCCCGTTCCAAGAAAACCCTGCTCTGGTTCAAGGAAGACGGGACTGCAAAGCGTTGTCAGATCCAGTTCTAAGAGCATTGCCAATGGAGTTTGCACATAATAAAGGATAAAAGACATGACAAGGTGGAGCGCTTTGCTAGGCTCGCACTTCAACCAATCCTGGAAAAATGTTGACAAATCCTAACATAAATTTAAAATGCGAAAAAAATAGATTTAGAAATAAACGATAATACTCAACCATCCGCGAGGATGGGGCGGAAAGCCTATAGGGTCTTACTGAGACAGCCGGGTTGCCGAAATTTCACACGAGATTCGGTCCCGGCTTTTTTTTGTCAAAAAAAAGGGGGCGAGTCAATGATCTTGAGGACATGCTTGGGGAAAGTCATATATGGATGTTTCCTATTCATTCAGTGTAAATGAGCAGATGAAATCCAAAGGCAGGACTATTCTTCTCGTCGAGGATAATCTCGATGATGCCTTTTTAACCCAGAGAGCTCTGAAAAAAGCCAATATTATAAATGCAATCTATTGGGTCAAGGATGGCGTCGAAGCGCTCGATTACCTGGTGAGATGCCTTGAGCGGAGTGAAAAACTGCCAAGTCTGGTACTCCTCGATATTCACATGCCGCGACTGACCGGCATCGAGGTGTTACGGAAAATCCGTTCTGACGAGAGAACCAACTTATTACCGGTGGTTATCTTTTCCTCTTCCTCCCAGGAGAGTGATCTGATTGCCTGTTATAGCCTTGGGGTCAACAGCTATATTCAGAAACCGATCGACTTTGATCAGTTCGAGCAGGTGGTTTCATCTATTGGATATTACTGGATGCTTTTCAATCATGGCCCAACACATAAATTTGACAGGTAGAGATTTACTTCGGCTTTTTAGGGCGACGAGATAAAGGAAGGCACCATGTCTTAGCCTAAAATGAGGCCGGTTCTTGAATTGCTCTCCTCCTTAAACGTGTTAATATATAAAATCCTTACCTGACGCTGGCATGCCAGCCAGGCCATTATCTGATACGTTACGACAAAGGAGGAAGCTATGAAGAAATATGTCTGTACTATTTGCGGCTACATCCATGAGGGCGACGCTCCCCCAACCGAGTGTCCACAATGCAAGGCTCCAGCAGATAAGTTTGTCCTCAAAGTGGAAGGTGACCTTAGTTGGGCCGATGAACACAAGATCGGCATTGCCCAAGGTATCGATCAGGAGATCATCGAAGGACTGAAGAGGAACTTCATGGGCGAATGTACTGAAGTCGGCATGTACCTGGCAATGAGCCGTCAGGCCGACCGCGAAGGATACCCTGAAGTCGCTGAAGCCTACAAAAGGATCGCGTTAGAGGAAGCTGAGCATGCTGCCAAGTTTGCCGAGTTGTTAGGTGAAGTTGTAATGGCAGACACCAAGACCAACCTTACAATGCGTGTCGATGCCGAGAATGGGGCCTGCAAAGGTAAAAAGGACTTGGCGACCAAAGCCAAACAACTCAACTACGATGCCATTCATGACACTGTTCATGAAATGTGTAAAGATGAAGCCCGCCACGGACAAGTCTTCGCCGGACTCTTGAAGCGCTACTTTTGACGCCAACTCTTCTCCTCTGATTGTAAAGCTGGTTTTTTAGACGTTCGATTCAGCGAGATGCTATTTGGCATCTCGCTGAATGGTCTCAGAGATATGTAACGAAAACTGCTTTAAGAGCCGTCCGGTTCACAGCGATAGTCGACAGCAGAACCTGGGAGGTGATATGTCGAAATATAAAGTCCGCTTCACTCTTACAAGCGGTAATCTCGAAACAGCACACAGCTGCGACTGCCAAAAGTGGATTCGTCACCTTGCTACTAACAAGGTCAAAATGAGTGACTTGCAGGCGTTGTTCAACGGCAAGTTCCCGGCAGGGAAAATGTTCGTGCTCGACATGCTTGAATTTCTAAGGAAGAGCGATGGTGTTCTCGATCGCTTTTTGATCAAACGCGGAGGGGTACAAAATGACGACCTGCCATCCATCGATAACGATGCGGTTCGTCAATTGCTTAACAACGAGTTCCCTGATGTGGTTGCCGAGATTGCGAACCTAGAAGGTACTAAAAGAGTAATCAAACGCAGGCCGGGAACCGTTGACATGTCCGCTTTAAAGGCACTAGCTAAAAAATAGAGATCAATTATCATCCTACAACGATTCCAGTCTCTGGGGGGATATCCCCTGCCTCTAGGGGCGTGGTGATATTGCGGGATTTAACGGCTATTTCAGAAAGTCTCTTCTTTCAAAAAGCGACCCCAAATTTGACACTGACTCCTCCGAGGCATGCTACTTCCTGACGAGTGGCAGAACTGCTGGCTTGCATGCGACTTTCCTGGGGATTACTTCCGGATTCATAGATGAAGGTTACAGATACGCTGCCGTAGCGAACCATGACATTGCCGTCGTCATCCATGGCAAGCCGTATTTTTTTCAGAGAATGGGGCTGGAGATTTGCTTGGTCAATGTTTTGCTGGCTGATTGTCTGAGTAAAGGTCACTGTTTCTGCAAAAGCGCTCTGAGGAGCAAGGAGTAAAGAGGCGGCGGACAGTATTGCCGAGAGAAAGCTGCAAGAGCTGATATGCCGTGGTTTCATATTATCCTCCGTTACTTTCGTAAAGCATTTGACACAAAAAAAGCCGGATCGCCCATATCGTGTTGATATTTCGGCGACCCGGCTGTCTCAGTAAGACCCTTGGGCTTTCCGTCCCACCCTTACGGGAGGTTTAGTATTGTCGATATCTGCTGCTATTCAATTGAACCAACCATAGCATTTTCTATGGGAAGGTTAATGTGATTCGAGTCACTGTTTGCATATGTAATGTGGCATTTAGCAATAAATTGAAAGCTTAAGCGTCAGCTAGTATTTATCGCATGCATAAAAATGCATGTACAATAAATTAATACTATATGGCCTATTATGGTAATTGCACCTATTAACAGTATATTAGCCGTGTGTCACTGCCCTTCGGCTCAATAATGCAACTCGTGCCATGCTGTATTTTTTATACAGTTGATTGTCACCATATGACGAGTCAGAAGAGCTAAGTTGACGTCTTCTTAATAATTTCAGAGCGTTACGATATAATGTGTGTAAATGTTAATTGTTGGTATGCATGCTGCTATAAACCCACTAGAAGCGATGTTGAAAAAATGGGATAGGAGGATGATATGAAAACGACACAACGCATCATGACGACAGTACTGCTGTGGATTGCAATGTTTGGGGGCACTGCCCATGCTGCTACAACCACGAAGATATACAGCAGCGGTGTCCTTGTAATCGGTTTTTTGGCATTATGTGCGTTGGTTTTAGTCGTGCAGCTCATCCCGGCCATTATGACTGTTGTAGGGATGATAAAAGGAGCCGCCCACAAGAAGGAAGTTGCGTCTTATAAATAGCCAGAATATCGGTGGCACCGCTATTAGCATGCAATTGATAACTATCTGATCATTGGCAACTAATCATCTGATTCCGGTGTAATCAAGAGAGGCTGAACATCGTTAGAGTTCAGCCTCTTTGTATTCTTTGTCAAAGCATCAGGTGCTTTGGTATTGTTAGGTAGCGGATATCTGCAGTGTTATGAAGTCGGCAGGTTGAAGCTTGACTTTGCCCTTTTGATGCAACCGATTTTTACTAGACAGGCCGCTTACCGCGCAGCATTTGGGTGAGCAACCGGTCAAGGGATGAGGCAAAGCGCTGCCGGTCAGTAAGGCTAAACTGGCTTGGCCCTCCCTGAACGACCCCTTCCGAACGCAGTTCCATCATCAGGTCTCGCATGGAGAGTCTTTCCCCAACATTTTCCTCGGTGTACAGTTCACCTCTCGGGTCCAAAGCAATGCTGCCTTTGGCAACTACCCTTGCCGCCAAGGGGATGTCGGCGGTTATCACCAGGTCTTCTACCGCTGCATTCTCGACAATATAGTCATCAGCCTTGTCAAAACCGTCAGCGACGACTATGGATTCAATAAGGGCTGTGTTGTGTTTGGAGAGACTCGTGTTTGCTACAAGTGTTACCCGCAAACTGAGTCGTTCTGAGGCACGAAAGACGATATCCTTGATAACCCGTGGGCAGGCATCGGCATCAATCCATATTTTCAGGGTAAATACTCCTTGTCGGTGGATTTTGTCGGTTGCTGTTTAATTCAATGCCGCACTGGGCAAGTGCTTATGGAGATTTTTCATGTCCAGGCAGAAAAATTATGGGCAATTATCGCACTTATTGGTCATTACTGTTTCCACCTGACACCGGCATTTTATGCAGGCATTTTCCCATTCAGGGTGTCCTGCGGCAACAGCTCGGCTCTTAGCCTCCAGGCGTAATACCTCAGCTTCCATTTCTTGATTATACTGATCTTCAAACATGGCTTATCCTTTGTTCGGCACGATATTACAGGTATTCGTTTTTAAATCGAAAACTATCTTGGCCTTGTTTTCATGCAACTGCTGGCGTACCTGCAGAATTTTATCGTCCAGTGTGTGGCAGGAGTTGCCCAGTTCCTCCCATTCTCTGGTAACAAACTCGGCAATCAGGTTTTGCAAGACATCGGGGCGATACGTTCCAAAGGCACTTCCACGCCATCCTCCTGGCATGTAGGCCGTTGCTCCTGATGAAAGCAATCATCGGGAACCATGACTACTTCAACAAACTTCGACAATGTCATACTCCGTGCGGCAGATGCCCGCCTCGATCTCGACAGAATCTCCAACGCATTTGCCAATAAGCTCTCGTCCCATGGGCGAGCCTGGGGTAATCAACACGATTTCTTGTCCTTGATGCTCGATCTTCAAACCCCCTTCGATTGGTCCGATGAATACCAGTTTTCTCGCACCCAAGGGATCCTCCAAGGCGACTAGCGAGGTCAGGCGAATAGTCTCATCGTTTGCCTCGTACAGTTTTAGTTGTTTGTAAATCTCTATCGATTTCCGTATTTCTCGGGCGCGATTAGCCTGCCCTTGGGCCACATACGATGCTTCCAGGGCAAGCGTGTCATACTTGTTGTCAGGAATGTTCTCTTCGTGGGTTGCTGCCGCGTGGGCAGTCTTGGCCGCGGTCAGAAGAACATGCAGATCGTCGGTGAGCTGTGAGATTATCTTCTGCAGAAGTTCCTGCTTGTCAATGTTCAGCATCTAGTCACTCACCGAATATTGCGTAAGGTATTGTTACGGCTGTCAGGGCTCAAAGCTGATGGATTCCAGGCATCGTGTCATCATGTAGCAGCAAATTCGGTCGGGCGTATGCAGACCTGGCAATGCCGCTTTCACCATCTTCAGCCACAAGGATTGCAGGCAGGGTCTGCAAGGTAATCGGTAGCAAGGTCCGTGTTCTTCCGATCACCATCAATTACGAGGGGGTGCAGTTGTCCTCATGTCGGCACTCCCTTGTTTTCTCCATGTATTCTTTAAGCAGGGCCAGGATCGCCTTTGTCCGGTAGCTGCCGGCCAGTTCGAGGATTCTTTCTGCAAAAAAACGGTATTGCGGTTCATCAATGGCCAGCTGAGCTGCCCAAGCCTGGATTTTTCGCACATCGCCCAGCAGGGCCAGCTCATATACCTCTTCAAGCCCATCCGGTGACGGAATCTCCTGCGTGGTCGGCTCATCTTCACCTGGAGCGACATACTGTGAGGTCTGGAAGTCGGGCTTTACCACGTTCCATTCTATCGCGAGCTGTTCCCTGATCCGCTCAAGGAGCAGATCCATCTGGATCGGTTTGGTCACGAAAGCGTCACAGATTGACATGAAGTCTTCTTTGTATGCCGAATCAGTGACAGTTGCTGAGGCGCCAATGATTTTGGTCCCGGAAAGCTCCGGAGTCTTGCGGATTGCCCGAGCAGCTTCAAAACCGTCTATGTCGGGCATGACCAGATCCATGATTACCAGATCCGGAGAATGGCTCAGCGCGCTTTGCAGGGCATACCGACCGTTTTCCGCAGTAGACACAACGAATCCGAGCGGTTCCAGCAGCGAGACCAGCACGGAAGTGTTGTTGATGTTGTCGTCTGCCACCAGGATACTCTTGCGCTCTCCATAATAGCCGACAATGCTTTGTTGCTGCAACTTGTACGGAGTGATCTCCATCTCCAAAACCTGCGGCAACGGCAGTTCCATAAGGAAAGTGCTTCCAGTGCCGATTTTGCTTTCTACCGTGATTGTGCCATGCATAAGTGTCAGCAGGCGTTTGGTGATATTCAGCCCCAATCCGGTTCCTTCCCGGACCTGTCGGTTGGTTGCCAGCTGAGTAAACCGGTCGAAAATTGTTTCAAGCTTTTCCTGGGGGATACCGACACCAGTGTCGGTCACTTCACAGCGTAAGATGCCGTCTTCGGCATAATCATAGGCCACGCGAAGGGTGATTCCTCCTTTGCGGGTATACTTGACTGCATTGCTCAGCAGATTTAACAGGATTTGCCGAAGCTTGCGTTCATCTCCTTTGACATATTGCGGCAGAGTGGTTGTTGCTTCATAAAGGAATCGCAGCTCCTTCTCCTCTGCCTGCAGTTTGGTGAGATTAAACACCTGGCGCACAAGAGCAGGAAGGTCAAAGGGGGCTTCGTCGATATCCATTTTGCATGCCTCGATCTTGCCCACATCCAGGATGTCATTGATCAGCATCAGCAGGTGCTCACCGCTGGAGCGCATGATCTCCAGCTGTTGTTGCTGGGTTTCGTTCAGGTTTTCCTGGCGTTTGAGAATCTGGGCATAGCCGAGAATGGCGTTCAACGGCGTACGCAGTTCATGGCTCATACTGGAAAGGAAATCGCTCTTGGCGCGGTTGGCTGATTCTGCCTGCTCCTTGGCAAGAGTCAATTCCGTCGTCCGCTCCGCAACCAGGTCTTCGAGGTGGTCGCGATGGCGTTTCAATTCATCTTCCCGCTCCTTTATGGCGCGGCTCATCCGGTTGAATTCGGTCGACAGTTTCCCGATTTCGCTTTTGGGGGAATTGACCGATACCTCCGGATGCTCCCCTTCCTGGATCTCCTTAACAGCGTTAATAAGGGTATACAAGGGACGTGATGCCAGAGTTATGAACAGGTAAAGCAGCAGCACGCCGGCAGTGGAAAAGGCAACTGCCAGTAAGGCGCCGCGGATGATAATTTGGCGTTCGGATTTGCTCATGACCTCTTTGGAGAGACCGATGCGCACCCAGCCGATTTGCTCCCTTACGGTCGGCGTTGATTCGTTTCCTTCCAGAAGAAAGAACCCTTCACTCGCTTTTACGGTAAAAACCGGCACCATGAATTCAAAAAAATCGTCATGTTCGGAAAAACTGGGTGCCAGCGTCGAAGCTTTATCCAGCAACGTCCCGACCGGATGGCGTTTTCCCTCATGGAGCAAAACTTCTGCGCGTGTGGTCAGGAACGATACGAATGCAATGTCTTTAATAGCCATCACTGAACGAGCCGAGCTTCTCAGTTGCTCGATATTTTCTGACAACAGCGACAGCTCGGCGTTGCCGGCGGCAAGGGCAGCGACGGTTTCTCCCTTTTCGATGATTTCGTTGCGCAGAATTTTTCTCTCAGTGGAGATCGACTCAAGGGTATAAATCAGGGAGATAATGATGATCATCGGGAACAGAAACAACAACGCCTGTCCCTTGAATGTCAAAGGAACCAGGGCCTTGAATCTATTGCGGCGCTGTCCGGGCATAGGATCGTTGCTGTGCTGTGGGCCTGTCATTATCCGGTCCGGTGTCATTGATAGACCTTCTTTGCCTTTTTCAACATTTCATCCGGTATGGCAATTCCCATCTTCCGCGCAGTATTGCTGTTGACGTACAGATTGTATCTTCGCGGCGGAGACGACGAGATTTCGGCAGCCTCGCTCCCGCTCAGAATGGCTTGCACCTTTTCGGCAATTTGTCTGCTGACCGTTTTGGGGTCGAATACCAGGGCAAAGAGTGATCCTTGCTTGACGTTCGCCTCCGAGATGCCGAGCAGCGGGATATTGTTCCTGAACGAGAACAGGTAGATATTTGCCATGACCTGAGCGGTGAGAAGGCTTGTATCAGGAAGCAGCAATAGTGATCTGGCGCCTTGGAGCCGGTTGACGGTACTGACCAGTTCCGCTGAACTGGTAACATGATAAGTGTCAATATGGGCTGCTTCACTAGTGAGCAGCCCTTTTACCAGGTTTGGGCTGCCCACTACCGAAACTCTGGCAATCGAGGGGAGATATTTTCTGATAGCCGCCACATATTCGCTTACCGGAGGTGACATGTAGACACCGGTGATGTTGGCTCTGCCGCTCTTTGGCGGGACTACCACGAGTCCATAGACCACGGCAACCGAAGGTGGCAACCGCATGGCTTCGCTGAGCGCATCCATCCCCAGGGCAACGACGATCTGCGCTGCCTCCCGTTCCACAACGGCACCAAGTCTTCCCTTTATTTCCGAGGTAGCATACTCTTTGCCCTGGGTTCTGAGGCCCAGCTGGATCTCGGAGACAACATCGCTAACCAGGGCAAACTGGGTATCTCCGATTATGAGGACTTTGGCGGCGTAGGCGGGTGAGGCCAATAGCACCAGGAATAGCAGTAAAAACACCGTGGAGTGAAAATGGCGATTTGAGAGCTGAGGAGTCCTGTTATGGGGTACTGTGATGTTCAATGAGCCGGTTCCGGTTGGTTCTCAATAGGTGGAGTGCCAAAGAATAGTTGGATTTGTCGTTACCAGAATGAAATATACCATCTTTTTTTAAGTGTACAGTTTTTCCAGTGATGCTATGCGCGATTGTATCGGCGGCACTGCTTCTTGGTCGATGATGACATCGAGCACGGTTGGCATGCCGGATGATATGATTTCTTCAATAAGTTCCCGGTTTATCTGGCCCGGTTCCGTAATTCTGATACCCCTGGCGCCCAACCCCTCAGCGAGTTTCACGAAATCCACCGGCGCAAATCCGGAGGGAATCCCTTCCGGTATCCCTGAGAGTTTCCTGGCATGGTAAACCATGCCGAGCATGGAGTTGTTCATGACCACCCAGATCACCGGAATCTTGTAATTGACGGCAGTAGCCACCTCCATGCCGTTCATCAGGAAGGAGCCGTCTCCCACTATGGATACCACCGGTCTGGCACCGGCAGCAAGCTTTGCCCCGATTGCCGCTGCTGTCGCAAACCCCATGGACGCAAAGCCGAGGCCGACATAAAAGGTATAGGGCTGGGTAATCGGCAAGTGGTGAATAGCCCAGGCCATGCTGTTACCGTTGTCGACAAAGTAAATAGTGTCTTCCGGCAGGCTGTCGGACAGATCTTTGATCATTCGTGCCGGCTTGTAAGGGAGGTTGTCACAGGTGTCTGGTGTCACTGCGAACTCTTCCTTGATGGCCTGAACTTCCTGACGCCTGCTAACGCCCAGTTTGCCACTGGTCTTGCTTTGTCTGAGCAACTGGTGGGCCAGTTCATGCAAAACGGTTTTGGCGTCTCCGGCGATACCGACGTCCACATAGTAGTTTTTACCGATTTCATTACAGTCGATATCGATCTGAATTAAAGATTTCATTGGCCGCAATCTCTTGTCCCAGCCTGATGTCACGAATTCATTGAAACTGGTTCCGACTGCCAGCATGACATCCACATCCCTGCTGAGAATGTATTCTTGTGAAACCAGGGAACCGGCGAATCCCAATACCCCAAGGGATAAAGGGTGCGCCTCGCTGATGACACCCTTGGCCTTGGGAGAGGTGGCAACCGGGATGTCCATCATCTCAGCCAGCATCAACAGCTCTTTATCTGCTTGCGAAAGCACCGAACCCCAGCCGGCCACGATGACTGGCCTTTCCGCTTCCATCAAGAGCTTTGCCGCCTCTATGACCCCTTCCCGGTCAAACCCCAGAACCTGAGTGGTATTGCAGCGTCCGTTGCTATCCCCGGCCTTGCGTTTCATGATATCAGTGGGGAGATTCAGGTGAACCGGTCCTTTTCTGCCGCTTAGCGCCAGTCTTCTTGCCTTGGAGATCATCTCCCAGGCCTTTTTTTCGTTGATAACGATGTCGCTGTATTTAGAGATATGCCGGAACATGCTGACGATGCTGAAGCTCTGCACGGCAAATTCCTGGATGGCCCCTTTGCCGAATAAAGAGGTTGCCACCTGGCCGGTCAGAGCGATCACTGGGATGGAATCGCCACAGGATGAGGCCAGGCCGGTAATCATGTTTGTGGCGCCGGGCCCTGCGGTGCTGCAACAGACGGAAATATTACCGCTGACCCTGGCAAAACCGTCAGCCATGAAAGCCGCTCCTTCTTCGTGCTTGGCCACGATCACCTTGATCTTGCTCTTGTGCAGGGCGTTGTTGAGCGGCTCAATCGCCCCGCCGGGAACGCCAAAGACATACTCCACGCCATGTTTTTCCAGATAATCGACAATGACCTCTGCAGCATTCATCGCATTCTCCTTTCTCGTTATATCGAGTGCTTGGTAACTATTCTGAAATCTTTTCTTAATTTTTCTCCAAAATTTGCATTTTGCCTGAGATGTGGCATTGTCAATCTGGGAAAAATTCAGGCACTGGCTGCATATCGACATTTTTTGCGATATTTTGTTTAACTGTTTTTCAAAACAAAAATTTCACCCGGATTCCTGGGGCGGGTACCAAGGAGGAACATCAATGCAGAAACTATCCGGCAAGAACGCCCTGATCACGGGGGGCAACAGCGGTATCGGACTGGCTACTGCCAGACTCTTTAGGGAACACGGGGCGAGTCTCATTATCACTGGACGCGATCAGGCAAGTCTGGCAGAGGCGCGGACGGCTCTGGGCGAGGATGTCCTCGCTGTGCAGAGCGACGCCGGCAATCTTGCTGATATCGAACAGTTGATGAATGTTGCAAAGGAGCGGTGCGGACAACTGGATGTTCTGTTTGTCAATGCCGGCATGGCCCTGGCAGCGCCGTTTGAGTTGGTGGCAGAAAACATCTTTGACGAGATGGTGGCAGTCAACATCAAGGGGATCTTTTTTACCATTCAGAAGGCTTTGCCACTGCTGGCGAATGGCTCCTCGGTAATTATCACAACTTCAATCACCAACCAGATGGGATCTCCCAACTTCAGCGTGTACGGCGCCTGCAAGGCAGCGCAGCGCTCCTTGGTAAAATCGCTGGGCTTGGAGTTGATCGGCAGGGGGATTCGAGTCAATGCCATCAGCCCCGGCCCGATCGCCACACCGATGTATGGTAGGGTAGGTCTGCCGAACGAGGTCGAACAAATGGTCAAGGCCGAAATCCAGGGCAAATCGCCGCTAAAGCGTTTCGGCGAATCGGAAGAAGTCGCCAAGGTTGCATTGTTTCTCGCTTCCGATGATTCCTCGTATATCGTTGGTGACGAGATCGTGGTGGATGGCGGCATGAGCCTTCTTTAGCAGAGCAGAATATCTCTTTTATAGGTGAGAGTATGAGTGACGAGAAACCTGCCGAACAGATTCGAACCCGTATCTGGCTGGAAGAACCGGAGCCGGACAACCCCTTTGCGACCAGGGCTGCTTACTGCCATGGCTATGATGTTTACGGCGCTATGCTTGGCCAGGCTCGCTGGGTGGAGATGCTCTATTTGCTCTTTCGCGGCGATGCCCCAACACCTGCTCAGTCTGAACTGCTTGAAGCTGTTGCTGTGGCTCTGGCCAACCCAGGCCCGCGCGACCCATCGGTGCATGCCGCCATGTGCGGCGGTGTCGGCGGGTCAACGGCTGCCGCTTCCTTGATTGCTGCCCTGGCTGTTGGCGCGGGACAACTCTCCGGAGGCCGCGAACTGTTGCTGTCCATGGAGGCGTGGCACAGTTGCGGCATGGACCTTGATGCCTGGCAGCGCCGGATGACTGCCCCTGGCGACGACACGGCCTCAATCTGGCCGACACCGGAACACCCGCCCGGATTCGACCCGCACGGCGTCACCACGACCACCATCGTGAAGCAAACCATTGCCTGTCTTGCCGCTATGAGCACCGGGCCCCGGCTTCCCTGGCTTGAGGAAAACCTGTCAAGCCTTGAGGCTGCTGCAGGCTGCCCCTTGGCCATGAGCGGTGTGGCGGCAGCAGCATTCTCTGACCTTGGATTTTCCCCGGAGCAGGGGGAGATGCTCTTCCTGTTGTTGCGCCTGCCCGGAGCCGCAGCCCATGCCCTGGAACAGTGGAAGTATGGCCACAAGAAATTTCCGTTTTTCAAGATAGAGCTTGAAAGCGACTCCGAGGAGGTCAAATGAACGGGCCCGAACTTTTGCAGCAGCATGCCGATTGCCTGAAGAGCCGTATGGGGGGCTGCTTCCCCGGTGAACGAGCGGTGTTCCGCGGCCATGACCTACATGTGGAACTGAAAGATATGGATTGGGTCGAGCTCTATGTCTTCGGCATCACCGGTCGCCGCTTTACCAGGGAGCAACTGCGGCTGATGCATGCGATCTGGGTCTATACAAGTTATCCGGATGCCCGCATCTGGAACAACCGGGTGGCTGCCTTGGCAGGCAGCGCGCGCAGCACCGGAACCTTGGGGGTAGCTGCGGCACTTGCAGTTTCCGAGGCCTCAATTTACGGACGTGGCATAGATATCAAGGCAGTTGAATTTATTATTACTACTCGCAAGGAGTTGGACAACGGAGCCGAGCTTGCCGACTGCGTGCAGAAGGAGTTGAAAAAACACCGAGGCATCGCCGGCTTTGGGCGACCCCTTGCATCCGGTGATGAGCGCATCGCCCCAATTATGGCTCTGGCTCGCTCGCTCGGACTTGACCAGGGACCACATTTGCGGCTGGCCTTTACGGTTAACGAATTCTTGCTCTCCGGCCGTTGGCGGCTCGGCATGAATTTCGGCGCCATTGCCGCCGCCTTAGGCGCTGATCTGGGTTTGTCGACTCGCGAATATTATCTGTTTGTCTTCCCGGCATTCCTGGCCGGCATGCCGCCATGCTTCATTGAGAGCGCTCAACAACCCGAGGGGACTCTTTTCCCATTATCATGCGGCCATATCCTCTACGAAGGGGCGCAAAAACGAGCGTGGAATCCCTCGCAGTCTAAACCGTAACAGGCTAAAACTTGTAACTTGCTGATACTAAAAATGAAATCCCTTCGCGAGGGAAATCGCCCGGAACTTTTGGCCCGGTCCCGGCAAGGTTCAGTGCGCCACCGGAGGTGTCCGGGTCCTTGTAACGCTGATCAAATAGATTGCGAACCGCTGCCTGGATTTCCAGAGTTTCAAAAAAATTCTTCAGCGTCACTGCCAGATCTACAGTGGTATAGGACGCCATCTCCGGCCGGTTGTCCCCCTGTGGTCGGGGGCGCGGTCCAGTCCAGAGCAGGTTGGTGTGCAGGTTAAGGTATTTTGTCAGGGCATAATTCACTATGCCTGAGGCACGGTGTGCCGGCACATAGGGGAGCCGTTGATCGGTATTGGCGTCGCGCGGGTCCTGCCAGGCATAGGCCAGTTTCCAGTAGATGTCAGCCCCGTAAGCGCCGTTTACACCCATCTCAACCCCCTGGGTCTGCGACTTGCCGATATTGGCATTGATGGCTGGCGTGGTTGTGGTATCCCAGCCGACCTGGTCGTCGATGGTGCTGTAGAAATAGTTCATATCAGCAGCAAAATAGCGGTTTAGGCGCCAGGCCAAGCCGGCCTCGTAAGTCTCGATCCGTTCCGGCTTGAGGTTGGGATTGCCGACCACCACCGGGTTATTGATATTGTATAGTTCCTGGAAGTTTGGGGCGCGGAATGCCTGGCCATAGAGCAGCTTCAGGTCGGCATTCTCCAGGAAGCTCCAAACCAATCCGACCCGCGGATTGAAAGTATCGCCGAAGTCGCTGTAATGATCGTAGCGTGCTCCGGCAGTCAGGTTGACCTGCTCCAATAACTGCCATTCGTCCTGCAGGTAGGTGGCAAAGATCTGGCGGGTGGCATCCTTGTTCCAGTTGGCAACTTCCTGTACCGAGCCGAGAGGGGCGCCGGTAGTCGGGTTGAAGTTGGCCAGTTGCTTGACATCGTACTGACTCAATACCTCGTAAGACAGCCCTGCAATCAGATGGTTGCCGGAGAAAAGGTCCCAATCCATCTGCAGTTCGCCGCCAATGGTGCGGTTTTTCAGTTTAGGGTCTCCGATCATCCCATCAGGAAAAACGCCGGCAAAGCCGTTCGGATAAATCTTTACCTGTCCGTTTTGATCGTAATAGTCATAATAGAGTTTCAGGTTCGCCGAAAGCCCATCCACAAGTTGTAAGCCGTAAGCCAATTCACCCCAGTAGGTGTCGAGATTGCCGCCTTTGCCATCGGTAAGGGCCGATGCCAAACCTATATAATTGTTTTCCTGCTGGGTATAGTAATGGCCGCGGAAGGTTAGATCGCCGTAGCCAACTTTTAGGAAGGCGTCTGTCTGCTTGGATTCTAGGCTCGGTGCTCCCGGGGCTTTTGAAAAGGGAGTGCCGGTCAAGGTATCGGCCTCGACAGTCAGCTTCGGTCCGTCGGTCTGAAAATAATCCAGGCTGCCTGAAGCCGTAAATTTGTCACCAATCGCCTTGCCCCCGACCAGGTTGCCCTTCCAGGTATCGAAACTGCCACCACCAGCTTTGAGTTCAACCCCGTCGATTTCCTCGGCATTGCGGGTGATGATGTTGATGGTGGCCACAAAGGCGCTATTGCCATAGAGGGCCGAACCCGGCCCACGCACTACCTCAACCTGTTTGATATTCTCCATCGGCAGTTTGTTGGCGACGTTGTACACCAGGGCGCTACCGTTGGTATTCCTGTTCAGGGAATGGCCGTCGATCATCACCAGGATCTTTTCGCTGGCACCGGTCCTGATGCCGCGTACTTCGACCATGTGGGTGCCCCACTCATTGGTCGAGATACCGAAGCCGGGCACCATCTTCAAAACATCCTCAAGGTTGCGCGCTCCCATGTTCCTGATCTCGTCGGCAGTGATAATGGTGGCAATGGCCGGAGCTTTGCGCAGCGTGGTGTGGCGCTTGGTGGCAGTGACCAGGTCCTGCTCCTCGAAAAACATCAGCAGTTCCTGAGCTTCGGTTGGAGTGCTACGTTCCTCCACCTGGGTTGACGGCTCCAGAAGGGGATCAGCCCCTTTAGCCGTTGAGTTTCCTGCCATGGCCAGCGCGCATGTCACAACAGCAATCAACGCCTTCTTTTTCATATTCCGCTCCATTGAAAATGAATATCTGCCAAATCACATTACATATTCCACTGTACGCTAGTGCTAAACTTGATTTTCATTAAAGCAATTCGGCGACTTATACTTTAGTTGCTGTCAAATGAAAACGATAACCGCGTATCAGTATAACCAGCTTTTGGGTGTATTCAAGAAACGGTTGATAATTTCAATTGATTTTTCATCTATTAGTATTCAAGAGGCTTTATGACGGTCTGGCAATGGTAGCAGTATTTGAAGCTGTGTTTGAATTGTAAAAAGCATGTAATAAATAGGTACCTGTGTCGTTCGTGAACGTGCCGGATGCAGACAATCTGCCCATTTGGTTTTTGAAGCAACAAGAGGAATTTTGTCCTAAAGATTTCCTCCCAAAAGGCGATTAGGAAAAGACAAGAATTCTACACGCTTGCCAGGAGGGGATTATGAAAAGAATGCTGAAGCCGTTTGCTATCGGTGCTGCACTGTTTGCGCTATGTTCCGGGTCATGTTTGGCAGAAGAGATAAAAATCTCCGCCGGCGGGGCTCCGGCTGACAGTATTATCAAGCCGATCACCGCACCATTCGAGAAGGCCACTGGTGACAAGATCAACCTGATTTTCGGCGGCGCCACCATATCATTCAAGGTTTTCGACCGCGGTGATTCCGAAGTGGTCTTTGCCGGCTCATCGTTTGATGATCTTCTTGCCGCACTTAAGAAGGAGAACTATGAGGTCAAGGACAAGTCGGTCTACCATGTAGAGACCATCGGCAAGAGCCAGATCTATGTTGCCATTAATAAGGACAATCCGGTAAAGGCACTCACGAAGGAGCAGATCAAAGGGATCTATACCGGCAAGATCCAGAACTGGAAAGAGGTCGGCGGCAATGATGACGCGATCATGGCCATCATCTCCACGCAAAACCCGGCAACCATGGGGGCGTTCAAAAAGATGGCCCTTGATGGCGCCGATTACCTGAAAGACAATCTTGATGTCCCGACATACCCCGAAATCACCAATACCATTGCTGCCAATCCCAACGCTATCGGCTTCGGTCCCTACTCCCTGAGTGCCCAGGGAAACAAGATTCCCCAGATGCCGGAGTTTGTCCGGCCAGTGGTTGCAGTGACCAAAGGGAGCCCCAGTGCCAAGATCAAGCGGTTGCTGGATTTCATCAAAGGCGATGGCCAGAAATATGTAAAACCCTGAACCTTCGTTCGATCGGGAGGTGCGGGTAATGCACCTCCCTCTTTTATCCGGTATGCTGGTGTCAGCATTGATTGCCGTTAAGGAGTTGCACCATGAAGATCAGGTCAAAGTTGCTCATAAACACCCTGTTTGTGCTGGCGATTGCGTCTACAGTCGCTATCACCAGCATTGTCGGGATGTCGAAGGTGCGGGCCACTCTTCGGGAACTGACCCAGAAGAGCACCCCTTTCCAGATAAAGACCATGGAAGCCCAGCGCTCGCTGCATGCTGCGCTGGCTGAACTGGCCAGTCTTGAGGGGACCCAGAATGAAGCAGCTTTTCAGGCGGCAAAAAGTCGTGGCGAAACTGCGGTTGCTGAAGCCATCAAGGCTCAGAACGAACTTGCCGCGATGAGCGGCGAGAAGGCTGAGACCAAGCTGAAAACTGTTGCTGACGAACTTGTCTCCCTGACCGGCCAGCGCCTTGCGGCAGAGGCCGCAGCTCAGCAGGTCTCTCAGAAGATCGGCCAGGAGTTGACCGGTGTCAGGCAGCGGTTGAACGCCTTGGACAAGCGGGTAAGAGGGTTGCAGTCCACCACCAGCCGCGCCTACTCCCAGTCGGTGGCTGCGACTGGAAAGGTTTCCTCTAATCTGCGCAATGTCGAGATGTTGCGCTTGACTTTGAAGGACATGCAGCTCGCTTTCAATGATCTTCAGAGGGCAAATACGAAAAAATCGATCATGCTGGCCCAAGGAAGATTCAATTCGGCGCTCAATAAGGCGAAGAGCAGCGAGCATGCGAAGAGCAATCCAGGGCTTGCCGAAGACATGAAGATGACGCAGGTCAAAACGACTGAGTTGATTAAAGAGCTCAATGCTCTTGTCGCTGCCGACGGCAAGGGCGATACTGCCGCACGCGACAGGCTTATCGCTGAGGCTGGAGAGAAGATCGGCGCCTCGCTTATTATGGTTGAGCAGGAGATCAACTCCTCGTCGCAAAATTATCAGAATGAAACGGCCCGCCAGGAAGGGCTTTATTCAAACAGCGGCGACTCGACCAATGTTTTGGTTGCCAATGCCGCCTTCCTTTCCCAGGCGATGTTGTTAGATGGTTTGACTAGCAGGGTTTTCATTGCCAACACACTGAAAGAGGTGGAAGAACTCAAAGCTCAGATCCAGTCGGTTAGAAAGGAGCTGGCAGTTTCGCGCAAGGCTCTGGAAGGATATTTGAGGAAACTGAAGGCCAAAGAAGAGCTCAACATGCTCAGTAACGGGGCTACTGCGCTTGCCGCAGTGGAAGAGATGATCGTCTCTGACAGCGGCGTGATCGCCCGGATTTCCAAGAGGATTGAGCTGAAGGCGCGGGCGGCCGCTGCATCCGCCGAACTCCGGAAATACGCCGAAGAGCAGGCGGCAATCGGTCGTAAGAATATTGAAGGGGCCCAGGCAACCCAGGAAAAATCGGTATCTTCATTGAACAACGTTGTTAAGTCGAGCACCCTTCTTGTCGGAATCATCTGGGTCGTTGCCGCGCTTGCCGGGTCATTCTTCGGCATCTGGATCTACCGCTCCGTTACGTCTCCTTTGAAAAAACTGATCTCTGCCGCTGATACCATCGCCTCGGGAGATCTCAGGGTGGATCTCTCCGGCGCTTCCAATGACGAGATGGGTAATGTCCAGAGTTCCATGTTTACTATGTCGGGTGGGCTCCACGGCATGGTTGAAGAGCTACGGGGGGCGGTCAAGCGGCTCGATGACAACAGCGGTCATCTCAATAAGGCCGCCATGGACGTTGGTGACGGGGCAGAGAAACAGGCCTCGACTGTCACCCAGACCAAAGAGGCCATGGTGCAGATGGTCCAGGTTTCGGCGGAAATGGCCCGCGATGCCTCTTCCGTTGCCGATGCTGCCAACGAAATGCGAAAAATGGCGGAATCCGGCGCGACGACAATTATGGAGACCGCTTCCGAACTCGACTCCTTTATTATCGGTGTTGAAGAGTCAGGCAAAAAGATTGAATCGCTTGGCGCCAAGTCTGAACAGATCGGGGAGATTCTGGACCTGATCAAAGGGGTGGCTGACCAGACCAACCTGCTTGCTCTCAATGCGGCCATCGAAGCTGCACGGGCCGGAGAAATGGGGAGAGGTTTTGCCGTGGTCGCTGACGAGGTCCGATCGCTGGCCGAACGCACGACGAGCGCCACCAATGATATTGGCGTGATGATCAAGGACATGCAGGAGGGGGTCAAGATTTCGGTCGCCGGCATGCTTGAGGAAAAACGTGGCGTTGCCAAGCTCAAAGAAAAGACCTCTGCCGCCTTGACCTCAATCGGGACCATCTCTTCTTCTGTGACCAACGTTGCCGAAATGATTCAACGAATGGCCACTGCGTCCGAGGAGCAGTCAGCCACTGCGGAAACTGTGTCGCGCGACATGGAAAGCATGGCCGGCATTGCCGGCGATCTGGTCGGGACCGTATCAGAGATCAAGACTGCCATCGATACCATGAATGGAGTCATTACCGATCTTGACCGGGTGATTGAGAAGTTCAAGGTTTGAGGGCCAGCGATACTTCGCTGGCAAGAATGATTCCTGAAGGCTGCCCGAAACCGGGCAGCCTTTTTTTATCAGCTGCCTGAAAAGGCTAAAGCGAAACAGTCTGTGGAGGCTTATCGGTTTTTATACTTCAACAGCGTGCAGCCTTTTCTCCGGAATGATTCGAGGAAATCGGTTAGGCCCTCTGCTGTCTGCGGTTTACAGAATAAATAACCCTGGATCTCCTCACATCCCCCTTTTTTGAGTAAATCCAACTGCTCAAGAGTTTCAACCCCTTCAGCAACAACGTTGAGATTCATATGATGGGCCATGGCGATAATTGTTGCCACTATTGCGGCATCCTCGGTCCGTTCCACAACATCGTCGACAAACGACTTGTCTATCTTCAGCGTATCAATCGGGAAGCGTTTCAGGTAGTTGAGTGACGAATAGCCTGTGCCGAAATCGTCGATGCTGATAGTGACCCCCATGGCCTTAAGGCGCTGCAGAATGGTGATAGTCTCACTTATATTGTGGGTCAGGGCGCTTTCCGTTATTTCCAGGTCGACAAATTGGGCAGGGAGCCCGCATTTTTCTATAATATCGGCAATTCTATCCACAAATTCCGGTCGGACAAACTGTCTTGTCGAAATGTTAACCGAAACCCGCAATGACGCATGACCCATATTGTGCCAGATGAGGGTTTGCTTACAAGCTGTCTCAAGCACCCACTCTCCGATCTGGACAATCAACCCGGAAGCTTCGGCTATTGGGATGAACTCTGCCGGAGACACCATTCCCAATGAGTCATTATGCCAGCGGATCAACGCCTCTAAGCCGTTTATGGTGCCGGAGCGGATATCGAGTTTTGGCTGGTAATGAAGCTGCATTTCATTCCGTTCAAGAGCGCGGCGCATCTGCGTTTCTACCCTTAGTCGGGAATTCATTTTCAGGTTCATCTCCTCGGCGAAAAACTGGAATCCATTTCTGCCGAGCTCCTTGGCATTGTACATGGCGGTGTCGGCTTTTTTCACAAGGACATCGATACTGTCGCCGTCATCAGGGAACACCGCTATGCCGACGCTGGCAGTCATGAAATAATCCCGATCCTGGATGACAAACGGAATGGCCAGAAGGCCGCTGAAATTTTCCGCGACAGTTATTATGTCGCTCATGTTGGAGATGCAGGTGAGCAGGATGACAAACTCGTCGCCACCGAACCGGGCAAGGGTATCGGAACTCCGCACAAAGGAAAGAAGGCGGTTTGCTACGCTTTTGAGCAGCATGTCGCCGGTAGCATGCCCCATGGTATCGTTGACGACTTTGAAATGATCGAGATCAATCAGAAGCAGGGCTACCAAGTCTCCACGACGACGGGCACCGGTGATGGCCTGAACCATCCGATCATTGAGCAGGGACCTGTTTGGGAGGCCGGTAAGCTGGTCATGCGTTGCCTGGTGCAGCAGTTCGTCCTGAAACCGGCGCTGCATTGAGATGTCGTGGAACATGTAACAGTCTGCAGTTCCGGTTTCTGTTGGAATGGAAGTGATAGAGATTTCCGATACTAATTTTGTCCCATCCCGGTGAATCAGTGACAGTTCCCGTTTTTCGTGCTTTGCTCGCTCGATGGTTTCGTCAATCGATGATTTGTCGCCATTAATAAAGGTAAAGGCTGAGGTTCCGACCAAGTCCTGCAGCGATTGGCCGACAAGCAGGCAAAAAGCAGGATTTGCGTCCAGGACGATGTGCGTGCCCGGGTCAACAAGAAGAATTCCCTGATCGGTTCGTTCTACCACGAGCCGGTGGCGTTCTTCAGACCGTTCAGTTTCCTTATGCGAGTCGGCAAGGCGCCTGACGCTCCAGGCGAAAATTCCGGTTACCATGCCTCCGCAGATGATAATCCAGCCCAAAAAGTAGGCGACTGATTTTTCTCCTTCATGATAGATGCTTCTGTGGGCGTCTACTCTCAGAATCAGTGCCGGCTCTCCAGATAATCCCGCGAGCATGGTGTAGCCGTAAATCTGTCCGCTCTGGTCAGTTTTCAGAGCCAGCTTTTGGCCCGCAGCCAGCAGTTGTCTCACCTGGGCGAACTCTTCGCTTTGAGGTTTGTTGTCGATCGCAACAATTTTGAGCGGCAGCTTTAGATTGTCGGCAATTCTTGCGACCGTTTTGGGTGACAGAAACCGGCCCATTACCAAGGTTCCCTTGATCGGTCCCTTGTAGCTGCTGGTTATGACAGGCTTTGCCACAACCAGCAGCACCCCCTCGGGAAGATTCAGGATGCCGAAGCGATTGTCGCTCGGCGCAGCAAAGTTGGTCAGTGTCTGGGTGTGGACGAGATGCTCGCGTAGGGAGGCGGGGAATTTGGCTCCTATCCCGTGATCCAGGTCGTAAGCTCCTTCGTAAACTGGCGCGCCTTGGAAGTCGTAGTAGGAAAGAACGCTCAATCTCAGTTTTGCAAAGGTTTCCGGCGATAGGTTGTCTACAATGAATTTGTTGTTGCGATCCTGAACGAATTTGTAGGCATCGTCCCACCCTGAATAATCACTACAGAGAGTATTGAGATGGTCGATATCCTCGCTGATGAGCCTGACGGCTCGATCTACGTTTCGCTGCATCTCTCTTTTTTCGAGCTGGATAAAGCTTTCAATTATGAAAAACCGCGCTCCAGCACAGATCAGAATAAGAGTCAGACCGAAGACAACAATTGGCAAAGGGAGCTTACGGATGGCTTTGGGCACTTGCCTAGTCAAGAGATGACCCTTTCAGCCGGTTGCTGAAGTTCTTTTGCAGCTTGCTGATCTTGGGGTCTATGACCAAGCGGCAGTATGGCTGGTGAGGGTTCAGGCGGTAGTAATCCTGGTGGTAATCTTCCGCAGGGTAAAAGACGTCGAAGGGGACGATCTCGGTAACGATCGGATCGGGCCAGAGCTTGGCCGCTTCGGCTGCCGCCAAGGATTGTTCGGCAACCTCCCGTTGTTTGCTGTCGTGGTAGAAGATGGCAGAGCGATATTGGCTGCCGATGTCGGCACCCTGGCGGTTCAAGGTGGTCGGGTCGTGAATCCGCCAAAAAACATCGAGCAGGTCGTCAAAAGAGATAATGTCAGGATCAAAGTTGATCTGCACCGCCTCGGCATGGCCGGTCTCGCCGCTGCAGACATCATTGTAGCTAGGTTTTGCGATATCTCCCCCGCTATAACCCGAGACAACGCTCTCCACTCCCTTTAACCTGGTAAATACCGCCTCAACACACCAGAAACAACCGGCAGCCAGTGTTGCGATCTCTAATTGTTTCGCCATGGTGTAAGCCCCGTTCTGTTAGCCCTTGTTGCAATGATACCAGAAAAAAGGCCGATTCAAAAAAATCCATGTAATGACCTGTTGCGCTTGGTCGCAAGGGATGGTTAAGTGTTAATTACGGTCGGCTGGTACTTAACTGCGGGAGGTGTCATGAGCAGCGTTATTCTTGCCCTTGATCAAGGGACTACCAGTTCCCGGGCCATAGTGTTTGATATTCGGGGGGAAGTACGTGCCGTTGCCCAGCATGAATTTCGCCAGATTTTCCCTCAGCCCGGCTGGGTTGAGCACGACGGCAGGGAGATCTGGTCGTCTCAGGCCGGGGTTGCTGCCGAGGCGCTGGCCAGTGCCGGGGTGTCTCCGCGGGATGTGGCGGCAATAGGGATTGCCAATCAGCGGGAGACCACTCTTCTCTGGGACCGCAAGAGCGGGGAACCGTTGCATAATGCCATTGTCTGGCAGGATCGGCGGACTGCGCAGCATTGCGACCGGCTTAAGCAGGATGGGCTGGAGCCGATTTTCCGGGCAAAAACCGGGCTGGTGCTCGATGCCTACTTTTCCGGGACCAAACTGACCTGGCTGCTGGACAATATCCCAGGGGCCAGGGAGCGGGCAGAGGCAGGCGACCTGGCGTTCGGCACCGTAGATAGCTGGCTGGCCTGGAACCTCTCCGGCGGCAGGTTGCATATCACCGATGCCAGCAACGCCTCGCGCACCCTGATGTTCAATATCCATTCGCTTGAGTGGGATAAGGAACTGCTCGACATTTTGCGGATCCCGGCTGCGCTGTTGCCTAAGGTGGTTGATTCCAGCTCAGTCTATGGCTGCTGCTCGGGCAATATCTTTGAATCTATCCCCATCGGCGGCATGGCGGGCGACCAGCAGGCTGCGCTCTTTGGTCAGGGTTGCGGTAAAGAGGGGATGGCGAAAAATACCTATGGCACCGGCTGCTTCATGCTGATGCATACCGGGGCACGACCGGTTACTTCTGGGCATAACCTCCTCACCACCGTGGCCTGGCAGATCAATGGCGCGGCTGAATATGCCCTGGAAGGATCTGTGTTTATCGCCGGAGCCGCAGTGCAGTGGCTTCGGGACGGGCTGGGGATAATCCGCGACTCAGCCGAGGTTGAGGCGTTGGCCGCAACTGTTACCGATAACGGCGGTGTCTATTTCGTGCCGGCATTTTCAGGGCTGGGTGCTCCTCACTGGGACCCATATGCGCGGGGAACCATTGTCGGTATCAGCCGGGGCACCACTGCGGCCCACATTGCGCGTGCCGTGCTGGAAAGCATCGCCTTCCAGACGGATGACCTCCGTGCTGCCATGGAGTCAGATTCCGGGGTTCTGCTATCCGAGCTGCGTGTTGATGGCGGCGCGTCGGTCAACAATCTGCTGCTGCAGTTTCAGGCCGACTTGCTCGGGGTCAATGTGGTTCGCCCCATGGTCCGGGAAACCACGGCGCTTGGCGCGGCATACCTCGCCGGTCTCGCGGTCGGCTTCTGGAGTGATCGGAACGAAATTGAGCGTTTCTGGCAACGTGATCGTCTCTTTACTCCCCTGATGGCGTCTGATAGGGTAAGCATGCTCAAACAATTCTGGGCAAAAGGGCTGGGCCGGTCCATGGGCTGGGACGCCCCCTGAACAGCAACAACAGGCAACCATTCGGTGACTGTAATGGCCAGGAAGAAGAAACGGAAACAACTCGGAACCGGCGGACTGCATCTGGTTGCCCTTTTTGAAGGGGCTAAAGGGGTGCTTGTTCTTGTGACCGGCTTCGGCCTCCTGGCGTACATCCACAAAGACGTCCATGAGGCGGCAGTCCAGCTTGTCCGGCATTTTCACCTGAATCCCGCCAGTCATTACCCCCGCGTTTTCCTTGACCTTATGGAGCGGGTCCATAGCCCTCAGCTGTGGGCTATGGCAGGTGCGGCACTGCTCTATGCTTCTGTGCGCATTGCCGAAGCAATAGGGCTTTGGTTGCGCCAGCGCTGGGCCGAGTGGTTCGGCGTGTTGACCGGGGGGATCTATATCCCGGTCGAGATCTATGAAGTTACCCGGAGTGTTACCTGGCCCAAGGTCACGGTGCTCCTGGTAAACGGGCTGATCGTGGCGTATCTGATAGTGGAAGTGTCGCGTTCCGGCAAGAAACGGTTGTGAAGTTCGGAGGTTTTTCTGTGTGGGGCAAAGATCAATGATGGCACCGATTTTTGAAAAGGGCTTTACCGTAAGGTCCTATGAGGTTGATTCCAAGGGTAGGGTGCGAGTTACCGCCATTCTTAACTATCTGCAGGAAGTAGCCGGTGATCACGCCCGGCTATTGGGGGTTGCGGTACGTGACTTGCTGCCGCAAGGGCTGACTTGGGTCATTTCCCGCATGCATCTTAAGCTGTTTGCCGAAGTTTCTTCCCGCGAAGAGCTGCTGCTACGCACCTGGCCTTCAACACGAGATGCCCGCTTTACCTGCAGAGAATTTGAACTGTCGACAGCAGACGGTCGGTTGCTCGGCGCTGCCACAGCTTCATTTGCCGTACTGGACATTGCTACCCGCAGACCGGTGGAGACCAGTCGGCTCCCAGCTTACCCTTTGGTCGCCAGGCGGGCAATTGTTGATGACTTTGCCACGATCCCGCGCCTTGCCGAGCCGGAATCGGAACTTACATTCCGGGTGGGGAGAGAGGAGCTCGACATCAACAACCATTTGAACAACGTAGTCTACGCAGGCTGGGCATTGGAGACGGTGCCTAAAACGGTTGCGGAGCAAAGCCGGTTGGCTGATCTGGAGATCGTCTTTCGGAGCGAAGCGTTTTATGGCGAAACGGTTGTCGCTCGGTCCTCGATAATGGCTGATGCGGCGCATGACACCTATCTCCACCAGATTGTGCGGGCTGAAGATGGCTTAGAGCTGGCCCGGCTCATATCCCGGTGGCAGCCTGAAGTGGCTGAACACTGAGTATCGCGCATTATCCGGATGACAAGCGGCCTGTATACGGTGAGTCCTGACAATCCCATTGACACGCTACGGTCATTTTGTTAGTTTCTGTCAATCTGGCGGGATCATTGCATCTATATATTTGATTTAAAATGCGATCTTCTCATTAAATTTACTGGTAAGGTAGTTAATTGAAACGGTATACCAACTACAGCCGCATACCGATCTCTCTGGTTTTAGTGATTATCTGCGTAGGTCTTATCTCGCTGGGATTGCGGCTGCCTTCCCTCAGCGGGGTTTCATCCTCCTCAAAACCCAAGCCTCGTCCTCGTGCCACAGTCCAGACCCAGATCAAGACCTGCAAGGAAAAAATATGCCATGTGGCCCAGGATGCCTTGGTTATCAAGGTATTCTCCCTGGCGCCGACTCGCTATATCCTTTTTAGCTGTATCCAGGAAACACCGGTCTGTGAAAGGCCGATCTTTGTCTCACCTGCATCATCCCGCGCTTCCCCATTCTTCTCCTGATTTATGAGCTGTTGACATCTGGCCCAGTTAAATGACGATTGCGCCCTGCAGGTTTCGCCATTTCGAGACTCGAAAATGGTTATTCGCCACAGGGATGCTTCGCAAAACTTGCAAGTTTTTAAACCATGCACGTTTTGCGAACTCATGCGGAGCTAATATGACAACTCTTTCAATTGTAATCCCTGTTTATAATGCAGAGAAGACAATAGAGTCGCTGTGCAACACTCTTATCAGTCTTTATTTAAACAAGTATGACCTTGAGATTGTTTTGGTAAATGACTGCAGCAAAGACAGTACGGATCTGATCTGCCGCAGGATCCAGCTGCAGCATGCGGAAACTATCCAGTACCTTCGGTTGTCCAGAAATTTTGGCGAGCATAATGCCGTAATGGCAGGGTTAAATTATGCAAGCGGCGATTATTGCGTAATTATGGATGACGACTTCCAAAACCCGCCGGAAGAGGTTGGGCGGCTGGTCGAGGAGATCTTAAAAGGGTATGACGTGGTCTATTCCCGCTATCCGACAAAGAACGACCACCTGTTCAGAAATATCGGCAGTAAGATCAATGACAAGATGGCCAATGTAATCCTCAGCAAACCGGCAGGTCTTTACCTCTCCAGCTTCAAGGCAATAAATCGCTTCCTGGTCAATGAAATAGTCAAGTACACCGGTCCGGACCCATACATTGATGCCATAATCCTCCGTTCCACCAGAAGCATCGGCTCGATTGAGGTGCGACATGATCTAAGAAAACAAGGTCGGTCGGGCTATACGTTCATGAAGCTGGTATCGCTCTGGGGCAACATGGTGGTGAGCTACTCGCTTATTCCTCTGCGGATCCTCGGATTATTCGGGTTCATTATGACTCTGATCGGGATCTATTTCGGGGCAAATACCTTGATAGATTACATCTTTCCCAGTATTGACGACCCTACCGAGTTCGAGACCTTAATGTCGGTGACTGCATTTTTCAGGGGATTTCAGCTGCTTGCCATCAGTGTTGTCGGTGAATATGTCGGCAGGGTCTATCTTTCGCTCAATAGTGATCCGCAATTTATTGTGCGGGAAAAGTTTTCGCTACGCAAAAAAAGCCATGTTGTAAGCATTTACCGGGGAGCGGATGGAGACGCCAATGACAGTAGCTCTCGTGCAGCAAAACAGGATTGATCTGGTGCCAGACCAAGGGAAAACGCCGCCTCAGCTCCATGGGCACTCCTTGCCTACCCTTTCCGCTCTTGTCAGGTCCAGGGTTGCCGAGGAGTCTCTTCATGCCGATAAAGCGCTGGATGACTGGATCGATGAGCGCCTGGCCAATCCCAGGCTGACGGTGAGCCAGTTGCCATTGGCCGCGATGAAGCGGTGGGCGATCGATCCCGAGTCCGGTAACATTGTCCATGAAACAGGCCGGTTCTTTACCTTTACCGGGGTCGAGGTTCGGCACAGGACTTCCAGTGGAGAACTGGAGTGGGACCAGCCGATCATTGATCAGCCGGAGTTCGGCATCCTCGGGATTCTTGCCAAAACGATCGATGGCGTCATGCATTTTTGTCTGCAAGCCAAGGAAGAACCGGGCAATATCAACTCCGTCCAACTCTCGCCGACGGTACAGGCTACTTTCAGCAACTACACCTGCGCCCATGGCGGTAATGCTCCGCTGTTTGTTGACTATTTCCTCGCTCCGCAAAGAGAAAATCTGATTTTCGGCAAACTCCAGACCGAAGATGGCGGCCGCTTTCTTTATAAATCCAACAGGAACATGATCGTACGAGTGGGAGATACCGAGCTTGAGCAGCTTCCCGAAGGGTTTATCTGGGTCACGCTCCGGCAGATTGCTCGGCTGATGAAGCAGGACAACCTGATTCACGCCACCACGCGTAGCGTGATCTCAGCACTGTTGCTTCCGGCGCTCGGAGACGCTGACTGCCATAATCCTTTTCCGTGGGATTCTGCAGGGGCTTATGATCTCGCTGAGACCATTCAGTGGCTGGATGACAGAAAAGCCGCCAACCATATGCTGGTTAAGCGGAAAGGGCTGAACTCGCTGAAGGAGTGGTCTCATGGCGATGATGGTGTTTTCATTCATCAGGAAGGGCGATTCTTCAAAATCATGGGGATAGAGGTCGCTGCGAGCGGCAGGGAGGTAGCTGGATGGCACCAGCCGATCATTGCCAATATGCAGCCGGGAGTCATCGGAATGCTGACAAGGATCAGGCAGGGTAAGCGGCACTTTCTCATTCAGGCCAAAGCAGAAGCGGGAAATCGCTCCATAGTGCAGATCGGGCCGACAGTTCAGTTCTCAACGGTCAATTACCAGGACAACCCGAGGCTGCAGAAACCGTTTCTTTACGATGAGTTTGCGAATCCAGGGCGGTTCCCGGTTTTGTCGGAAAGCATGCAGGCAGAAGAAGGCGCCAGGTTTTTCCGGGAAACCAACTGCCATAGGGTACTGCTCCTCCCGGAAAGGACAGAGCTGGATATTCCGGTAGATTTCCGTTGGATATCAGAGGATGCCCTCAGGTTTTTTCTCAATTGGGGAGAGATGGTGAACTCCTGTTCGCGCAGCATTATTGCATGCTTGATTTAGAGGTGAAATGAATGGCTTTGAACAGATTTTTACCGGAAATGGAGCTGTCAGGGGATAATCGACTGCTTCCGACCAAGAAAGACGCTTTGTTGATGGCAGCTATGGTTGCCGTCGGCTTGGCAGTCCGATTGTTGTCGCTCCATAACTACGACGTGATATCTGTCGACGGTACTGCTTACGTTGGTGTTGCCCGCAGCTTGAGGAATTTCGATTTCAGCGGTTTGGCCAGTTACGGGTTTTACCCGGTGCTGGTCTGGCTTGGCGGCATGATTATTCCTGACCTGGAGACAGCCGGCCGCATTGTATCCGTGATCTTCGGGGTGTTGCTCTGCGTGCCGGTATATCTTCTGGGGATGGAGCTGTTTTCCCGGAGAACGGCTGTTGCAGCATGCACGGTGATGATCGTATGGCCGTCGCTCAGGCATTGGTCTTGTGAAGTCATGACCCAGAGCACCTATGTTACCTTGGCTTTCGCCGGGATATACTGTGTTTGGCGGATGATGCGCAACGCATCAATCAGGGACGCCATCCTTGCCGGTTTTTTTCTCAGTCTGGCTTATGTCACCCGGACCGAGGCGATCCTTCTGGTGGTGCTGTTGCCTCTGCTCCTGCTTATCGCCTGCCGCCGGGAGCTGAAAGCAAGAGTGTCGGTTTTGGCGGCCTATGCGACAGTGATCGCAGTTATAGTTTCAGCGAACATCCTGCTGGTGCATCATTCGACCGGGACCTGGCAACTGGCCGGCAAAACATCGGTGGCACTGATTGATGCCATTGCCTATATCAGGCAAATTCCCGACCTGAACTATATCCCAGGGGTGCAGCCAACCAGTTACCTCGAGATTCTGCTGGAGTTCCCCTCATTCATCGTTACCAACACCGGGAAAAATATTGTTCAGCTGCTCAAGACCCTTATCCCATTTCCTTTTTGGGGCTTGTTGGTAATCGGTTTAGCTGTTGGCGGTTTCAGCCCGCAACGAAATCTCATCAGGCTGTTCCTGCTCGCGGCATGTGCGCCGCTGGCAGTAATAATTGTCTATTATTATGTCGGCCCTGAATATACCCAGCCATACATTCCGGTCGTTTTGCTCTTCTGTGCAGAAGGCTTACGGGTTACGGAGACTTTTGTCGTCAGCAGGCTGCGATGCTCATGGCCACCGGTGGTTAAACAATGGCTGCCGTACAACCCGGTGATGCTGGCCGCCGCCCTGGTTTTTGCAGTAATAACCGTATCCCCTACGATTCTGGAACGTTCGTCAGCCACTGAATACCTCCCGGAGAGCGACGGGGGGAGGCGTGACCAGAAGAACCTCGGCCTGGTTCTCAAAAAAAACCTGCCATCAGGCAAAATTATGACCAGATGGTCGCGCATTGCGTTTTATTCCGAGCGGGAATGGGCCAATATCCCGAATACCGATTATGATGGGATCCTCACTGCCGCCAGAAGAGCAGGAGCAAGATTTCTCATTGTGGACGGCGGGCTTTATGATATCCGCCCCGGCTTGGGCGAAGATCTTTTTCAGCCGTTTGTCCCCGGAGCTCTACCTAATGGCATTTTTTTCAATAACGACAAAAAGAATTTTGTCAAACCCGGCCTCAGGCCGTTCATGATCTACCTGAACAGCCCGACCAGCATGGGCGTTATTGTTTATGAAATCTTCTGATCCTCGTTGCCGCCTACTGCAAGTGGGGATTCTCGGCTATTCGGATATTGCCAGGCGAAAGTTTATTCCAGCCGTTCTCTCCAGCAAATCCTTCCACCTTGCTGCAATCGGTGTCAGGGACACTCTCCAGTCTGCCGCTTGCAGCCTGAAACCGGGTTGCCCAGTGCTGGGATATGATGAGTTGCTCGCCTGCCCGGCGGTTGATCTCATTTACATCTCATTGCCGAATCATCTTCACGAGGAGTGGACAATCCGGGCCCTTGAGCAGGGGAAACACGTGATCTGCGAAAAGCCGCTCGGCCTCACTCCTGAGTCGGTGGAGCGGATTCTCCGTTGCGCAGCCGCGAACACAAGGCTTTTGTATGAAAATCTGATGTTTCTGCAGCACCCTCAGCATGCAATCGCCAAAGAGCTGGTGGCAAGCGGTAAAATTGGTCGTCTGACATCGCTCCGGTCGGTGTTCGGCTTCCCTGAACCCGGCAATGGCAATTTCAGACTGGATGCGGCCATGGGTGGGGGCGCGTTAAATGATCTTTCGCGCTACCCCATCGGGACGGCCCTGTATTTCCTTAATGGGGAGCTTGACCAGTTCAGCGGCATTGCGCTCAATCGCAATCGGTTGAACCGTGCCGTTCACGGCACTGCTATCAGTGCTGCGCAGGAAATATTCACCTTTTCCATGGTCTTCGGCCAGCAGTACGAGTCATTCTACGAACTCATCGGCGAGACCGGCAAAATCAGGGTTGACCGGGCATATACCACGCCGACTGACATGGGCAATAGCGTGAAGCTGACGCAAGGTTCGGAAGAAACCATCTACCTGGCACCGGCAGCAGATCACTTTCTTTTGTCGCTTGATCTCGCCTGCTCTCTGATCCGTAACGGAGCGGATTTCCAGGAAATTCATGACCGTGCCCGAAAGGTTGCCGTTATCAGCGAGCAGATTAAGAAAGGATGCCGAGATGTCGAAGTCTGATGCCGCGCCGGTGCGATACTGGGATTACCTTGATGATTACAGCACATTCCGAGAGCAGTACCTGGCCTTGGCCGACACCGTGTTCTCATCCGGTCGCCTGATTCTTGGCGATCGTGTTGCCGCATTCGAGAAGAACTTTGCCGGGTATTGCGGGGCGACTAGCGGCATAGGGGTGAACTCAGGTACTGATGCCCTGTTTCTTGCGCTTAAAGCGCTTGATATCGGCCCTGGCGACGAGGTGATCACCGTAGCCAACACTGCGATCCCGACGGTAGCAGCGATCCGTGCTGTTGGCGCTTCCCCGGTTTTCGTCGATGTGGAAGAAGATACCTGCCTGATGGCTGCTTCAGAGGTGGAGAGTGTGATTTCGCCGCGCACTCGTTGTCTCCTTCCGGTGCACCTTTTTGGCCAGGCCGTGGCGATGGAGCCGTTGCTGGAGATTGCCCGGGACCGGAATCTTTATCTGGTTGAGGACTGTGCCCAGGCAGCAGGGGCTGAGTATCTCGGCAGGAAAGTCGGTTCCTTCGGGGCGATCGGCGCCTTTTCGTTTTATCCGACAAAGGTGCTAGGCGCCTTCGGCGATGCCGGGATGATGGTTACTTCGGATGCCGGCCTGGAGGCCCGCTTGAGGCGCCTGCGGTTCTACGGGATCGACGCCGACTACCATTCGGAAGAAGAGGGGTATAACTCCCGGCTCGACGAGATTCAGGCGGCACTGCTTGATTTCAGGCTGGCAAAGCTTGACAGTGATGTCTCGCGGCGGCGCGAGATTGCCGCAGCTTATGATCGCGGCTTGGCCGGCATTGAGGGCATAACGCTCCCTGTTGAGCGGGAAGGACGCAGGCACCAGTATTACCTCTACACAATCCGCAGCTCCCATCGGGACCAGCTCAAGGCCTATCTGGCGGATCTGGGCATCGAGACCCGGATCAACTATCCGACCCCGATTCACCTGATGCGCGGTTACCGCTTCCTGGGGTATGAAGCCGGATCGCTGCCGGTCACCGAACGGCTTGCGGGAGAGATCCTCTCTCTGCCGATGTACCCACAGTTGACCGAAGCCGAGGTGGATCGGGTTGTGGCAGCTGTCAGAATGTTTAAGCCATGAATGACATCGAATACCAGAGCATGTTTGCCGTGGAGGACATGCACTGGTGGTATGTGTCGCTCCATGAGCTGATCATCAGCTATGTTGCCGCTGAATACCGCGGAAAGCCCCTTGAAATCCTGGATGCCGGCTGCGGCACCGGCCGTCTCTGCCAGCTTCTCGGCCCGTACGGAAATGTCACAGGGATTGACGCCTCGGAGCTGGCCCTCGGCTTCAGCCGCCAACGGGGCCTTAAAAATGTGTACCACGCTGACCTGAACGATGTGGATCTTGGTGACAGTCGTTATGACCTGATCACCTCGATTGATGTTATCTACCATAAGGCCGTTACCGACGAAGGGAGGGTGCTCGCCAAGTTCTTCAGCGCCTTGAAGCCTGGCGGGATGCTGATTCTCAACCTCCCGGCATTCGAATTCCTGCGCAGCACTCATGATATCGCTGTCCAGACCCGCAGAAGGTACACCCGGTATGAGCTTGCTGCCTTGCTTGCGCGTGCCGGCTTTGTCGTCGAAAAATCGTCTTACCGGATTGCCTTCCTCTTTCCCCTCATAGCCCTGTATCGCCTTTGCCGCAAGGTTTTGCCGCATGCCCGGAACCCGGAACATGTCTCCTCCGATGTTTACCCACCGTCCCCCCTTTTAAACACCACTCTCCTTGCTGTATCCAGAATAGAAAATGTCTTGCAACAAAAGATTTCCCTCCCTTTCGGCACCTCAGTTTTTCTGGTCGCCAGACGCTCTTGATATTTCTTCTGTTTTTAGATGGCATTTATTTAAGAAATCAATTGCCTGTTGGTGTTAAGGTGATATTGTTTTAATTATTCCAGTTTAAGGCTGGCCTTCGAGTTATGTAGTGAAAGGAGATCCGGATGGGGTGGTACTCGAACCTGAAGATCGGCAAGAAACTCGTACTGGGTTTTGCTTCAGTGATAATCATTTCCGGGTTTGTCGGTCTGGCCGGGATCAAGGGGATGGGCGAAATTGACGACATGCTTGTCGTTCTCTACGGCACCTCTCTGGTTTCGACAGTGCATGCCAACGAGGCCCACACCCAACTTATCCTGCACAATAGAAGGCTTTACCGAAACATTGCCTCTGAAAGCAAAGTTGTGGAAGAGCAGACATCCGACCAGATCGGTCTCAATGAAAAAGCGATCCTGGATGCGATGGCGAAATACCGCAAGACCGACCTGGTTCCCTCTGAGATGGAGCTCCTGGAAAGGTTCGACAAGATATGGCCAGAGTATAAGTCTGTTACTGCCAGGGTACTGAAGATCACCTCTGCCGGCCAGCACCGGGATGCGTATATCCTTGCCGAAAGTGAAGCCCGCCCTCTTTTTTACAAGCTGAGCGATGTGCTTGGAGAACTTGTCCGTTTTAACCTGGCTGAGGGTAAACAGCAGAACGATAAGGCAAACGCCCTGTTCCACTCCCTTCAGTACTGGCTAGTTTTCTTGATTTTTGTCTCCATTGCCGTTGGCTCGGCAATGGCTTTTTTCATTACCAGAAGCGTAGTGTCACCGCTACGGCAGGTCCTTGACGCTGTTGCTGCTATCTCTGAAGGGGGCGAAGAGAAGGTCAGACTTTCTGAGGCAATTGCAGCGGGAGATCTTAGTCAGGACGTTCTGGTTGCTGAGCCGATACGGATCGATGTCGATTCCTTACCGCGAGACGAAGCAGGGATGCTGCTCAAGGCAGTGGCGGCCATGAGCACTGTGCAGGCAACAGTCGATGCCTCATTCGCCCGGATGACCGAATCGCTGCGCAGGAGCCGCAAGGAGGAGTTAAGCCGGGACTGGCTGAAGACCGGCACCAATGAACTCAACGCCATGCTGCGCGGCGATCGCCAGGTTGACGAGATGATCGACAAGAGTCTCTCGTTCCTGTGCGAATACCTTGGTGCCGGGGTTGGCGCCTTTTATTTTTACAACGACAAGTCCCGCGATCTTGAGATTGTCGCAACTTACGCTATGACTCGCAGGAAGAGTCTGAACGAGCGCATTGCTCTGGGAGAAGGGCTGGCGGGTGAGGCTGCACGGGAAAGGAAGGTCATCTGCCTGACCAACGTGCCGCCCGATTATCTGCCTATCAATTCGGCCATTGGTGAAGCCAAGCCTCTCAACATCGCGGCTGTTCCTCTGCTTCATGACGAGCGTCTGGTGGGTGTTCTGGAGATAGGCTCTTTCAAGGAATTCAGCGACAGGGAGCTTGAGTTCCTCCAGCAGGCCCGGGAAGGGCTTGCCATCGGGATCAGCGTCAATCTTTCCCGAAAGCTTGTTGATGAACTGCTCGAACAGACCCAGGCTCAGACCGAGGAGCTGCGGGTACAGCAGGAGGAGTTGCAGCAGACCAATGAAGAGCTGGAAGAGCGGGCGCAGATGCTGGAGCAGCAGCGAGAGCAGATCCGTTCCAAGAACCGGGAGGTTGAAGAGGCGAGCCGGTCGCTGAAACTCAAGGCCGAAGAGTTGGAGCGGATTAGCACCTACAAGTCCGAGTTCCTGGCCAACATGTCCCATGAATTGCGAACGCCGCTCAACAGTCTGATGATCCTTTCCAGCCTGCTCAGGGACAACCGCGAAGGGAACCTTAGCGAAAAACAGGTTGAGTATGCCGCCACCATCAACAGCTCAGGCAACGACCTGCTCAACCTCATCAATGATATTCTTGATCTTTCGAAGATAGAGTCCGGCAGGCTGGAGTTTCATTATGAAGGGCTTCCGCTCTCCGGGCTTTGCGACAATCTCAGGACGATGTTCTCGCCGGTCGCCGAACAGCGCGGGCTGGAGTTTGCCGTCATTGTTGATGAGGGGATGCCGGAAGAGATAACAACCGATGGCCAGCGGATCCAGCAGATCCTGAAAAACCTGATTTCGAACGCCTGCAAGTTTACCCAGCAAGGAGGGGTTACGGTCAGGGCGTATCTCCCGTCCTCAGCGGAAAACCCGCTTGCGATCGCTGCCATTGCCTTTGAAGTTGCCGACACCGGGATCGGCATTCCGGTTGACAAGCATGATCTGGTATTCCAGGCCTTCCAGCAGGCTGACGGTACCACCAGTCGCAAGTTCGGCGGCACCGGACTCGGGCTCTCCATTTCGCGGCAGCTCGCCCGTGGTCTTCACGGCGACATTCGCCTTTCGAGCGAGGAAGGGAAAGGGAGCGTCTTCACCCTGTTTCTGCCGCTTGATGCCTCTGCCCCCAAAACTGAACCACGAACTGTCCCCCAGTCCGGCGCACCAGGAACCGCTCCACGGGCGGAAATCCCACGGCAAGAGCCGAAGAACGGCCAGGATTCAACGCTCCCCCCTGCGGTGCTCCCGGATGATCGCGAACAGCTTAAGCCCGGTGAGCGGTGCATCCTGATCATTGAAGACGATCTCTCCTTTGCCGGCATCCTGATGGAGATGGTACGCAAGCGTGGCTTTTCCGCCATTGTTGCCGGAGACGGCGAGAGCGGCATCAAGCTTGCCGATCTCTATCTGCCGAGCGCGATCATCCTGGATGTCATGCTGCCGCATATCGACGGTTGGGGAGTCATGAGGAGTCTCAAGGACAGTCTGAGGACACGGCACATCCCGGTACATTTCCTCACCTGCCTGGAAGATCGGCAGAAGGCCATGAACATGGGGGCCATCGGTTTTGTCACGAAACCGGTAAGCAGCCAGCAACTTGACGAGGTCTTCAGCAATATCGAGGAGTCTATTGCCAAGAGTGTCAAGAAGCTGCTGATTGTTGAGGATAACAAAGACGAGGCCAAGAGCATGGAGGCCTTGCTGGGAGAGCGCGATGTGGCCATTACTGTCGCGGCAACCGGCAATGAAGCCATCAAACTGCTGGCTGGAGAAAGCTTTGACTGCATCGTGCTGGATCTTGGCTTGGCCGACATGTCAGGGTTTGAGGTGCTGGAAAAGATCCAGTCCCTTGATGAAAACCGCCGGATACCGGTCATCATCCATTCCGGGCAAGACCTTTCGCATGACGCTGAAATGCGGCTGCGCCATTATGCGGAGAGCATCATAATCAAGGGCGCCAAAAGTCCGGAGCGGCTGTTGAACGAGGTTACGCTCTTTTTGCACCTGGTGGAAAGCGGCATCGATCCGGAAAAGAAGCGCATGATTCGCGCTGCCCTTGACAATGAGGCGATGCTGGAAGGGAAGAAGGTGCTGATCGTCGATGACGACATGCGCAATATCTTCTCGCTGTCCAGTGTGCTGATGGATAAAAACATGAACGTCGTGGAGGCGGAAAACGGCAAGGAGGCCCTGGTGCGTCTCAATGAGCACCCGGATATCGACATTGTGTTGATGGATGTAATGATGCCGGAGATGGATGGTTTTGCCGCAACCCGCGCCATAAGAAAGGACCCGAGATTCACCAGGCTGCCGATTATTGCACTTACGGCAAAGGCAATGAAGGGGGATCAGGAAGAGTGTCTGAAGGCCGGGGCCAGCGACTACATCCCCAAGCCGGTTGATATCGACAAGCTGTTCTCGCTATTGCGCGTCTGGCTTTACGGCAACTGACATGCGGCTTTAAGGCCACCCTGCTGGCATACGCATTTCTTTTCACGAAGGCAATCATGAATACTGAAGAGCTGTTCGACATAGAGATGCGCCTTCTCCTGCATGGGGTCAACCAGGTATATGGCTACGACTTTACCGATTATTCCGAGGCGTCGATAAAGCGGAGGATTAGCCAATGGCTAGCCTCGTCAAAATTCTCGAACCTTTCCGATGCGCAATCGGTGGTGCTGCGGGACCGGCAGGTCTTTGAATCGCTGCTCCGGGGGATAACGGTCAATGTCTCGGAGATGTTTCGTGACCCGGCATTCTTCAAGGCGCTTCGGGAGCAGGTGGTCCCCCACCTGAAGACCTATCCTTTTGTGAAGATCTGGCATGCGGGATGCGCCTCAGGAGAGGAGGCCTATTCGCTTGCCATACTGCTTGAGGAAGAGGGGTTGAAAGGGCGTTTCAGGATGTACGCCACCGATATCAACAACGAGGTGCTGCAGAGTGCCCAGGAGGGAATTTACGCCCTGAAGGATATGCAGCGCTATACGAAAAACTACCAGTCTGCCGGGGGGAAAGGGTCATTTTCCGACTACTATACGGCGCGCTACGATCATGCTTTGATGCTACCCTCGCTTCGGGAGCAGATAGTGTTCGCGTCACACAATCTCGCCGTTGATGCGGATTTCGGAGAGATGCATCTGATCCTTTGCCGTAATGTGCTGATCTATTTCAAGCCGACCTTGAAAGAGCGCGTGCTGCGGCTCTTTGACACCTGTCTGCTCTCCGGAGGGTTTCTCTGTCTCGGTCTGAAAGAGACCCTCGACGGGCGGCGGATAGCGGCTGGGTACTCCGAAATTGCGCCGCGGATGAGGATTTACCGGAAGAGCTATGCCAAGGAATAGGAGATTCGAGGCCATTGTTGCCGGCGTCTCCTCAGGCGGCGTGGAGGCGTTGAAGGTCCTGTTACGCGGCCTGCCCCGGCAGTTCCCTCTTCCGGTCCTGATTGTCGCCCACATCTCTCCGGAGGCAGACAACGGTCTTGCCCTGCTGCTTGACGACCTGAGCGCTATCCGGGTGAAGGAAGCGGATGAACTGGAGGCGGTGGAGGCCGGAACCGTTTATATCGCGCCGCCCAACTATCATCTCCAGGTGGAGCGCGACGCAACCTTGTCTTTGTCTGTCGATGCTCCGGTCCGGTTTGCCCGCCCCTCGGTGGATGTCCTGTTCGATTCGGCGGCAAGCGCTTTCGGTCCGGCCCTGATCGGTGTTGTTATGACCGGGGCGGGCGCGGACGGAAGCGCTGGTCTCAAACGGATCAAGGAGTCCGGTGGCGTGGCTGTGGTGCAGGACCCTGATGATGCGGAGGTTGATTCGATGCCACGGAGCGCCATCGACGCAGTAACCCCGGACTATGTAGTGCCGCTGGCGCAACTTGCTCCGCTGTTGCTGAAGCTGGCAGAGGTTTGATCCTATTAGTGCAGTATTGACAGTGGAAGGATGAATAGCGATGGCAGAACAATTAATCCAGGGAAAGCCCCTGGTCCTCATCGTCGATGACCGGCCGGAAAACCTTGCAGCGCTTGATGGCCTCCTTGGAGATCTAGGCATTGAGACTGTCCGCGCCTTCTCCGGTAACGAAGCACTGCGCCTGACGCTCAAGCAAGATTTCTCGCTGGTGCTCCTTGATGTGCAGATGCCGGAGATGGACGGATTCGAGACAGCCGAGCTGATGCGCTCAAACCCGAAAACCCGTCACCTGCCGATCATCTTCGTAACTGCAGGCTTGAAGGAACTGCAGTACCAGTTTAAGGGGTATGATGCCGGTGCGGTGGATTACCTTGCCAAGCCTATCGAGCCGGCCATATTGCGAAGCAAGGTCAAGGTGTTCCGGGATCTCTACCAGCAGCGTATGGAACTGGAACTCCATCGCCAACATCTGCAGGAGCTGGTGGACCAGAGAACCGCACAGTTGCGCAAGGCGGCCCAGGAGTTGGAGCAGCGGGTCATCGAGCGGACCGACGAACTGCAGCAGGTAAACCGTCAGCTGGAGACCTTTGCCTATTCGGTTTCTCATGACCTCAGAGCGCCACTGCGGCATATCGATGCCTTCAGTCAGATACTAATGGACGATTATGCCGATCGTCTCGATGAAGAGGCCAGAGGAGTGCTCCAGCGGATAGTTGCCGGGTGCAACAGCATGGGACGGCTGATAGACGCCATCCTTACCCTCTCGCGAACTGCCCGGCAGCCTCTGAACAAGATTTCGGTAAACATGGAACGGCTGGCCAGGGAGACATTTACCCAGTTGAAAGAGCTGTATGAAGAGAAAGATATCGAGTTGAGCATTAGTGATTACCCGGAGTGCCAGGCCGACCCGATCCTGATTCGCCAGGTACTAGAGAATCTGATCGGCAATGCCATGAAATACAGCAGCAAGGCGGAGGCTCCACGAATCGAGCTGGGATCATCCCGGAACAACGGTGGAACCATCTATTATGTCAGGGATAACGGCGTAGGTTTTGACATGAAGTATTCTGAAAAGTTGTTCGCGGTCTTCCAGCGGCTCCATGACCCGAAGGAGTTTGAAGGGACCGGTGTCGGCCTTGCCATTGCCCAGAATATCATCCAGCGGCATGGTGGCAAGATCTGGGCTGAGGCTGAACCTGGCAAGGGGGCAACATTTTACTTTTTACTGTGATTACCTCATGCCACGGTAAATTTGAAGGTATCCTGCCTGCATAACTCCGGGAACTCCCCATAGAGATTGTCAGCATGTGTCAATCATGCTAAGGTTCCGTTGCTGAATTCAGCCTTTCCGGTAAATTCTGGGGAATCAACCTGCAATGGAACAGAAGAAAAAGGCCATAATAACGTTTTCCGCAACGCTGCTGGTTATTCTGTTGTTGCTCCTGATCAGTGTCAAGTATCTGGTGCTTAACAGCTATCTTGCCTTGGAGGATGAGGATGCGAAAGAGCATTTGCAGCGGGTTGATTACGCATTTGAGAGCGAGCTCGATTCTTTGGAGGCCATTGCCGGCGACTATGCTGCCTGGGATGATACCTACCGATTCGTCCAGACAGCAGAACCCCGATATGTAGCCTCAAACCTGACCGATGATTCCCTGGCCAAACTACGCGTAGATCTCATCGTTTTTGTTCGCAACGACGGGCAGGCAATCTTTTCCAAGTTTCTGAAAAGCGGGGCAGCTTCTGCCGATATCGCCACTCAATGGTTGCTGAAGCATCTTGAGCCGTCATCTCCCCTTCTACAGTGCAAATCGCCCCAGAACAAGGTGCGAGGCGTTATTGTCATTGCCGGCGTCCCTTATCTGGTAATTGCCAAACCGGTGCTGACCAGCGAAGTACAAGGGCCGGTCATTGGCTCATTGATAATGGGAAGGAAGATCGATACCGGCGAATTATCGCGAATGCAGAAGATGACGCGGTTGCCTCTTGATGTTTCAATCATAGAACCGAATTCTCCCCTCCCTGTTGCCTCGCGAAGCGCTAAGCCCCTGTCCTTGGAGAATCGATTTCTGGTGAGAAAAGTCAATTATGAGACCCTGAACGGTCTTGCACTGATTGGTGATATTTACCGGAAGCCGGCGCTGCTGATCAAAGTAAAGATAGAACGGGACATCTACCGCTCCGGGGTAAAGACCTCCCGCTATTTCATGGCCTGGGCGGTGATCATTTCCCTTATCAGCATCATTGTCCTGGATTCGGTGTTGGGCCGATTTGTCTCGGAAAAGCGCAACATCGAGGCGGAACGGCTCAATTTTGCCGCAATACAAGGGATGGCATGCGGAGTGGTATTGCTTGAATCGGAATCGTACCGGATTGTGCAGGTGAACCCGGCTTTTGCCTTTTCGCTGGGCTATTCACCCGAAAGATTATGTGGTGTTCTGTTACGCGAACTTTTTGCCGACAGCAGTGATTTTGCCGGATTCTTAGAATCACTGCGAAACGGCGCCAAGGCAGTACTTCCCGAACTCCGACTCCTGAAAAATGACAGAACAGTTGTCGCCTTGGATGCGGAGGCAACCCAGGCAGTGCTCGATGGTATTGAGTATGTCTGCCTGCTGCTCAAGGTCAAATAGGCAAGAGAGTCGAATTCATATCCCGTTGCCTTTGCGGTTACCCCTGTAGTACAGTTATCTCCGATAATTCACTCAGAAAGTTCATCTCAATGCCAATAAGCAAGCTCAACCCCCCCCAGAGGGAGGCGGTTCTCCATGGTGAAGGGCCGCTACTCATCCTTGCCGGAGCAGGTTCGGGAAAGACGCGGGTCATTGTGCACCGTATTGTCCATCTTGTCCGGGAGCTGGGAGTCCCCGCCTGGCAGATTCTGGCGGTAACCTTCACCAACAAGGCCGCTGGTGAGATGCGCGAGCGGGTTGAGAAGGCCTTGGGCGGAGGCGAACTACCGCTCATTTCCACTTTTCACTCGCTTTGTGCCCGGATACTGCGTCAGGATGGCCACCTCTTGGGTTATGACCGGTCTTTTGCCATTTATGACGATGGCGACACGCAAAAACTGCTCAAGGAGATTCTGGCAGAACTGAATCTTGATGATAAGCGTTACCCGGCCCGGTCGCTGGCCTCGGCAATCGATGACTGCAAAAACAGCGGCCATATGCCGTCAGATGTGCCCAATGATTTTCAGCATGCCGTCATTGCCAAGGTTTATGCTGCTTATCAGGACCGGTTGAAGCGGTGCAATGCCCTTGATTTCGGCGATCTGGTGATGATGGCTGTCAAGCTGTTCGAGCAGGAGCCGGAGGTGCTTGAGCGTTATCGCAACCGGTGGCAATGGCTTATGGTTGACGAATACCAGGACACCAACCCGATCCAGTACCGTCTGGTGCAGCTGCTTGCCGGAGAGAGGCGCAATCTCTGTGTGGTTGGCGATGACGACCAGTCGATCTACCGGTGGCGTGGCGCAGACATTAGGAACATCCTCGATTTTGAGAAGGACTTCCCAGGGGTCAAGGTAGTGAAGCTTGAGCAGAACTACCGTTCGACCCAGGCGATCCTCACCGCGGCCGGCGCGGTCGTGGCAAAAAACCGCGGCCGGAAGGCAAAAAAGCTCTGGACAGAGAACCGGGAAGGGGAGCGTATCGTTTACCGGCGTCTTGAGGACGAGCGGGGCGAGGCGCGTTCCGTTTGCCGGGAGATTGACCGTCATCGACAAGGGGGAGGCTTGCTGTCCGATGTCGCGGTATTCTACAGGACCAACGCCCAATCAAGGCCTGTGGAAGATGCGCTCGTTGCCGAAGGCATACCGTACCGCATGGTTGGCGGGATGCGTTTTTACGAGCGGATGGAGGTCAAGGATATCCTTGCCTATCTCAAGGTGCTGGTTAACCCTGCCGATGAGATGGCGCTGAAACGCATCGTCAATACCCCTCCCCGAGGGATCGGTCATGCCACCCTTGACCGTATTGCAGACGTAGCTGCTCAGAAAGGGATCAGCTATTACGAGGCGCTCCGCGACTGTGCCGGGAGCGGGGTCCTCTCTGCCGGCCCCAGAGGGAAACTGGCCTCTTTTGTGGCCTTGATGGACGGCTTTGCATCATTGCTCGATGCCGTGTCTCTGGAGGATCTCACCAGCCGGATTATCCGGGAATCAGGGTACGAAGCAAAGCTGCGCGAGGAGAAGAGCGAGGAGGCTGCCGACCGCCTGGCCAACCTCCAGGAACTGCTTGCTGCCATGGCTGAATTTGAGCAGACGGGTGATGAAAAAGGGGCGGCGCCTTTTCTTGAGCAGGTGGCGCTGATCTCTGACCTGGAGCGTGGCGAGAAGGGGCGGGACTCCGTGACGCTCATGACCCTTCATGCCGCCAAGGGGTTGGAATTCCCGATAGTTTTCATGGTTGGCCTCGAAGAGCGCCTGTTCCCCCATGTTCGTGCCCTTGACGACAACGAGCAGATGGAGGAAGAGCGCCGGCTCTGCTATGTCGGCATGACCAGGGCCATGCAGCGGCTGTTTCTTTCTAATGCACGGCGCAGGCGAGTTTTCGGCCAAGATCAGATGAACCCGCCGTCACGGTTTATTGCTGATATCCCGAGCGAACTCATCGATATTGAGGAAAGCCAGCCGACAACCTCTTCCTGGGGTTCGTCGAACTGGGCCAGACAGTCAGTTTCGGGATATGGGAGACGGGAGACAGAGCCTGATGCCTCTCAGCACAACCTGGGGAGAGTCCTTTCCGAGTCAGCAGGGGAAAGCGCTTTTCCTGAGGTGGAATTGGTGCCGGACGAGGAAGCGACAGGGGTTGTGCTCGGCATGAAAGTGCGTCACGGGAAGTTTGGCGTTGGCGTCATCCGCCGGGTTGAAGGGAGCGGAGACGAGCAGAAGGTGATTGTCTGGTTCAATTCGGTGGGGCCGAAAAAGCTGCTGGTAAGGTTTGCCGGGCTGGAGAGGGTTTAATCCAGTAAGGTCTTTTCAAATTCCACAGCCGCGCCATCCGGGGTTATACGGACCACTCGCCCTTTCAGGCTGCATATCTGCTGGTCTTTGGTGTGATGGTAAATGGTTATCGTGATGAGATCATTCATCGGGATCTTTTGTCCGGTGCGGACAAAAACCCCCTTGAGACTGATGTTGTCGAGTTCGCCTTCGACGATGGTGCCGTTATAGGTAATGGTTGCTTCCAGGTGAATCGGCAGCCTTGAGTAATTCCGTTCCTGCATTGTTTTGCTTCCTTTGTCCGGTTGCCTGCATCCCGCGCACAATAAGTCATTATTATATCGCTGTTATCAGGCCATGCAATAGCTCAAGGGCAAAGTTTTTGACAAGAGGTATTGATTCGGTTACTGTGGGCGCCATGCAGGAGTTCCTGACAACGCACGGCTTACCGGCTCTTTTCCTCCTTAGTTTCCTTGCCTCCACCCTTATCCCACTCGGTTCGGAATGGCTTTTGGTCGCGCTCCTGCTTAAAGGCGATGCCCCGACTACCGTGGTAGCGATCGCATCGGCAGGGAATTTTCTCGGGGCTTGTACCAGCTACTGGCTAGGTAGCTACGGTAGCAGCTTCATAGAGGAAAAACTCTTCAGGATGCAGGCGCGGGACAAAGAGCGTGCCGAACTTTTTTTTGCCAGGTTCGGCAGCTGGAGCCTGCTTTTCTCCTGGCTGCCGGTGGTCGGAGACCCGCTCTGCTTTGTTGCCGGGGTGTTGAGGGTTGCATTTGCCAGGTTTTCGCTGCTGGTATTGACCGGTAAGGTTGCCAGATACGCAGTCGTTGCCTGGGCAACCCTGGAAGGCAAAAATCTCTTGTTATAATAGCGGATGAACGGAGCAGTAATGATTAAATGCAAGACCTCTTCTCTTTCCAACGGCCTGCGACTGGTGGCTGTAGAGATGCCGCACCTGCACAGCGCCGAAATTGCGATCTATGTCAAGGCCGGCGGCCGTAACGACACCAGGGAAAAGGCCGGAATGGCCCATTTCCTTGAGCATATGTTGTTCCGGGGGACTGTTGACTACCCTACCACCCTTGATCTGGAGACCGCTTTCGAGGCGATTGGCGGGAGTGTCAATGCTGCAACCGACGAGGAGACGACCTGCTTCTTTTCCCGGGTTCATCCGGAACATGTTGCGAAGGGGACCGCAATGCTCGCATCCATGCTGCGGCGTCCACTGCTTTCCGGTCTGGACACGGAAAAACGGATCATCGTCGAGGAGGCGCTTGAAGACATCAACGAGCAGGGTGAAGAGATCAATACCCATAATATTGCCAGCCGTCTCATGTGGCCAGGACACCCGCTGGGGATGCCCACCATCGGCTATCTGGAGACGATCCGGGGCATAACGATGGAAGATTTGAAACAGTATCTTGGCCATCATTATGTACCGGCCAATGCTGTGGCAGTTGTTGCCGGCAACGTCCGTGGCGAGGATTTTTTCGCTGCCTGCGCCAGCGCCTTTGGTGATTGGACGAGGGGTGATGTCCCACATCAGGAAGCGGCTGATCACGAACAAGTTGCACCGCAGCTCCAATTTGTCACCGACTCAGACAGTCAGCTTCATCTGCAGCTTGCCTTCAGGGGATTTTCCCGGTTGGACCCCCGTATTATGAGCCTTCGCCTGCTTCGCAGAATCCTGTGCGGCGGCGGAAGTTCGCGGCTGCATATCTCGCTGAGGGAACGACTCGGGATCGTCTATTCGGTAGATGCCAGCATTGCTGCCTATGAAGAGACCGGAGCCTTTTCGATAGAGCTCTCCACTTCACCGGAAAACCTGGAAAAGGCAGTGGAAGAGGTGCTTGCCGAAACCCTGGCGCTTGCGTTCGGTACCATACCCGAAGATGAGTTTGAACGGGTCAGGAACAGTTATTTCTTTGACCTGGAATACAGCAGGGATTCAACCTATGAAATGCAGGTACGTTACGGCTGGGGCGAACTGATGGGGTTGGTCAGGAGCATCGAAGAGGATTATTCTGAGGCGGCCGCCTTGAATATTGCTGACCTGAAAGCGGCAGCTGCAGTACTTTTTGCGCCGGGCAACCTCAATCTGGTTGTTGTCGGGCCTTGGCAGAAGACCCACCAAGATGCGGTACAGCGTCTGGTCAGTAGCTACTGCAAAGCCTGGCAGGAAAAGCAGGCCCTTATCCGGTAATTTCCGTTAGCAACCGCTTCAGGTCATCTCGGTCAAATGCGTATCGCACCTGGCAGAACTCGCAGGTGACCTCTGTATGGCCCTGTTTTTCAAGCATATCCTCAAGCTCGTCCTTACCTAGCGAAATAAGGACTTTTTCGATTCTGGGCCGGCTGCAGGCGCAGACGAATGCCAGTTCTCTCTTTTCCAATGTTGTGTATGGGATTCCCTCAAAGAGGCGCTCAATAAGCTGCTCAGGAGTAGTTCCTTCTTTAAGCATTGCTGTCAGCGACGGAAGGGCCTCCAGGCGGTGCATCAGCTTGTCTATAATCGCGTCGTCACCCGGCGGCAGGGCCTGAATCAGGAACCCTCCGGCCGCCGACACGCTGTTGTCCGGTTCCACAAAAACACCGAGACCGATGGCTGAAGGGGTTTGCTCCGATTCCGTGAGGTAGAGGGCCAGGTCTTCGCCGATCTCGCTGGTTGCCAGAGGGACGATCCCCTTGTAAGGTTCCTTCAATCGCAGGTCTTTGGTGACCGTCAGCAGTCCGGCGTGGCCAAGCGCCGCAGCGACGTCGAAGGTGCCGTCCGGTTTCTCCATATGTACTGCCGGTACCCTGACATACCCGCGTAATGCGCCATTGGCATCTGCTTCCACCAGGATCTTCTTGAGCGGGCCGTTCCCTTCAAATGAGAGAGCAATACGTTGATCGGTCTTGAGCAGCGCACCCATGAGCGCCCCGGCGCTAAGGCCACGGCCAAGGGCAACGCCGGCTGTCGGCCAGCATCCCTGGCGCTGACACGCTTCATTGACCAGGGATGTTGTAATGCAGGCAAGCGCCCGTACGGCGCCATTTTCCGTGATTATGCGTACCAGATAGTCGTTCATGCTTGAAAAATGCCGGCCTACTGTGGCGACTCCTTTTTGGCCTTCCTGATCAGGAGTTTGAGCGCTGCCTTGCAGATGGCGACTCCAAGGGTTTCGTCGTACCAGTGCGCCATTTCCCGCTGCTTGTCGTTATAAATCCCACAGGTGTAGATGTCACAGGCTACGGTACAGGTAATGGTCAGGTTGCTCTCTTTCAAGCGCTCTATAATCTCGGGGAAGGCGATATTCAGGTCTTCGCTTGGATGGAAGAGCTTCATGCCGCAGCCGGTGCCGTATTTGGTCGGTTTCCCGTTTTCGTCGAACCATCTTTTGCATGACGATTTCTCCGGGTCGTCCTCCAGTTTCCAGCCCAGGAATTTTTCTGCGATTGCCGCATCCAGTTGATGCTTCTCCAGAAGGTCCAGTGCCTTGTGCGTGTAGATTCCCATGGATCAACTCCTTTCCGTGCAGATACTGATAGCTTGATAACAGCGTATTTTTAAAAACAATGATGATTCCGGTTATTTCTTGTTTCTGCCAGGAGGTCGTTTCCCCGGCATCGTTTTTCGCCGATCGGCACCAGCGAAAGTGGTTTCCCTGGGTTTTGGCGGACGGGCCTCTTCCACTGTTATCTGTCGGTCGATCAACAGGCAGTCATCCAGTGTTTCGATCGCCTCTTTAGCGTCGTTGAGCGTGGCCATCTCCACAAAACCGCACCCTTTGAGCTTGCCGGTGACGGGATCGGTCAGCAGTTTGATATGTTTGACCTTGCCGGCTACGGAAAAGAGTTTCCACATATCTTCTTCTGTTGCTTGAAATGAGATGTTCGTTACGTAGAGCTGCTTTCCCATGGGATTTCCTTTTTACTTTCAGTGCTCACTGCCGGTTGGTTGCCGACGGTTGGCGGTGTTCAGAGTTATCAGCCATACATAGGGGACTATCCCGTAGTTCCATGCCAGGCACAGTCTTCTGTAGCCGGAGAACAGCAGGCCATCATCGGCCATTGCCAGGACGATGGGGGCTTTCAAGGTCAATTCCCCGTGGCGCTGGAGATCATTCTCCATTTTTGCATAGTTTAACCGGTATCCCCGCTTCGCCTTTGCCAGGTAACGGGAGTAATCTTCGTAGCTGTGGTATGAAAGCGCTACCTTGATCTGGCCAAGCTCAGCGGAGCGGTGGTACGGAAGCAGTTGCCCGTTGTCGCTGGCGGCAACTATCTCTGGCCAGTCAATGGCATGGCGTTGATAATACTCCTGTTTGGCAGGGTGCCGGGAAAATTCCCATAGTTCCTCTTCGATATCCGGTTTGACCCAGGTGATTCTGAGTTCGGAATGGGAAATCATGGCAACCCTTTAGTCCAGCGATGACCGCATCTTTTTCCTCTCCGAGAGGATCTTCTTTTCGGAGAGCCGCTTCTCCTTGGCGCGTCTTGGAACCTTGGTGGCTATCCGTTTCTTGATTATGCGCTCGCGTTTTTCAAGGGCCGCCTGCAAGCGTTCCAGGGCCTTTTCCCGATTTTGCGACTGAGACCGGCTTTCTGATGCCTGAGTCACAATGCCGGTCGGGAGATGGCGGATCCTGACAGCGGAATCGGTGGTGTTCCTGTGCTGGCCGCCTGGTCCGGAGGCCCGGTAAAACTCCACACGAATCTCGGATTCTTTGATTGCGACAGCCACTTTCCGGCTTCTCCTGATTCAAATTCGAATATTGCAGGAAAACTACCCCGCAATTGTTTGCGCTGTCAAGAGATAACCTGTTCCGGTGCAGGCAGCGGCGCAAAAAGGAATTGCATGGTATCATTTTAATTGAATGCCAGTGGGCATCACGTCTGCCCGACACTGCGAGGAGATGATGGGCGAAAGGCGATCCAGGCTGATACAAAGCGTCGTTATGGCGGAAGTCGTGATCTTGACGATCATGACGGCAGCTATCGCTATTGCCGCTGAAACGCATTCCCCTGCAGAGACCACTGCTACAGATAATCGGGCCGCTACGATCGGAGAAACAGTTGCAAAGACTCATGACCGGATTGAGCGGAATATTCTCGAACAGGTGATTCGCTTCGATGATTTTTTCGGCAGCGTTAAAAGCGAATCCGAGCGTAAAACCGAATATCAGCTTCGTTGGCGTAATGCGCTGCGTCTGGATAATTCAGGACATCTGAGTTACGGCACTAATCTCAGGGCCAGCCTGGTCCTTTCCAAGATCAGTGATCGGCTGCGACTGGTTATTGCCGGCGAGGATGAAGCACAATCACTTTCCCCCAACCTACCCCAGGATCCGGGCGCACCGGGTTATGATCGGACATTGGCGCCCAGTACCCGTCTGGTCAACACCGAGCTGCGCTTAGGGTTGATCAAGACTCCTTCAGCTGAACTATTTCTGGGGGGTGGCTTTCGCATTGACATTCCCATTGAGCTATTTGTTCGAAGCCGTTTTCAGTATATCCATAATCTTGATGATCTTTCCCATGTTCGCTTTGCCGAGACACTCTTTGTCAACAACAGCGCCGGCTTTGGCGAGACCTCGGAAGTCGGCCTGGATCGGTTGCTCCCGGCGAAAATCCTGTTGCGCTGGGCCAATTCCGGGACGGTTTCGGAGAAGATCAGCGGCATGGAGTGGGGGAGTGAATTGTCGTTTTTACGGGAACTCTCCCCGAAAAGCGCCATCACCATGGGCGGCGGCGTCTATGGTAACACCAGTAGTGCCCCGGCGGTGACCACCTATCGAATCTTTACCAGGTATCGGCGCAACATTCTGGTGCGTTGGCTCTTTTACGAACTAGAGCCAGAGGTGTTCTGGCCACGGGAAAGCTCCGGGGCATTTGTCGCCAATTATGCTGTTACCGGACGGCTGGAGGTTGTCTTTCAAGGGGTGTCTGCTGAAAAAACCGGCGCTACCCGTTCTTTGCCGCCAGTTCCGGCAATTTCAAGCAGGTAATCGGCGGCGCGAAAAAAATAACGGGGATTGATTTATTCGTTTGACTTTGTCGATGTAAACCTGATACGTTGACTAAACTTCCGTGGGTCAACCCGGATAAATTTAACAAAGCAGTATCAGGAGAAGTAAGAAAATGGTAAATGGAACAGTAAAGTGGTTCAATGACAGCAAGGGGTTTGGTTTTCTTGAGCAGGAGAGCGGCGAGGACGTATTCGTACACTTTTCAGCAATTACCGGTGAAGGCTTCAAGTCTCTCGCCGAAGGTGACCGTGTAACGTTTGATGTTGTAAAAGGCCCGAAAGGTCTTCAGGCAGCTAACGTAACCAGGGTTTAACATCCAGTTTCAACCCTTACAAAAAGCCCCGGAGCAATCCGGGGCTTTTTTTTGTCTATTCGTTTTTTACACTTAGTGCGTATTTCAGGTAACGCCCTTCCGGAAATGTCACCGGATACGGGAAGTCCTCCGGTTGGCCTGACAGGGAGATTACCTGTAGCCCGCTCCTTGCCTGCAGTGCCCCTCGCCGTAACTCCTTCAAATAATCAGCGATGTCCACCTTCTGGTGGTTTGATGAGGTGATCAGTAACCCTCCGCTCTTCAGCAGCGGTAGAGATGCTGCAACCAGGTCTGATGTTCCCCTGCGGGTGGTGAACAGGTTTTTGGCCGTGGTGGAGAATGATGGCGGGTCCATTATTACGATGTCGTAGCTAGTCCCTTTTTGGGCAAGGTCCTGCAGCACAGACAGGCAATCACCGACAATGAATTCATGGCGTTTCGGGTTCAGCCGGTTTGCCTCGAAGTTTTCCCGGGCCCATCCGGTGTACCCAGGCGATGCATCGACACTTGTCACCTGCGTTGCGCCTGCTGCCGCAGCTGCGACTGAAAATGCTCCGGTATAGGAAAACAGGTTGAGGACACGTTTCCCTTTTGCTCGCTGCATTATGTCACGGCGGTTTCTTCTTTGATCCAGAAACAGCCCAGTGTTGAGCCCCATCTTGAGCTTCACCAGAAAGCTCAGGCCGTTTTCCCTGACAATCAACGGCTCCGGCGCATGACATCCAGTAAGCAGGGTGCCGTAAGCCTTGCCGTCGCTCACTGCCTCAAGTTCCCTGGTCTTCAATGGGCGGGTCTTTTCGTAAATTCCCTGTGGGGCAAATACGTCCTGAAGAGCCTGGGTTAAGGGGACAAGATGGGGCTTCCAGGCAGCGCTGAAAAGCTGAACCATCAGAAAGTTGCCGTAGCGGTCGACAGTCAATCCCGGTAATCCGTCTCCTTCGGCATTCACCAGGCGGTAGGCATCAGTGTCTACTAGGTCGGCGTGGCCTTTGCGTAGTTTTGCCGCTTCTTCCAGCCTGGTTTTCAACCAGCCTCGATCCAGCCTGATAGGTTCTTTCGATAGTACCCGTGCGACGATTCGCTCTTCAGGGGCGAGCAGCGCCGTTGCCAGGAAGCGCCCGGATTCGTCTACGATTTCAATAAGATCTCCCGGCTTTCCTCCCTGCCAGCGCTTGGTGAACCCATCTGCTATTATCCATGGGTGGCCGAGTTCCAGCATTCTTACGGTTTCCGGGCCTACGGTGCGTTTGTTTGACGGTTTCATGATTCCCTTTTTCGTGTGTTAATTGATCGCGTCTGGAATGACCACTGGATATTCCTCTTATTTGGTTTTTCAGTCAAGTTTCATTGCTCTCAGGAATCTATTGTTTGCCGCTGGGGGGGAATCGCGCTATCCTGTTCAAACCGTTTCCATTTCAGCGACAGGCATTACCTGTCACGCAGGAGTAAATAATGATAGCACGCCGAAACCTGACCCTGAGCTTCATGGTATTTGCCGTAATCCTGCTGAGCGCTATCCCCTTTGCCATTGCTGCAGAGACCCAGGCCGATGCTCCAGCTGCAACTGTAGCGGCGCCGCCGGTTCAAGCCCCCCTACCGCTTGCAAAGCCAGCCGCTGCGGGCGCTAATACCCTTCCTTCCGTTTTTAACACACCTGCAAGCGGTAAAATTGGCGTAATAGACATAATGCGGATTTCCGAAGAATCCGCACTAGGCAAGCAATTAAAGGGGCGCTTCAAGGAAAAGAGCAATAAGTTGCAGGCGCAACTGAATACAAAGCAGAAGCAGCTGGAAAAACAGAAGGCAGCGCTTCAGGCAAAGCTGCCCAATCTGATCCCCGACCAGAGGGTTGCCAAAATCAAGGAGTATGAAAAGAAGGTGGAAGAGTTCAAGAAAACCGTCAACAATGCGGAGAAAGAGTTGCTGCCGCTGCAGGAGGAGTTGACCCGGTCAATAACCATGGAGACTGCCGCAGCTTGTGAGTCTTATGCTAAAGCAAACGGTTTTGCCGTAGTTGTCCTCAAGAAAGACCTTTTTTATGTCGGCGCGAATTACGAGCAACAGGATATTACCGCAGAGGTGATAAAATTGATGGATGAAAAAACCAGGTAACATTTGCACCGGTATCCCGCTTGTCCGGAAAAAGCGGGATGTTGGCTCAAGGCTGAAAAAATGCTAAATCAACCGACTTCTGCAACCGATGTATATCTGTAACTCATGAAGACGATTTTTAAAAAAAATGACTACAAGATCCTGGTCGATGTCGATGAGCGAAAAGCATGCATCGTCAAGGGGGCGAACAGTGTCTACGTAGCTCTTGAGGAGTTGACACCGCTTTCTGCTCTTGCCGCCAAACATCTGAAAATGATGGGGTGTGATCCGAGCCGGTACCTGAATATTGGGCTCAGTAACCATGTAATAATCAAAGAAGCCGAGGAGGCTTGGCAAGCGGCCGTTGCCCAATCTGAAAAAAAGACTCACCTTAATGAAACATCAATGATTCCGATGTTTTGGCAGAACCTGCCGGGTTTGATAGAGCTGCGCGATGCCGAGGATACCTACGCGGCATGTCAGAGATCTGCCAGCCTCATGCTTGAATACCGGCAACGCGGCCTGCCTCCGGCCCGTCTGATGGAGCTTCGGCAGCGCTACCCACGAGCTGCTGCCTATATTACGGCAGAAGCATATTCCTTCTCCGGGAATGAGACCGTTTCCGAGCGGGGGCGACGGGCCATGCATCTGCTGATTACCGGTGCCCTGGTGGAAGATGCCCTTTCGTTGCTCCCCGACCTTTCGCCTGATCTCTCAGAGCAGGACCGCTCTCCGCAAAGTACTAATCGATGGTAGAAAAACACAGAAAACTTGAAGCTCACATCCAGGACCTTACCGATCTTATCGGCGTTGCCAGGACGGTCGTCTCAACGTTGGAGCTGGATCAGGTCCTCGACCGAATCCTCGATAGTGCCCTAAGTTTCATGGGGATGCCTTCAGGCATGCTTGCCGTTTATGAAGAAACGTCTGGAGAGATGGTGCTGCATGCCCATTCCGGCCTCTCACACAAATTCGTCTGTCTTGACCGCTGGCCGCTTCTCGGCAGGGGTGATGCCCTGACCCGGATGGCGATGCAGGATTATGCGATCCGCTATTCCCCTGATATGAGTCAGGAGGCGGAGCCTGCGGTGGAGCTTGCGGCGGAGGGGATCACAGCCATGGTCTGCGTGCCTTTGGCAGTGCATAACAGGCCGGTCGGGATCTTGTATCTGTATGATTTTGAATCTCGTCTGCTGGAAGACCGGCAGTTGAACCATCTTGACCTGCTGGCCTCCTTTGCTGCCATGGCCATCGATAATGCAAGCCTTCACAGCCGCACCAAGATGATGGCCCTCACCGATGCCCTTACAGGGTTGTACAACAACCGTTACTTCATGCAGGTGTTCCCGCATGAAATGATTCGCGCCCGTCGTTATTCGAAGCCGCTTTCCATTATCATGATAGACGTGGACAATTTCAAAAAACTCAACGACACCTATGGTCATCCGAAGGGTGACCAGGTGCTGGCCAGCCTGGGCAAGATTCTGTCCAGCTCTCTAAGGGCCTCTGATTTGTCCTTCCGCTACGGGGGGGAAGAGTTTGCGGTTATTCTCCCGGAAACCAGGCTGGAAGGAGCTTTCTTGGTCGCCGAGAGCCTCAGGGAAAAAGTGTTCAAGGAACTCTCTCCGCTCCTGGGGCATGAGAGTGATCGGCCAGTGACCATAAGCCTTGGGGTTGCCGGTTATCCCTCTGACGCATCAACGACTGACAGTCTGCTCTCCCATGCCGATGCCTGCCTCTATAAGGCCAAGAACCAGGGGAAAAACCGGGTTTACTGGGAGAACCTCTATGCCGCTGCGGGCGGCCAGCACCCAGGGTGACTTCCCTGACCTTGCCTTTTCTTCCGCCATCAGTTATAAACCCGAATTAATCCAATCCTGAATTTGCGAGACTGCCCATGTTACGCATTGTAGCTTTTGTTATTGCCGGTGCCATCATTGCCACCGGACCACTGGTTCATGCCGAAGAGTCGTGCCCTGACTTCCTGAAACAGCAGGAAGCGGTGCTGCAGGCACTGGTGCAGGAAAATACTGTTCTTAAAGAACGGGTGAGCAGGCTGCAGACCCCCGCGTTGACTGCAGCCGAACTTAACTCCCGCATGACCTCACGCTTGCGGGAGATAGCTGCCGAGGTAAAGATCCAGCGGTTGGCAATGAACGAATTTCAGGGATATGTTACCTGGATGTCCGGCAGCGTTGCTGGATATTCAAAGTATATCGAGGCAGGGTCAATGGCTGCCGGTTTTGCCAAGGTGCTGCCGATTCCCTACGCGGGACAGGCCGGCATGTTCACCAAGTTCGTTTCGCATTTCACCCTGTCCCTGAGTGCCGCATCCAAGTCCATAACCTCTTTCCTCACCACGTCGCAACTATTTGTGGACCGAGTTGAAGCCCTTGACCGGAGCCCTGACAAAGGTAAGGAAATCAACGAACTCAGCCGCTTTGCCGACGAACAGCTGCTCAGGGATATGACCGATCTGCAGGCAAAGCTGGTCACCACCTCCGAGCTGTCGGCCTCGGCGCTCTCTTTTCTGGAAAGCATGAACCACTATGTATTGAGCAGTGATGAATACTGGTCCAAGGCCAAGTCGCTGATGAAGAGGGGAGATGCAGACAAAAAAGAAAAGAGCTACCTTGCAGAGAGCGTTGCCGGGCTCAAAAGCAAGGCCGGCGGGTTTAACGCCAGGCTCAAGGGTTATGACGAATCGGTTAAAAAGGATATTCCGTTGATCAAGAGCCTCGGCACCTATGCCGAGCTGCTGGCGTTTCTTAATTGGCGCCAGGCGGAAGAGCAGTCGCTTATGGAAACTGCCCCAAATCCGCCCTCACCAGCCCCATGAGTGTTGTCCCCTCGATTCAGCCGGAGCCGGGAGAGATCCATCTCTGGCTCATCGACCTTGATGACGGTGCCGGATGCACTGAGACCTTTCGTGCCTATCTTTCAGATGACGAAAGAGAGCGTGCCGATCGGCTGCGCATCAGGAAAATGCAGGACCATTTTATCGTTGCCCGCGGATTTTTACGGAAAATCCTGGGAGAATCACTCTCCATCTCCCCGGAACATCTCAACTTCGGTTATGGCCCCCATGGCAAACCTGAGCTGCTGAATACCGGTCTCCCCGATATTAATTTCAATCTCTCTCATAGCTCCAGTCTGGCCCTGCTGGCAATCAACCGCACATTCCCGATAGGGGTGGATATCGAGACTGCCCGTCCAGGAAGGCCTTTTATGCGACTGGCTGAGCGTTTCTTTTCAGAGAGAGAAATCAGGGAGCTGCATTCTCTTGATGAAGCGTTGGTTCTGGAGGGGTTTTACAGCTGCTGGACCCGTAAGGAGGCCTATCTGAAGGCAATCGGTACCGGACTGGCGACTCCTCTGAACGCTTTCGATGTCTCCTTGAAGCCGGGTGACCAACCGGCATTGATCGGCCAGCGCCTGGATCCGGCAGAGACAGGCCGATGGCAAATCCTGGAGGTTCAGGTCCCAGAGGGTTATCGCGCCGCAGTCGCAACCAGGTGGTTGTCGCCGAGGTTAATTATCCGGCACTGGCAGCCCGCTTAACCTTTTTTTATCTTGACTATGACTATCCGCTTGAGTAGAATCCGGTTCTACTTTTTCCTGTATACAGAATACCGACAGTTTTTATCTTATCTCAGAAATACGGCCAGTTACACGATGGCTTGTATCATTTGCCCGGCTTTTGGCTGTAAACACCAAATCAAAACAGGAGGTAGAAGATGTCTGAGTACGGCACACTGCAAGATCGCGTACAATGCAAGTCCCTTTTGAACAAGGTTATGACCCCTGAGCAAACCGTTCAGTTTTTCAAGAACGGCATGAACCTCGGTTGGTCCGGTTTTACCCCGGCTGGTTACCCGAAAGTGGTGCCCATCGCAGTAGCCGAGCACGTTGAGAAGAACAACCTGCAGGGCAAGCTGAAATTCAACCTCTTTATCGGCGCTTCTGTCGGCGCAGAGACCGAAGACCGCTGGGCAATCAACGACATGATCGATCGCCGCTGGCCATACCAGACCGGCAAGAACATAGCAGCAGGCATCAATGCCGGGCGCATCCGGATGGGCGACAAGCACCTCTCCCTCTTTGCTCAGGATCTCGGCTACGGTTTCTACACCAAGGATTCCGAAACCGGCAAGCTTGACCTCGCCATAATCGAAGTTTCCGCAATTAAAGAAGACGGCAGCCTGGTTCCGACCTCTTCCTGCGGCGTTATCCCTGAAATCCTCATGATCTGCGACAAGATCATTGTAGAGGTTAACACCGGACAGCCTTCATTCGAAGGGATTCACGACCTGATCACCCCGCTCACTCCGCCAAACCGTCAGGTTTTCGATATCACCAAGGCTGATTCCCGCATCGGTTCTACTTCGATTCCTTGCGACCCGAACAAGATCATCGCCGTTGTTGAATCCAAACTCCGCGACCAGGGACGCGCCTTTGCAGAGCAGGACGATACCTCTGAAGCAATCGCCAACCACGTCATCGAATTCTTTACCCAGGAAGTAAAGGCAGGCCGCCTGCCGAAGAACCTCCTGCCGCTCCAGTCAGGTGTTGGTTCCATTGCCAATGCCGTTATCGGTGGCCTTGCCAAAGGTCCTTTCAAAAACCTGACTGTCTACACCGAGGTTCTTCAGGACACCATGCTTGACCTGTTCGACTCGGGCAAACTCGATGCAGCATCTTCCTGCTCGCTTTCTCTCTCCGCAGAGCCGGGTTTCCCACGCTTCTTTGCCAACATGGACAAGTACTTTGACAAGATCACCCTGCGTCCGCTCTCCATCTCCAATGCTCCTGAGCCGATCCGTCGTCTCGGGTGTATCGCCATGAACACCCCGGTTGAGATCGACATCTATGCCCACGCCAACTCCACACTCGTTGGCGGTACCCGTATGATCAACGGCCTCGGTGGTTCCGGCGACTTCCTCAGGAACGGCTTCCTGAAGATGATGCACACCCCGTCGTCGCGTCCGTCCAAGACTGATCCGACCGGTATTTCCTGCGTTGTTCCGCATTGTTCGCACATCGACCACACCGAGCACGACCTCGACTGCGTTATCACCGAGCAGGGCCTGGCCGACCTTCGCGGACTTGCTCCAAAAGACCGCGCTAGAAAAATCATCGAGAAGTGCGCTCATCCGGACTACAAAGCACAGCTAACCGAGTACCTCAATATTGCTGAAGCCGACTGCCTCAAGCGTAATGTTGGCCATGAGCCGCAGCTGTGGGACCGCGCATTCAAGATGCACCTCAACCTTGAGAAGAACGGCACCATGAAGCTCAAGAACTGGGACGTAAAGGTCGACCTCTGCGAATAGCAGATGCGTTGCACTGCTTCACCAAAGCCCCGTCGGGAAACCGACGGGGCTTTTCTTTTTTAGCAACTCTTGCACACGCTTATAAACAGGGTATCCTCAAGTCATGAGAGGAAACATATGAAGCGAGTTGTTGTTGTCGGCATGGGTTTCGGAGGAGTCCGCGCAGCGAGGGAGCTGGCAGGTCAAGGAGTAGAAGTGGTTCTGGTTGACCGGAACAACTACCACCTGTTCCAGCCGCTTCTCTACCAGGTTGCCACGGCCGGTCTCGAACAGGAGTCAATCGCCTACCCGATACGAGCGATGGTCCGCGGGCTGCCCCGGACCCGGTTCATCCTGGCCGAAGTCACTGCTATTGATCTGAACGGGAAAACTATCGAGACCAGTTCAGGGCCAATCTCTTACGACTATCTGGTAGTCGGCGCCGGGAGCGTCACCAATTACTTCGGCAATCAGGAACTGGCGCGGCATGCCTTTGACCTGAAGCGGCTTGCGGATGGCGAGCAACTGCGCAACCACGTCCTGACCAGTTTTGAGCGGGCCGTTGCTGAAACTGACCCTGAAGCCCGCAAGGCGCTGATGACCTTTGTTATTGTCGGTGGCGGGCCAACCGGTGTGGAGTTTGCCGGAGCGCTTATTGAACTTGTCCATTTTGTGCTATCCAAGGATTATCCGGAACTGAATGCCCGGGAAGCCCGGATAATGCTAGTTGAGGCTGCTGACCGGCTGCTTATGGCATTTCCGGAAAAACTCTCCACCTATGCCGTCAACAAGCTCAGGACCATGGGGGTGGAGGTGTTGTTCAATCGCAAGGTCACCTCGGCCAGTGCCACAGCGGTTGAGCTGGATGGCGTCACAACGATTGCGACCCGCACCCTTTTCTGGTCGGCAGGTGTTTGTGCCGCACCGCTTGCTGCGTTGCTTGGTGTTGAACAGGGGCCTGGCGGCCGGATTCCGGTGCAGCCCGATCTTTCGCTCAAGGACCATCCTGAGGTCTTTGTCATCGGTGATATGGCTTTTCTGAAACAGGATGGCGCCGCCCTGCCGATGGTCGCACCGGTGGCAATGCAGATGGGGATTCATGTCGCAAAGACCATCCTGGCCCGCGAATGGGGTCGGCCTGTCCAGCCGTTCCGTTACCACGACAAGGGGAGCATGGCAACTATCGGACGGAGTGCCGCCGTAGCAACCACCCATGGTCTGAATCTCCGTGGTTACCCGGCCTGGCTGGCCTGGCTGCTGCTGCATCTTTATTATCTCATTGGTTTCAGAAACCGTATCCTGGTTTTGCTCAACTGGGGCTGGTATTACTGGTTCCATGAGCGCCAGGTGCGCCTGATAACAGATCACGAGGGTTAGCCATGCCAGCGCGGCAGGGCGTCGTACAGAAAAGTCATGGCGAGACTGAGCGTATCTGTCTTTTCCCTCCGTGCCAGGTAAAGTGCCCGATCCACGAACAGATACAACGGACCAACGTCCTACTCTCCCTCCTGCCGCACGACCCTGAAACTGCTGCCGCAAAAATCATTGAAATCGGCGATGCCCTTTTTCGGGAAAATCCTTTCTTTACCGTATGTGGCTATGTCTGCGGCATCTGCGAGCTGGAATGCAGCTATGCCGAGCACGGCGGGGCCATCAAGAGACGGCTGCTCAAGCGGTTTGTGGCGGAAAGTTATGTCGAGCGGCTGAGCACGATAGAGCCATTGCCACGAGGGGAGCGTGCCAGGATTGCGATCATCGGCGGTGGTCCTGCCGGGCTAATGGCCGCTTACGAGCTTGCCGGAAGAGGCTACCGGCCTGTGATCTTCGAATCGAGTGACACTCTTGGCGGCGCTCTCCGCCTGATCCCCCATTACCGCCTCCCTCAGCCAATGCTGGATGCTGCCATAGCTTCACTGTTGCGGGTTGCCGGGATTGAAGTCTGTTACGGCTCACGTCTGGGCGATCACGGGTTTGACCTGGACCGGTTTCGTAATGACGGTTTTGCCGCCATCTTCATTGCCGTAGGGAGCCCGACACCCCGTATCCTCGAATACCAGGGGCAGCCGGTGCCGGGGCAGCAGCACCCCGGTGTCATCTACGGCCATTCCTTCCTGTACGAACTTGCCCATAACGCCCTACCTGATGGCTATCTCTGCGGACGCACGGCTATTGTGGTCGGCGGCGGCAATGTTGCTTTTGACGCCGCCCGAAGCGCCCGGCGGCTTGGCGGTATAACGCGGGTGGTCTGCCTGGAATCCGGATCCGGTGCCGGGAAAGATCACTTGCCGGCAGACCCGCATGAGGTATCAGCTGCGATAGAGGAGGGCGTCGAGATCGTTTATTCCAGGGGTGTTGCGGCCATAAACACCGATGGGGCCAACTTCAGCAGTATTTCGGCGCCACGCTGCACCGCTGTTTTTGACGAGCATGGCTTCAATCCGGTCTTCGATTCCTCCGATAGTATCGATATCCCAGGTGACCTCCTGATCATAGCCGTCGGCCAGGGGCCAGAGCGGCGGTTCCTCCATCATGAGGGGCTGCTCGACGACCGGGGCAAGGTGGCTGTCGATCCGCTCACCTTGCATAGTCTTAGACAGCCCGGCGTATTCCTCGGTGGTGACATGTTGCGCATCGGCTTCATGGTTGATGCCATGGCCGACGGCATCGAGGCAGCCGAGTCGATAAACCGTTTTGTGCAGGGAGCAGACCTTGGCCAGGGGCGGGAGGCTCCCTATGTCTCTGCCGAACCTCCTGTCAGGCGTGACTACCGGCATGCACCTGAGTCCAGATCGCTACCCCCTGATCAGCGGCTTAATTTCCATCTGTTCGAAAAGGGGTTTTCTCTGGAAGAGGCGATTGCCGAGGCCAGGCGTTGCCTGACCTGCGGGCCGTGCGCCTCATGCGAAGCGTGCATTGCCGCAGGTATCCGGACCGACATTGACACCTGCCAGGTTGACGAGGCGCGCTGCAGCGGTTGCGGAATCTGTGTCACCGCCTGTCCGTTCGGGGCAGTCGCTATCGAAAGGCTGGGTGACCGGTTGATCTCTGTGACCGACCGGCAGCTGTGCCGCGGCTGCGGGCTTTGCGTTGCTGCCTGCCCGGTATCGGCCCGACGGCTCGTTCCAAAGACTGAAACCAAGGCAGTAGCGTCTCAATAACTTCGAGGTATCGCATGGAGATGTATCAAAGAGTTCTTTTTGTGGACCCGGCAACCGGCTTTTACCGGACCGGCAAATACGGGTTTGACCGCTACTTTGGCCCGGCTGATCTCGGTATCCATCTTGTGGAGAAATACCGGAGTCTCAATTTCGGGGTGGGCATCTTTGCCGGCTCAATTTTCCCCGGTTCAAACCGGATGGTGGTGACCGGTTACTCCCCGTGCTGGCAAGGGTACTACCTCAGCTCCATGGGGGGCGCTGGCCTGGTGTTCGACAACCTGGGGATCAACATGCTGAGCCTGGTCGGGAAGGCTCCTGTGCCATCGGTGCTTTACCTGAACCGGAGCCATGGCGAAGAGATCGAGGTTGAGGTGGTGCCGGTGGATGTCGAGTCGATCTGGAAGACGGGGCGAAAAGGGGTCTATGCCCTTACAGACAGGGTTTATGAGATGTTCGGCGGGCGATACGAGACCGATCCGCGGATATTGACAAGCGGCCCGGCATCCTTACAGACCGACATGGGTGGCATCATGTCGGTGCCGATCTCAAAAGGGAGAATCAGCTTCGTTGATACCTGGGCCGGACGCGGTGGCTTCGGCAGCGCTATGGTACAGCACCACGGCATAGTGGCGGTCATCTATGGCGGTACCGTGGTTGACGAGGATTTCCGGGACCACAAGGTCGCGGATGAATGGTTCCAGAACAAGTACAGCCTTCGGCTGATGAACAAGGATCTAGAGGCTACCGGCAAGTACCGCTACGACGAGAAAGTCGGCACCGGCGGCACCTTTGGTGTCAACTATGCCACCATGGGCGGCAGGATCATGGCTTTCAACTATCGTACGATCTTCCAGTCAGAGGATGAACGGCTGGAACTGCACCAACGGTTTATCGTGGACCACTATCTGAAACAGTTCAATGAGGAGACAATAGCCCTAAAACAGCAGGCAACCTGCGGCGAGCCGTGCGTAGCGGTCTGCAAGAAGATGAATGGTGAGTTCAAAAAGGATTACGAGCCGTATCAGACCATGGGGCCGCTGTGCGGTATTTTTGACCAGCGGGCTGCAGAGAAATTGAATCACCATTGTGACGCCATGGGGTTCGATGCCATCTCCGGCGGCGGCGTGCTTGCCTGGCTGATGGAGCTTCTCGAAACCGGCTTGGTAACCAGTGAGGAGCTTGGCGTCACCCGGTTCCCCAGGTGGAATCTGGCTGGATTCGACCCGATTGTTGACTCCATGCACAATGCAGAACTCGGCTGCGAGCTGATTGATGCGATACTTGAACGACGTGGGATCCTTGATTTCCGGGAAGGGGTGCGTAAGTGGAGCAGAATTCATTCCCCGGGGAGAGCAAGGGTGCTTCATGACAGTCTCGTCTACATAGCTTTCAGTCGGCGGGGATGGATGGTCCCCAACCAGTACTGGGTTGCGGGCGCTCTGGCGCCGATGGCAGTCATGGGAAAATATTACATGGTCTACGCCAACGATTTCATCCCTCCCAGGGAGTTGGGGCGGCGGTGCGCAGAGCGGATGAAAAAGGAGCTGATCCTGGACAATCTCGGGATATGCCGCTTTCATCGGGGGTGGGCCGAAGAGCTGCTCCCTGAGGTGATGGATTCCATCTACAACAGTAAGGACCAGTTCCTTCATGCGGTGAACGTGCTCGCTGGTCGGCTTAACAGCCGCAATTGCCCAGTTTTCTGGGAATCGGAGCGTTCCCTGGATTTTGTCCACTCATTCCTGAAAAGGAAGAGAGATGTGGACAACGACCACCATCCTGAACTTGCACAATGGGTCGATAAGTTCGACAGGAACAAGCTGGAAGCGGCAAAGGATTTCTGGTACGAGACGCTCAAAGGTATCGACGAAAGTCTGGTGGAGTTATTTTGATGAGCCGATTGCCTCAGATAATGGTCATCTCTTGTCGGTTCGGTTGGGGGTATCAGGGACCCCGGGATCAAATTGCTGCCGGGGTGCAGGCATGGGAACAAGTTGTCTGTTGTGGCAGCATCGAGCCAGAGGCGCTGCTTGAACCGCTTCGTATGGGAGTGGATGGCGTGCTGATTTTTGCCTGTACCAGGGGTGAGTGTCACTTTCAGGAGGGTGAATGGCAATGCCTGAAAAGGGTAACGCTGCTGCAGGCGCTGCTCGATGCCCACGGCATAGACCCGCGGCGCTTGACGATCCATTTCGGCAATGACCCTACAGGGGAGAGCATTGCCTCTCTGGTGCAGGAGTTCACCGAAAGGCTCAAAGCGCTATGAATGACCGGCCGAAAATTGCGATATACTGGCTCGGGGCGTGCGGCGGCTGTGATTCCTCCCTGATCGACCTGGGCGAATCGCTTCTGGAACTGGCAGAGGCGGTCGAGATCGTTATCTGGCCTGTAGCCCTCGATTTCAAGCATGATCGGCTCGCTGCGTTGCCGGATAAGAGTCTGGCGCTTGCCATAATTTCGGGGTGCGTCAGAAACTCCGCCCACCGGGAGATGGCGGAACTGCTCCGTGCCAAATCGTGCGTGGTTCTGGCCTGTGGGGCATGCGCCTGTCTGGGGGGGATCCCCGGGCTGGCCAATCTCAGGCCGAAAGGCGAGATCATGGCCTGGGTTTACGGTGAAGCTCCGACGGTTGTCAACCCGGAAAGGATCAGGCCGGAACGTAACTGCGAAATGAATGGCGAACAGCTGGAGCTTCCTGAATTTTATGACCATGTCTACGCCCTGAACCAGGTCGTTGCAGTCGATTACTACCTTCCCGGCTGCCCGCCGCCGCTTGATTTGCTGCTTGGCGCGATCCAGGGGCTTCTCGGGAACCAGCCGCCGCCACCGGGGAGTATCCTCGCTTCCGCCAAGTCACTTTGTGATTCCTGTAGCCGCAACCGTACCAAGCCAGCACGGATGGAGCTCAAGACGGTCAGCCGTCCTCACGAAACAGTGGTCGAGCCCGAAGCCTGTTTTCTGGCTCATGGTGTTATCTGCCTCGGCCCGGTGACCCGCGATGGGTGCGGCGGGAGCTGCCTTAGCGTCAATGCGCCATGCCGGGGGTGCTTCGGACCGGTGGCAGGGGTATGCGATAGCGGGGCGAGATTCCTGGCCTCATTGGCGTCGCTGCTGGCACCTGGCGACGAGGCGGAATTCCGGGCACTGGTCGAGGCGATTGCCGACCCGGCCGGCTATGCCTGCCGCTTTACCCAGCCAGTCTCGATCCTGGGGGCGCGGAAACTTGAAGCTGAGGACAAGCAATGAGCCAACGGATCGTCATAGACCCGATTACCCGTCTGGAAGGGCATGGCCGGATCGAAATCTTCCTGGATCAGCAGGGAAATGTCAGCGATGCTTACTGGCAGGTGCTGGAGCTGCGAGGCTTCGAGCGGTTTTGCGTCGGCAGGCCGGTAGAGGAGATGACCCGCATTGCCCCGGTGATCTGTGGGATTTGCCCGTCGGCGCACCACATGGCTGCCTGCAAGGCGCTGGACCGGCTTTACAATGTTGCGCCGCCGCCAACCGCTCTTCTGGTCAGGGAGTTGGAGTATAATGCCTCTATTATAGACGATCATCTGCTGCACTTTTTCTTCCTGGCTTCGCCCGATTTCATTGTCGGGCCTGATGCCGACCCGGCAGAGCGGAACATCTTCGGGGTCATGGAACGACTGGGAAAGGATTTCAGCAGGCGATTGCTTGATATCCGGAGGCAAAACCGCGATATCATCCGGTTGCTTTTCAGCAAGGCGCCGCACCCCGAGGGTGGTGTTCCGGGCGGCGTGCCACGGGGGATCAGGGAAGAAGAGCGACCATGGCTTGCGGCAACCGCCAATGCCAGCGTTGTCTTTGTCAAGGAGGCTCTGGAAATCTTCAGGGAGCGGGTGCTGGGCGACAACGTCTGCCGAGGGCTTATTGAAGACGACGCCTATGCTGTTAGCTGCTGTTCAATGGCGCTGGTGGACGCCAGTGACCGGGTCTCCTTTTACGACGGCACGGTCAAGGTGGTCGGAGTTGACGGCAGCGAGGTCACCTGTTTTCCTGGTGATGATTACGCCGATAAGATTGCCGAATGGGTTGCTCCGTGGACTACGGTTAAGCTGACCTATCTGAAGGAACAAGGCTGGCAAGGGCTAATCGAGGGGGCCGATTCGTCGCTCTACCGGGTCGGGCCGTTGGCGCGAGTTACGGTGGCCGATGCCATGGCGACTCCGCTTGCCCAGGCCGAACTGGCAAGGTTTCGCAGCTTCTTCGGCAAGCAGCCGACCCACCAGATTCTGGCAAGCCACTGGGCCAGACTGATCTGCGCTCTGCAGGCAGCGGAACGGAATCGAGAGCTTGTTGCCGAGCCGTTGCTGACAGGCAATGAAACGCGCAATCTCGATCTGAACCTTACCGGCAGAGGGATCGGCTGTGTCGAGGCGCCGCGCGGCACCCTGTTTCATCACTACGAGACCGATGATCAGGGCATTCTGACCATGGTTAACCTGATTGTGGCCACCCAGAACAACGCCGGACCGATATCGCTCGCCATCAAAAAAGCGGCCCGTAAATTCATCAAAGGGGGAGAGGTGCGTGAAGGTTTGCTGAACCGGGTGGAGATGGCATTCCGCGCCTTTGATCCCTGCCAGTCTTGCGCAACGCATGCCCTGCCCGGTGCGGGGCTTCGTATCAACATTCGCGATGTCAGCGGACGAATAGTTTCCCGGATCAACCAATAGCACCTTATCAGGTGACGGCAGTCACTGCTTATGTTTGGGAATCAGACGATATTGATTTGCACAAGCAAATAGTATCTTCTGATAAACGATAATACTAAACCACCAGCGATGGTGGGACGGAAAGCCCAAGGGTCTCTCGCAGACAGCCGGGTACCGAAATATCAGACTCTGATCTCTCGGTGCGCGGTTTTTTTTATTTTTGGGTATTTTCGGGTGGCATCAAAACAGGAGATATGTATGGAATTCATATTTGAACCCTCACTTAATTTTCTGGCCGTAAAAGAACCATCACTCTATGAACTGTTCCAGTCATCCAAGCCGGCAGTGCCTGCTGATGCGCAGATCGCAGAAAGCGCGGTCGAAGCATATATCTGCTCAGAAAAAGAAAACAGTTCGCTGAAGGTTTACTTGGCATTCTGGGAAATCTCCCGAAAAACCACCCGCATCTACACACCAAAAGCTCAGCCGTGCGGCAACAATGAGTACCAGGATTGCCTCGATGCCGCGCGAAAGTATCTGACTGACCTCGGTTTTGCCATGGAGCAAGTCAATCTCAACTACAGCACGGCAATGCGCCAGGTCATCTGGGGTGCAATCAAGATATTCAAGGCTCCAAAATCATATGCCCATGCCGAAGCCAAAAAGAAGGGGCATGAATCTCCTCCCCCTGCCAGGCAGGTAATTCAACCGGAGCCAATTGTCGTGCCACCGGTTGTCCAGCCAGCAGTTGCCGGGTCTGAGACCGATCAGGCAGTCAAACAGCTTAGCGCAGAGCTGCAAGATGTCCGATCATTACTGTCGGCAAGGGAGCTTGAAGCGGCAATCGCGGCCGAGCAGTTGATACAGGCAAACAATACATTGATTGCAGCCGAGCTTCGTTATTCAGACCAGATTCAGGATTTGGAAAAAGAGCGTGATACCTTGTCCGGGGAATTGGACGCTCTGAAAAAGCAGATGCCGGAGCTTGATGCAAGGCTTGTTGATGCCCAGGCAAAAAATGACGAAACCAAGCTGGAGTTTGAGCGGTTACTTGCCATTGAAAAAGGACTCAAGGCAGATGCTGAAAATGAACTGCAACTGCTCAGCCAGGAGAAGGACCAGATAGAACGGGTTGCCACAGCAGCCCTTAACTCGGCACGGGGAGAGCGCAAGGAATTACTGGAGAAGGTAGATTCGCTGGAGTTGGAGAATCGGCGGCTTAAGAAAGAGCTTGAGACGCAGCTAGCTGAACTGCATATGTCTGAGGAAAAGGCCAAGGCAGAAGTGCTGACCCTGAAAAAAGAGCTGGTGCTGAGGAAAAGAGTACATGTTCGTGAACTGGCCGGCTTGCGGGGAGAGTTGCGGAAGCTCATCGAAGAGCAGGCTGCCCTGGAAACCGGGTGCCAGATGATCGAAGCGTTTGCTGCGGCGAATGAGGCGCCGGTTTTTACAGAGGCCTCAACCACTATCGCTGTCGAGCCCCCTGTTATTGATGATCTGATGCCGGAACCGTTTGCTGGTGAAGAAAAGGATGATCAGGGCAAGCCGCCTGTGCTGGAATCCCTTGCGTCAGATCCCACGGAGCCTTCACCGTTTCAGGTGCCGGAAGACACCGGGCATGCTGTGACGGAATTCATGCTCGACAGCCAGCTGACAATTGTCCCCTGTGCTGCCCCGGAAGATCTGGTGGCGTTGTATGAGTCGTCAAATAAGGTTCAGACGGCTCTGGATGGGTTCAAAACCCAAAAAAGCGGCGGCTATATCTGCGCAGTCAATCGCAATGGTAATCCGGAGATATTTCTGCTCTGGGAGATGCTGGAAAGCAATCAGGCTGTCTTGTATACCCCCCGCAGCCAGCCGAAAGATGAACACAGTTTTCAGCAAATACTGCAGGACGCCCTGTTCTATTTCGATAGTGTCGGTTTTATGATGTCCCCTGTGGACCTGAGCGTGCCGGTAAACAGATCAAATGCCATCAGCAAGATCCAGTTGCCGCAGCATTAGCTTTATCCTTTCACCGCTTCGAGTTCTTCCCAGCGGACCAGCAGTTTTTCAAGCTCCGCCTCAATCTCGGCCAGCCTGGAATTGATGGCAACCACCTCGCCGCCGGCGCTCTTGTAAAATTCCGGATCGGAAAGCCTGCTGTGGAGTGCCTCCTGCTCCTGTTCCAGAGAGGCTATCAGTTCCGGCAACGCCTCAAGTTCCCGTTCTTCCTTGAAGGTCAGTTTCCGGGGACGCTCCTGCTGGGGCTTCACTTTTGTCTGCACCGGTTTTGCCGCCACAATGGCCTGACTGGTTTCGGTAGTCGCCTGCCTAAGCCAATCGTCATAGCCGCCGACAAACTCCCGAACCTCACCGTTGCCTGTCAGCACAATTGTTCCTGCCACCACATTGTTGAGAAATTCCCGATCATGGCTTACCAGCAGCAAGGTACCGGAGTATTCCATCAATAGCTCTTCCAGCAGGTCCAGAGTTTCAGCGTCAAGGTCGTTGGTCGGTTCGTCCATGACCAGGAGATTGGACGGCTTGGTAAAGAGCTTTGCCAGCAGCAGGCGGTTCCGCTCTCCGCCTGACAGGATCCTGACCGGGGTCCGGGCGCGTTCCGGGGTAAAGAGGAAGTCCTGTAGGTAGCCGATGACATGCCGCTGCCGTCCGTTGACGGTTATGGTGTCGTTTCCCTCCCCCACGTTTTCCTGGACCGTCTTGTCGAGGTCGAGTTGCTCCCGCAGCTGGTCGAAATAGAGCACCTCCCGCCGGGTGCCGAGCTTGATGGTGCCGCTGTCCGGTTGCAGGTCACCGAGAAGCAGCCGGAGCAGGGTGGTTTTGCCCGAGCCGTTCGGCCCGATGATGCCGATCTTGTCGCCGCGCATGATGCTGGTCGAGAAGCCTCTGACAATGGGCGTTTCGCCGAAGGAGAAAGAGACCTCCTCCAGTTCGGCAACCATGGCACCGGAACGGTCCGCATCCTGGAGCTGGATCTTGGCGGTGCCGATGCGCTCCCTTCGCTGGCGTCGTTCCTCACGCAGCCCTTTGAGCGCTCGTACCCGCCCTTCGTTCCTGGTGCGGCGTGCCTTGATCCCCTGGCGGATCCAGGCCTCTTCCTGGGCCAGCTTTTTGTCGAACAGTGCCTGGCGGGTCACTTCTGCTTCAAGCAGCGCCTCACGCCGTTCCACGAACTGATCGTAACCGCAGTCAAAGGAGTAAATCCTGCCGCGGTCGATCTCGGCCACGCGGTTGGCAAGCCTGCGGGCAAAGGCCCGGTCATGGGTGACAAAGAGGATCGCCATTGCGCTTTTGACCAGAAAATCCTCCAGCCAGAGGATAGTATCTATGTCGAGATGGTTGGTCGGCTCGTCCAGCAGCAGGATATCAGGGGCTGCGACCAGTGCCTGCGCAAGCAGGACCCGTCGCTTGGTGCCGCCGGACAGGGACGAAAACTCGGCATCAGCCTCCAGGGAAAGCCGGTTAAGGATCCGCTCAACCTCCTGGTGCAGCTGCCAGCCGCCGCAGCTCTCCAGCTCGTGTTGCAGTTCGGTAAGTTCTTCCAGCAGTTCCGCACTCCCTTTAACGGCAAGCTCGTGGGCAACCCGGTGGTACTCAGCCAGCAGGGCGGTGGTATTGCCGATGCCGGAAGCGACTACGTCGAACACCGAACCTGCTACCTCTCTCGGCACTTCCTGAGAAACCAGGGCGACCCTCAGCCCCTGCTTTTTGTGGATATCACCGGATTCGGGGGGGATCTCGCCATTGATCAGCTTCAACAGGGTTGACTTGCCGGTACCGTTGCGGCCGAGCAGGCAGAGCCGGTCTCCTGGCTCGATCTGGAGGCTGATCCCGGCAAAAATCGGCGGACCGCCGAAGGCAAGGGTTATATCGCGAAGGGTTATCAGTGACACCGGTACTCCCTGATGGCTATGGGATGTTATTTTTGCAGCTTGTAGAACAGCAGGCCGAGTTGTTCCCGCAATGCCGTGGCAGAGCAATGAAAAGCGCCTGCTGAAGGGAGAAAGTCGGCCCAGATCGATGCTTGCCCGCTGCCTGATGAAAACTGGGCCGGCAGCGGTAGCGGTTTGACTCCTGCTGTACGGAAAGCCGCCAGCGAACGCTTCATATGGTAGGCGGATGTGACCAGGATCGGCCTGTGGAAGCCACGCGCATCGATGATCTCGCGGCAATATCTGGCATTCTCCATAGTGTCGCGGCTTTTGGCTTCTTCGATCACCTGTTGTGCCGGCACGCCTAGATCGACCAGTATCCTGCGGATGACCGGCGCTTCAGGCGACCTGCCGGAAAAGACCGCACCGCCGGAGATGACGATCGGCACCTGCAGCATTTTTTGCGCCCGGACCGCCGTGATAATTCTTCCTGCCATGTCGTTCGTTGGCGTGCCTTTACCAGTGAGGTCGGCAACGTCCTGGTGGATACCGCCGCCAAGCAGCAAAATCACATCACCCTGTAATTTGCCAGGTATGGTCAGCCCCTGCTCCAGCGCGGACATGAGTTTTGCCGCGGTCGGTCCGATGGAGAGCATCCAGAGCGTTGCCCCGATCAGGAATATCGCAAATGCCTTACCCCGGCTGCGCTTGCGCCAGCAGTTGATCGCCACGGCAAAAAGCAGCAGTACCAAAAAACCGGGCGGCAGCAGAAAGGAAGCAATGATCTTTTTCAGGATGAGCATTTACCCTCCGGCTCGCTTCACCTTGAACCCCCGGTTGGTGAGTTCAGCAACGACCAGATCGCAATGGTCTCCCTGGATCTCGATAACGCCGTCTTTCAGGGTACCGCCGCTGCCGCAGCGCTTTTTAAGGTCGCCGGCCAGCGTTTTCAGCTCCTCGCCTTTCACTGCTACCCCGGTGACCACTGTTACTGTCTTGCCACCGCGTCCCTTGGTTTCCCGGCGCACCCTGGCGATGCCGTCACCCGCCGGTGTCTGGCCCCCTTTCCTGCAGATGCAGGAGGCCATGCCTTTGCCACATTTCGGGCAGATGCGCCCGGTTTCCGATGACCACACCAAAGGTCTGTCCGGATCGTGTCCTTTTCTCATCTGATCAAACCAGCCCCATGGTGAAATTGAATGGCGATGAGCCGGGGAGTTCGCGACCCGAACTCCAGGCGTCAAGTACCCGCAGCCGCTCGTTGGGCGCCAGCTGGCCGAGATCGGCAATAAAGGAAGAGCAGCCCAATGATTCGAGCTTTTCCCGGAAAGCGGTAAAAGAGAACGGCGTGGTCGGCGTGATCACTGTCAGGCCGTCCTTTTGCGTGACCCGATAGCTGTCACCCCGGTCTGACTGGACCGGCATGTCGCTCTTGACCCCTTTGATGGCGATCTTGGAGGTGATGGCCGGCAGGCTGCCGTAGATCATGATCCGCCGCTCGATGTCAAGGTCAGCGGCAAGCAGATCGCCGAGGTTTTCCAGGTCGTCCTCGATGTAAAGCGTGCAGCGGTTGGCTCCCAGCTCCTCCCAGGAGAGAATCGCCTGGCTGTTGAGGGAAAAGAGTCGGTAATCGGTGGTAATTTCGGCGTCGATCTCTTCCAGAAGTTGAAAGTGCGAGATATTCGCGGCTTCGAAGCGTCGGAAACCGCATTGCGCAAGGGCTGCCAGCGCCTCGCGATACCAGGGGAGGTCGCGGTCGAAGATGATGAACGGCAAGCGCCAGGAGATCCGCCCCTCTTTCCCCTTCAGCCGCTTGGCGGCGAGGTGCAGTTCGTGCAGATTCGCCTTCGATACCGGCAGGCTCAAGGACGCAACCCCTTCCGCATTGAGCAGCTGGATATCACGGAGATGCTCGATCCGAACGGTCAGTGATGTCGGGCCGCGCATCGTTCCTCTGGTTCCTGCCAACGATGCCAGTGCCTCGCGGTTGCGGGAGGCGCGCTCCCGCTTCAGGGCCGGAATCGTGCTCTCGGCCAGTTGCAGGTAGAAGCTGCGCCTGATCTCCTTGAGCTTTGCCGGGGGAATCATCAGCGCCGGGAACTCCGGTGCGGCCAGGGAGCGGAGTATGAAAGGGGTATCGCCGGTGCGGCTGAACTGGGCCGAGAGCACTTCCTGCATCTCAGCGGTGCGGGATGGCTCCAGCACGCCGAGCGGAAACTCCGCACTGGATGAGATGCCGCCGCAGGTCGCTTCGATCCTGAGGACCCCTTCATTGAAAGAGGTCTGCAGGTCGCAGGGCAGTTTCGGCTTCCCCGCCGACTCCAGCCGTTTTGCACAGGCCGCTTCGCTCATGGTAAAGGCGGTTTCTGAAGAGACCTTGAACACGGCATCGCCGATGCTGCCGGGGAAGGGTGACGGTACAACGACCTGGGTGCCTGCGTTCGCCAGTTTCGTCGGACGATTGGCGACAAACAGCTCTTTGATGGTAAATGCCTTGCCGGCCATGTCGCTTTTAGGCTGGATCCGAATCCGGTCACCGACGTGGAGACGATCTTTGGTGGTGAACGAAAGCCGGTCGCCGCGGATCGATGCTATTTCTCCCAGGAAGCGGCCGGTTGCCCCCCGCAGCGAAGGGGTGGCGATGTCGGTTGGCTGATGCGAGGCGAGAAACCCTTTGGTCGGCACCCTGCCAAAGGAGCGTTTGAGGATCTCTTTTGCTGCGGCAAGCGCATCCGGCCACTGCTTGGGCGTGGCATCCAGCGTCAGCCGGTACGCCTCGACAACGCAGGCCACATATTCAGCGGACTTCATCCGTCCTTCGATCTTGAACGAACAGACCCCGGCCTCCACCAGTTGCGGTATCAGGTCGATGCTGGAAAAATCGTTGGTGGAAAAATAGTACCCTTCCTTGCCCCGGTACTTGTACTGGCGTCGGCACGGCTGGGCGCAGCGGCCCCGATTGCCGCTGTGACCACCGAGAAAGGAGGAAAAATAACACTGACCGGAAAAAGAGAAGCAGAGCGCACCGTGAATAAAGCACTCGATGCCGATCGGCGAGTTGCGGACAATATTGCCAATTTCGTCCAGGTGCAGTTCCCGGGCGAGCACTACCCGCTCAAACCCCAAAGCCGCAAGTTGCTGCACCCCTGGAGTGTTGTGGACAGTCATCTGGGTCGAGGCATGGACCGGCAGGCTGGGGAAGAACTTGCGGGCTAGCCGGGCAACGGCCATATCCTGGACGATGACCGCGTCTGCTCCCATCCCTTCAAGGGCGGAGAGGGTTTCGACCAGTTGGGGCAGTTCGCGCTCCTTGACCAGGGTGTTGAGGGTAACGTAGACCTTGCGCCCGTTGGCATGGGCATAGGCCAGCATCCGTTCCATCTGGTGCAGGGAGAAATTCTTGGCCTTGGCCCGCGCAGAAAACTCCTTGAGCCCGGCATAGACCGCATCCGCCCCCTTTTCCATGGCGGCGAAAAAGGCTTCCAGCGATCCTGCCGGGGCAAGGAGTTCTGTTTTGTTTTGTGCTGATCTTTGCATCCGGTCAGACTAGCGGAACTGCGTGATGGCGTCAACAATCTTGATTAACTCATCACTGCTGATGGGGTTACAGGTCAGCCGCTATCTTCTGGGCAACGATGCGGGCCAGTGCCTGGATCTCTTCCGCTGGCATTTCGTCGATGCCGAACAGTTTCTGGTCAAAATCACAGAGCCGGTTGGTCCGGATAATCTCCGGTGCAAGACCGTCAATCACCCCGGCCATCATGCGCGATGCACAGTCAACCGGGCACCCCTCCAACGCCAGAAGCCGTTGCGCATTGCGCACAAGGCCCCGTTGCCCGGTATCCTTGGTAAACGCCCCGCCCAGGCAGATGCGCACGGTTTTCTCAGGGGCCAAGGTGTGACAGAGGATATTTGCCGCCTGTCGGGATATCTCTCCCCGCAGGCACCCACCTTCACAACTCATGACAGCCACCGCTTTGCTATGCTGCCGTTCTGCATAGCCTTCACAAAGCTTGCAGTTGCCAACGGCCTTTGCTATGCGTGCCACCTCATAACCGTCGTTGCCCTCTGTCGTTCCTGATCCACAACAATCTGTCTTGTTCATACGTCCTCCATCGATGAAATTCACTGCCTGTAATTCCATAGACGGGAAGCGATCTGAAAAGGATACACTCTGCGGGAATTATTTCGGCTTTCGATCGCACATGAGTTCGTTGCGTTCGTCGTGGTAGAGGCTGCACTGGGATTCCATGGCCTTCCGTAACTCGGTGCGGCCGCGGTGGAGCCTGATCTTGACGGTGTCGATGCTGATATTGAGGATGGTGGCAATCTCGGGGTTCGTCAGTTCCTCGAAATCGCTGAGGAGCAACACGGTGCGGTAGCCTTCGGGCAATTGGTCGACAACGCCGCGTATGCAGGCATTCATCTCTCGCCGGATGTACTCCCCATCGGTTCCTGTCGTACCCAGATCGGGAAAATCGTCAAGCGACGCATCCTCGTCGAGCAACTGCTCGGAACGCTTTTGTTGTGCCAAAGATGAAGAGGCATGGTCATTGGCCGTGTTCGTGGCGATGCGGTAGATCCAGGTGGCAAGAGAGGCCTCACCCCGGAAACTTTCCAGGGATTTGCTCACCTTGAGAAAAACTGCCTGGGTCAGGTCCGGGGCTTCCGACTCATTGACCAGATTACCCAGATAACGAAAGATCTTCGGCTGGAATTCTCTGTATATACTGGCAAAGTCTTGCAAATGGGCTCTCCGGTTTATTCCATCAGGTTGAATCACTTCATCCGGCGGATCCGCACCTCAATCTCGGGATTTCCCTTGAGCAAGGCGACAAGCCGGGCCGGGTCCGCCTCCCCGTAATGGTAGGGATAGAGCACTTTCGGCTTGAAGGATCTGGCCGCATCCGCGACCATTTCCGGGGTCATGGTATAGGGCAGATTCATCGGCAGGAAGGCAATGTCGATGCGTTTCAGCAGACCCATCTCCGGAATATTCTCCGTGTCTCCGGCAATATAAAGCCGCTTGTCGGCAAATGTCAGCACGTACCCGTTGCCGGTCCCCTTGGGGTGAAACGGCTGGCCGGTGTCCCGCTTGTGCATGATGTTATAGGCCGGCACGGCCTCGACGGCAATCCCCCCAACATCCCTGGTGTCGCCATTCCTCATGATAATGCCGCCCGGCACCTTTTCAGCGAATTTTTCAGTGAGCACCACCGTTGTTTTTGCGGTAGTCAGCTGCTGTAGAGCCACCGGGTCGAGATGGTCCTGATGTTCGTGAGTAAGAAAGATCAGGTCAGCTTTGGGCAGCTTTGCATAATCGGCCAGTTTGCTATAAGGATCGACATGGATGACCTTGTTGCCGAACTTGAACATAAGCGAACCGTGACCGATGAAGGTAATTTCCAGATCTCCCGCCGTTGTCTTTACAACATCTTTTTCAAATGCCTCGGCTGCGCCGGTCAGACCGGTACCGCAGACGCCCAGGATCAGGAATATCAACACTGCTTTCATCATGATGAATCATCCTTTCTTGCGCAGCCTGGCCCGGCAGCGCCAGGTCATCGATGTTTCTTGTAGACCTTCTTCTTTGCTTTGGCCCCGGCCAGGGAAAAGAGATCGCTCTGGGAAATGCGCCAGACATCACCTTCTCTGACCATCCGGTACGTGCGGGTCTTGTACTGGATCTCGCCATCACCTTCCAGTCCCACCTTGGCCCTGACCACCGCGATATCGTCATTCTCGACATGAACCGAGACGTCCTGCATCTTCTGCCAGCAGCAGGCCGGTTTGAAGGTGGCATTGCCCAGCTTCCTGGCAAAGTCCTCTTTGGCGGTCTTGCCGCCGTGCTGGGTCCGGTCGTACAGGTCGTCATAACGGTCGGCGCGCCACAGGTCGAGGATCTCCTCAAATGCCGCCTTGGCGGCATTTGAGGATGCCTCGCTGTCGGTCTGGTAGGCGCTTCGGGCAAAGGCGGTTATGCTGCTGACGGTCATGAGTAAAGCGACTAACAATGTAATGAAATATTTCATATTTACACCTCCCCCGGCAATTTTAGCCGATAACCCTCGGTGTGCAACTATCCGTTGCGGCAGAAACCGGTCGTGGTATACTCCCTTTCAGGCAGAGAGATGCTAGGAGGGCGCGAATGATTTCACTTACTGTTAATGGCAAGAAGTACCAGGTTGATGCTGCTCCTGACAGCAAGCTTTTGTGGGTGCTGCGGGAACAACTGGGGCTCACCGGGACCAAGTTTGGCTGCGGAGAGGGGATGTGCGGGGCGTGTACCGTGCTGGTGGACGGCAAGGCGCGCCGGTCGTGCGTGACCCCGGTCAGCGCGGTCAAGGGGAAGAAGGTCGTTACCATCGAGGGCTTGCCGGAAAGCCATCCGTTGAAGCTTGCCTGGATTGCCGAGCAGGTGCCGCAGTGCGGTTACTGTCAGCCCGGCCAGATAATGCAGGCCGCCGCGCTGCTCAACGAGCATCCAAAACCGACCGAAAGCGAGATCGACAGTGCCATGAGCGGCTGCCTCTGCCGGTGCGGTACCTATCAGCGGGTCAAGATCGCTATCAACCGTGCTGCCGGAAAGGGGAAGAAGCCATGAGCCCGAAAATGAGCCGACGTGAATTTCTTCAGCACACCCTTACCGGAACCGGTATTGCCGTGGCAGTAACCATGACCCCGCTCGGTTTCAGAGTGTTCTCGGCAGCAGACGCGGCAGCTGGTGATTTTAACCCATCCGTCTGGCTGACCATTGCGCCGAATGAAACTGTAACCGTTTTGGTTGCCAAGTCTGAGATGGGGCAGGGGGTTTCCACCTCGCTGCCGATGCTGGTGGCCGACGAACTGGAAGCCAACTGGGAAAGCATCAAATTTGTCTTTGCCCCGGCTGACGATAAGTTTCGCGATCCGGTCTGGGGCACCCAGGCCACCGGCGGCAGCACCAGCATCCGGCATCTCTATGAACCGCTGCGGCTTGCCGGTGCCGCAGCCCGCGAAATGCTGATCGCCGCCGCAGCCAGGGAATGGAAGGTTGCTGCAGACGAATGTGTTGCTGCCAACGGCCTGGTCCGCCACAAGCGGAAACTGAAAAGCCTGTCGTTCGGCCAGCTGACCTCTCTGGTTGCCGGGATAGAGCCGCCGGCAAAGCCAAAACTGAAATCGCCCCAGGAATTCCGGCTGATCGGCAAGGCAATTCCGCGGCTCGATGTCCCGGAAAAGGTTTCTGGTGCTGCGATCTTCGGCCTGGATGTGAAGGTTCCGGGGATGCTGATTGCCGCAGTTGCCCACTCACCGCTTATCGGTGCCAGTCCTGCTTCGTTCAATAAAGGCGCTGCCCTGAAAATCAAGGGGGTGCGTCATGTAATCAGTCTCCAGAAAGGGGTTGCCGTCTGCGCCGACAGTTTCCCGGCGGCAAGGAAAGGGGTTGATTCCCTTAAGGCAACGTGGGAAGGGGGCGACCGGACCCTCGATAATGCGTCTCTTTACGCCAGGTTTGCCAAGGCGCTGAACGAGCCGGGCATTAAGGCCAAGGAGATCGGAAATACGGCTACAGCGATGAGCTCCGCTGCCAAAAAGCTGGAGGCGACCTTCAGTCTCCCTTACCTGGCCCACGCCACCATGGAACCGATGAACTGTACCGCCCATATCACCGCCAGCAGGTGCGAGGTGTGGGCTCCCACCCAGAACCAGACCGGCGTCAAGGCTCTGGCCGAGAAGATCTCCGGTCTGCCTGCAGATAAGGTTTTTGTCAACACCACCTACCTGGGAGGTGGCTTTGGCAGGCGGTTTGAGACCGATGTCGTCGAAGAGGCGCTGCACCTTGCCAAGGTCACGGGTAAACCGGTCAAGGTGATCTGGACCAGGGAGGATGATTTCCGTAACGATTTTTACCGGCCAATGAACCTCTCCCGGGTCGCTGCGTCACTGGACGCCCAAGGTAAGATCTCCGGCTGGGAGCACAAAGTAGTTTGCCCTTCGATCTTTGCCCGGGTATTCCCGGACACCATGAAATTCGGCGTGGACCAGGCAGCCGTGGAAGGGGTTGCCAATCTCGACTATGAAGTGCCGAACCTCGACGTCAACTATGTCCGGATCGACACCCCGGTGCCGGTCGGTTTCTGGCGGTCGGTGGGGAGTTCGCACAACGCCTTTGTCGTGGAAACCATGATGGACGAACTGGCGCGCTTGGCTGGCAGCGACCCGGTTGAATTCCGGCTGGCCCACCTGGGCGGGAACCCCAACGCCTACGCTGTAGTCAAGACTGCTTCAATGAAGGCCGGGTGGGGCAAGCCGCTTGCCGCCGGTAAAGGGCGTGGTTTTGCCTTCCACCGCTCGTTTGACACCAATGTGGCCATGGTTGCCGAGGTTGAGGTGGATCGCAAGAGTGGCGTGATCAAGGTCAGCAGGGTGGTGTGCGCAGTGGATTGCGGCCAGGTAGTCAACCCCGACATCGTCAAGTCCCAGATCGAAGGGGCGGTCTGTTTCGGCCTTTCCGCGGCCCTCAATGAACGGGTCGAGATCGCCAAGGGTGGGGTTGTTTCCGGCAATTTCAGCAATTACGATCTGCTCAGGATGAATGAGGCGCCCAAGATCGAAGTCCACCTGGTAAAAGGGCAGGAAAAGCCGGGCGGAATCGGGGAGCCGGGAGTGCCGCCGATTGCCCCCGCGGTTGCCAATGCCGTTTTTGCTGCCACCGGTGTTCGCTTCAGGGAGTTGCCACTTGCCCCCAAGACGGTTCTCAAGGCATTGAAAAAGTCGTGAGGCGCGACCTGCTGCAGCTCCGCCAGGAGTTGGTCAATCTCCGCCAGACCGATGACCTGGGAATCCTACTGGACATGGACACGCTCGAGGAGTACTGGGCGCTGAAGCTGATGTAGAAAGACATCCCCTGGTTGCTTAAATGAAATCGCCCGACCAGGTGCTCCAGGTCGGGCGATGCTGGTTGATTGTGAAAATGTTAAAGTAAGGGTGAAACCCTGCTGTAGGGTCACAGGATCGACACGTTGCTTAGAGTTGCGTCTCCACCTTCTATTGATATCGTCCCACGTAGTTCAATGTTTTCAATTAAGCTCGAACCTGCTTGCAAAGTCATATTGCCGGTGATCGGTGTGGTACCTGTCATCGCGCTAAAGCCGCTATTGTAGCCGCCACGGATGGTCAGACTTGTGCTGCGAGCAAGGACCAGGTTTTCCGTTGATCCGGATGCAATCTTGATGAGGTCGCCATCGAGCGCTGCATCGTAGGCATGCTGGATCAGGCTGTAGTACAGTGTGGTGGATCGGGCCACCTGTACTGGCCCTCCATAAGAGTTTGCATAACTGCCGGCGGGAACATACGCGAAGTTGCCGGCCTTGTCGCGGATGAAAATTGGTCCGGAAGTCCCGGGATGAAGGGTTGCCGGCTGCCATGTTGTGCCGCCATCGAGAGACATATCCAAGGCTCCGCAAACAGACGGACACACTTCAGGGCAGAAAACTCCAGGTGTCGTCGAGGATGCGTTCAGACTCCATTCTCCATACCAGAACACCAGACTTCCGGTCGGCGGGGTTTTGTCAACGGTTACAGTTATCCCGCTTTTTGGGGTCTCAACATCTGTGCCGGCCCTTGCGCGGCTTTTTATGTTGTATACCCCATCATAAGGCAAGTGGAATAAAATATTGCCGGTCCAGTTTGTTGTCCCTGACGCAACGCTCCAAGTCGTGCCGCCATCGGAGGACACTTCAATCTGGGTGACAGGGTCGCCGCCTGACGATGGCGATGCCGTGCCGTTTACTATCAGATAATTATCCCGCGTAACAAATCCGGTTTGGGGGCTTGTTATGGTGGAGGACGGCGGGGGAGTAGCGAACCCGGTGAGTGGAATGGAAACCGTCGGGGTAACCGGGTGATCCGATGCAATGACCAGTGAGGCGTATTTGTTGTTGTAACTCGCCGGGGTGAAAGTCGCCTGGATTGTGCAGCTCTCCCCCTGTGCCAGAGTGAAAGAGCCGCCCTGGCAGGGAGTCGCCCCGCCGGTTGTCACGGTAAACATGGCGCTATCGGTGCCTGAGACGTTAATGGATGAAACGTAGAGAGGGGTCCCGATCGAGTTGGCTATGGTAAAGTAGCTCGGCGCGGATGTGGTGAGCAGATCCACCCAATAGAACGAGGCAGAAGATGGGGTCACCATCTTTGATCCTTTGTTAAGGAATACCGAAACCGAATTGTTCCCAAAATTTGCAATAGCCAAGTCTGGACGACCATTATGATCAAAGTCTCCAGCCACTATTTTACTGTATCTTCCCGTACCAACGTACCTTTCCGCGGGGTAAAAAGTGCCATCGCCCTTGCCAAGGGAAACTTTGACATCGTAATTCCCTACCCCGGTTATATCGAGAATCCCATCACCATCAAGATCACGGATTAGCAGATACTTCCCAATTTGATGATTAAAAGGTTCCAGGAATTCCCCGCTACCACTTCCTAGTCGTATTGATGCGATATCGCCTCCGCTTATGCTGACAATATCCTGGACCCCGTCCTTGTTGAGATCAGCCACATGTAACTCATCAATTGTCGAAGCAGAAGACCCGATTGAAACCGGAGATTGGAATGATCCGTTACCGAGACCATTCAGCAGGTAAATTGTTTTTCCAATAGCTATTGCGAGATCAAGCCTGCCATCGCCGTTAACATCGGCTACGTCAAGGGCGCTTGGTCTATCTACAAACGATGTCGGGATAGCCGATTGGAATGTGCCATTACCGTTTCCAAGCAACACGGAGACATTGATGACGGTTGTTGGCTGAGGGCAAGGAGGGGTTAAACATTGAATAGTCTTGCCATAATTCATAACCGCCAGGTCAACTTTGCCATCGCCATTGAAGTCGCCGGTTGTCATGTATGACGGGACATCTCCCCCTGAATAATAGTCACCTTTAGGGGAAAATGATCCATAGCCATTGTTTATCAGGATAGAGACCGTATTTGTGCTTGAATTAGTAATGGCCAAGTCAGGTTTACCGTCACCGTTGAAATCCCCGGAGCTAACGGTCGCATAGGGACTATCAACAGAGTAGCCTACGGGAGTTCGAAAACTGCCATCGCTATTCCCTAAAAGAATATAAATGTAGCTGTATCCAGACACTGCAAGATCATAATTCCCATCACCGTTGAAATCCGCAGATACTATAGAAGATGCCGAGCTTACACCAGAGTAATTAAAGGGGCCGTCAAACTGGACCGGCATGCCTGATGCGAGGGCTTTTACCGTACCTGTAACCTGCATAGAAAAGAACAACGCAAAAATAACTAGGAATTTAACCCTCAGGCTTTTCATATCCCCCCCCATTGAACATAATTGCCGCAGTCCTAATATCAATAAAAAAGCCGGGCCGCTGGTTGCTCTCTAACGTAGAGTGCACCGGCAACCCGGCTGACTTGTCCTCAAAGAGAAGTCCCGTGGCTTTCCGTCCTCCGGTCACCCGGAGTTTGGCTAATAAGAAATTAGCCGTATTTTATTCAATATTGCAAATGTGTCAATAATATTAACTGGATGTAGGGTTTTCCCTATGTTCTTATAGGGATCTCTCTACTGCCTCGGCCACTTTCCTCATCTGCTCCATCAACCGGGCGAACTTCTTGGGTTTCAGCGACTGCGGGCCGTCGGATGAGGCGCGTTCCGGGTCGGGATGGACCTCGATGATCAGACCGTCGGCACCTCCGGCAATTGCTGCCAGCGACATCGGCCCGACATAGTGGTAGTTGCCGGTGCCGTGGGACGGGTCAGCTACAACCGGCAGGTGGGTCTTGGTCTTCAGCACCGGGATGGCGGACAGGTCAAGGGTGTTGCGGGTGGCGGTTTCAAAGGTGCGGATGCCGCGCTCGCAGAGGATAACGGACTGGTTCCCTTCAGCCATGATGTACTCGGCGCTCATCAGGAATTCCTGGATGGTCATGGCCATGCCACGCTTGAGGAGGATCGGCTTGTTGATCTGGCCGACCTTTTTGAGCAGGGCGAAGTTCTGGGAGTTACGGGCGCCGATCTGCAGAATATCCGAGTATTCAGCTACCAGTTCGACGGTTTCCGGATTGATCACTTCCGTGACAAAAGGGAGTCCGGTCAGGTCTCGTGCCTTTGCCAGCAGCTTCAAACCTTCTTCCTCAAGACCCTGGAAAGAATAGGGCGATGTCCGGGGCTTGAAGGCGCCGCCGCGGAGGATATGGGCGCCGGCGGCCTTTACGGCCTTGGCGCTCTCAATGATCTGCTCCTCGCTCTCTACCGAACAGGGGCCGGCCATGATGATTACTTCCGGGCCGCCGATGGCAACGGTGTCGCTGATCCTGATGACGCTCCGCTCTTTCTTTACTTCGCTGGAAGCAAGCTTGTACGGCTGGAGAATCGGCACCACACTCTCTACGCCATGCATCGATTCCAGCTGCTGCAGCACCAACTTGCCCCGCTCATCGCCGATGGCGCCGATAACGTCGCGCGTCGTGCCATGGATGACATGCGGCTTGTACCCCAGTTCCTTGATCCTCTTCAATACCTCGTCCTTGTCCTTTTTTGCTGCGCCTGCCTTCATTACCACGATCATTGTTCGATCCTTTCTTGCCAAAAGCAAAAGGCCGGAGGAGTTTCCCCTGGCCTTTTGGTGCTGCAAAAAAATAAAGCCGGGGGAGACTCGTTGTCTGCCCTCGGCTTTTGGCTGTGTGAAGTTGTTATCTTCCCTCGCTCAGACCTGTAACCGGGCAGACGGCCTAAAATAAAAGCCGTACCAAAAGGAGAAGCCGGTAAAGTTCTGGAAGGAGAAATTTTTCATGTGGCTATCTTTGTCCAGCCGTGGCTGCTTTGTCAAGCAAATTGTTTCGGCTTGCTGTTGTTGCTGCAGTTAGTGGAAGAAAATGAGGGGAATTGCTGCTCTGCAGCAGTTTCATCAATTTAACGATCCCCGGTGGTTCGTTGCCGTTGCCGTGAACCAGGATGATGCTACCGTCCCGCGGTGCTTCCCCCTTGGCAAGCCAGGCATCGGCGCCAAGTGGAATCAGCGACAGTTCCCGCAGCAGCTTTGCCAGCCGTTCATCGCTCACCAGCCCGGGAAAACGGAAAAAAGGGGACGGGGTGATCCCTGCTTCCAGCATGGCAACTTCATTTGCCAGGATCTCCATCCGCTGGTTGGTCCCTGCGGCAAGCATGAAATTGCGCTCCAGCAAGAGCGCCGGGTCGTAGAAGTGTGAAAGGGAATGATTTACCCAGGTAATGGCCAGCAGCCCCTTTTGCTCCTGATCTTTCAGCCAGGAGAGTTCTTCCCGGTGAGTAGAGAGCCATGCCCCGGAGATGCAGATGGCAACCGGCGTCGGCCGGCCGCTGGTTCTCGATATTGCGGTCAGCGCTTCGAACATCCCTTTCTCGAACGGTCGCTTTGACGGGCAGAGATCAACGCTCAGGAACATCCCGGAGACCGGACGGATGGCATGCTTCAGGCCGAAGTTCTGCAGACTGTAGGGGGGAGCGGTTTTTTTTGCCAGGATATCGTCGAAGGGTGTTGCTTCTGCTGTTGCCGGCTTGACCGATGTTGCCGGGGCTAGCTTGGTTGCAAGGGTGTCCTGGTCAACCACCAGATAATATGGTGTGCCTGCCTTGCTGAAAGAACGGATCGCCAGCTGCCTGGCGCCGCTACTGTCCAGGTAGTTGATGACAACCGGTTGGTAACCGGTAATGGTAGAGGCGAGCGGCGAGGTAGGGATGGCAAATAGCGCCAAGAGCAACAGGACGTTGAGCTGCAGTAGCTTACGCCAAGACATCAGGAGATGACTGATGCAATGGCCGCATCGATCTTTGCGACATCAACGATGGTGTCGATGCAGGGCCCTTTGGGGCGCTCGTTGAGTACGCCGATGACCGGTAGCGGGTAGCAGTCCTTGATGCCTGAGGTGAGGTCGCGCTCGCAGGCCACGGCAACCACCAGTTTGGGGCGCTTTTCCACGATCACCTTGCGTGCCAGGGTGCCGCCGGTGGCGACCGAGATATCGATTTTATACTTTTCGCCAAGCTCGGCCAGCCCCATGATGTTGCAGCGGCCGCAGCGGGCGCACTTGTCGATGCCGCCGGTCACCTTGATGTCGCAGTCGAACAGCTGCAGACAGTGGGGAAGGAGGATCAGGATCCGGTCAGCCGGGATCAGCAGTTTTTGCGAGGTGACCAGGCTGTTGTTCATCGCCACGAATGACTGGCGGATATGGTCTTTGTGGATGCCGATAGCCCTGCCCAGCATTTCGATGGCAGGCAGCAGAAATTTGATCACCACCAGGCGCATGAACCGGGTGAAGAAGATATCCTTGCCCAGCGCAGTGGTAAGTACCAGCAGCCCGGTGCCAAGTACGGCAAGTAGAGAGAGCCCGGCAAAGGTCAGCCCGACGATCCGCGGCAGGTCAGGGTGGAAGTTTGCCAACCCCTTGGTAGGGATCCACCACATCAGGTAGATCAGCCCGACGATCAAAAGGCAGGTTACACCCATGAGCGCAACGAACAGGCGCTTTCTTGGTGGGAGGGCGGTGTCCATCTGGCTATCCTTCAACTGCGGTTCCTCTCGATCCAAGTGTCATGCCGTCGACAAGTTTACATCCTGCGAGAAATTCAGCAGCAGGGAGCCGCTTTTTCCCTTCAAGCTGCAGTTCGTCAACGAAAATACTGCCTCCTGAGCAGGCGATCTCTATGCCGCTCTTGTCTGCCCGCAGGACTGATCCGGGTGCGCCTGAACCATCGGCGGTTCTGACCCGGAAAACCTTCAGCAGTTTGCCGTCGAGGTAGGTATATGCACCCGGCCACGGGGTGACGCCCCGCACCAGGTTTTTGATCTTTAGCGGCGCATCGTTCCAGTCAATACATCCCAGCTCTTTCTTGAGCATCGGCGCATAACAGGTCAGGGTGTCGTCCTGCTTTTCCGGGACCAGCCTGCCGGCCACCAGAAGATCAAGTGTTTCTGCCAGCGACTCGGCGCCGATTGCCGACAGCCGATCATGAAGCGACCGGGCATCTTCGTCCGGGTCAATGGGAGTTGTCTTTTTCAGCAGCATGTCGCCGGTATCGAGCCCGACATCCATCAGCATGGTGGTAACGCCGGTCTCGGTCTCGCCGTTGATGATGCACCAGTTTAGTGGCGCTGCCCCCCTATATTTGGGGAGCAACGAGGCATGGACGTTGATGCAACCATATTTCGGAATATCCAGCAGCGCTTTAGGCAGGATCTGGCCGAAGGCCACCACCACGATCAAGTCCGGGGCATAGGCGCGGATTTCTTCCACCGCCTCCGGAACCCTGACTTTAATAGGCTGCATGACCGGGATGCCGTGTTTTTGGGCCAGTTCTTTTACCGGCGGTGCCTGCATCTGCTGGCCGCGTCCCTTGGGGCGGTCCGGCTGAGTAACAACGGCCACCAGGTTTTCGCCGCGATCGATAAGGGCCTGCAGGGTGGGGCAGGCGAATTCCGGGGTTCCCATGAAAATGATCCGCAGCCCGGTCATCGATTATGCTCCTGCATCTCTTCAATGGTCCGGCGATACTTGCGCTTGAAGATTTCACGCTTGAGCGGCGAGATATGGTCAACAAAGAGGATCCCGTCCAGGTGGTCGATTTCATGTTGGAAGGCAATGGCCAGCAGCCCGTCCGCCTTGCAGGTCACCTCTTCGCCGTCCAGGTTTAATGCTTTGATAACCACCCTGGCATGACGCCGCACGTTTGCCGCGTATTTGGGTACGGAGAGGCAGCCCTCTTCCTCATAGGACTCGCCATCGGCATGCACGATGACCGGATTGATGGCAACAATCAGGTTTGGTTCTTCGTCTTTGCCGGCAACGTCAATGACGATTATCCGCTGGTGTACCCCGATCTGTGGCGCTGCCAGACCGACGCCGGGGGCGTCGTACATGGTTTCTGCCATGTCTCTGACGAGTTCCCGTGTCTTGTCATTAATAACTGTGACCGGAAGCGATTTCTTCTTCAGTTCCGGGTCAGGAAAGGTAAGTATTGTTCGTATCATGTGTCCTTGATCTCCCTTTGGGAGCCTCCTGCAAAATCTGATTGTTCTGCCCGCGGCATTCTCATGAAGTTTCTGGGAAGGCACTTGAGAATTCAACTAATATAACCGGATTGACCCACAAAATGCAAATCCTTCCTGTGGCCTGCTTACCGCTCGGTAAATAATGCTTGACTGGTTGGTGAATTTTGTTGTACTTACCGGTAGGTATATAAATGAGTCAGGGCGGTGCATTAATAATGATGGAAAACGAAGCTTCAGCGGTTCAGGTGAACCCGGCGGTTCGCGAGCGCTTGCTTGCCGAAGGGCTCAGGCTGTTTACCTCCAAGGGATATGCAGGCACTACGGTCAGGGAGATAGTCGAGGCGGCAGGGGTGACCAAGCCGGTCCTTTACTACTATTTCAATAGCAAGGAAGGGCTTTACTTGTCTCTGATGGAGAGTTCCTATGCAGTCTTCGCCGAAAGGATGAATGATCTGGTCGCCAAGAGCGGTACTGCGCGGGAGCGGATGGAGCATCTCTGTCTCGGTATTTACGACGGTTTCGTGGAGTTTATTGATGTTGCCCAGCTTATTTATGCCTTATATTTCGGGCCACCACAGGGGGCGCCTCATTTTGAGCATGATAAGGCTTTTGACTGGATACTGGCTGCTGTCAAAA